>DGTU01000161.1 GCA_002394465.1 Treponema sp. UBA4328 | reverse complement strand
TTGTAATTCCTGAACTCAACGGAAAACTCATCGGATCTGCTCAGCGCGTTCCGGTTCCAACAGGATCTACAACAATCCTTACTGCAGTAGTAAAGGGTAACGACGTAACAAAAGAAGCTATCAACGCTGCTATGAAGAAAGCATCTGACCCGGAAACATTCGGATACAACGAAGACGAAATCGTATCTTCAGACGTTATCGGAATGCGCTACGGCTCACTCTTCGATGCTACTCAGACAATGGTAACAAAGATTGCTGACGGCCTCTTCGAAGTACAGGTTGTTTCTTGGTATGATAATGAAAACAGCTACACATCTCAGATGGTAAGAACAATCAAATACTTCAGCGAGAACTGCTAGTAGTTGAGTTAAAAGGGGCTTCGGTTGAAGCCCTTTTTTTTATGCATAAATTATATCCTCAGAATTGCTGTAAACGTCTTTTTTGTCCAAAAAGTGTTCAATTTTTACCCTTTATGCCTTTCAATAACTGAATAGTGCAAAAATTAAAATGAAAACTCTTGCACCTCTTTTGTATACTTCTATCCTATAGAAGCATGTCTATGCTTTTTTAAGGGGGATATTTTGAAGATTAAGATTTCTGCCTCAGGGTTATTGTGCTTTCTGACTGTACTTGTTACGGCCTGCTCCAGCAGTTCAACTACTTATGTAAAACACGGCGTTCAGGCTGTTGTAATTAAGGCTGAGAAGACCGGCCTTAAGGTCGGAGATTCTCCGGTTAAGCTTACTGCAGTCGTTACGCCTTCAAATGCTTACTATGATTCCGTAAAATGGGTCTCTACTGCAACTGACGTACTTGAAGTTACGAATGCAGGAACTACTGCCTATGGAATTCCACAGGCTGAAGAACTTGATATTGATGAAAGCGGTTCTGCAAGCCGCACTGCAAGCGTTTATGCCGTAATCGGCGGTAAAAAAAGCGGAGAAATCGATATTAACGTTTACTCTGCAGCTGAAACCGTTCCTGCTTCAGAATCTACGGAAAAAGAAACTTCTGAAGATGATGTCACGGATGTTGATGACGGCTCAGGTTCAGGTGGCGGCGGTTCTGGCTCTGGCGGCGGAAACGGAAAGACAGGGCAGGGAATGACAGGTTCTTCAGGTGAAGGTACCATCGACAGTCCTGCCGGTGCTTCCGTAACGATTACCCGTGTCGTAGGCTGGCTTGAAAGCGCTTACCTCGAATGGAATCCTGTTTCAAATGCAACTTACACAGTAAAATATAAAAAATCTGATGCTTCTGCATGGACAACCATTGATACACCTCTTATCCGCAGTTACGGTCAGATGATCCGCGCTGACATTCCGGGGCTTGCCCAGGGTGACTATGACTTTGAAGTTGCTGCAAACGGCGGAACTCCTGCAACTGCTTCTGCTTCCGTTGCAAGTCATGACAGGTGCGGTTATGCATTTACAGCTGATGTTCTTCCAGGCGCTTATAAGGCAGACGGCACATTAAAGGACGGCGCAATCGTTATTTATGTTGATAATGATAATTTTAATACTGTTGCACTTGAAATCAATAAGAATGCAAAGGGTGAAAAAATCACTTTGACTGGTGTTCAGGCAATTGTTAATAATTCCGGCTACTGTAAATATGCTTCTTATAACAATAATGTACCTGTATGTATCCGTGTAATCGGTAAAATTGATACAACTGGTTTCCCTAAATCTTCATGGGGCTCTTCTGCAGAAGGTTTACAGATTAAGGGAACAGGTAAAGTTGATACAATGTTTACTATCGAGGGTGTAGGTGATGATGCCACATTCTGGGGCTTTGGAATCCTTTGCCGTGACTCACATTATGTTGAACTCCGTAACCTCGGCTTCATGTGCTTTGCTGATGACGGTATTTCACTTGATACCGGCAATTTGTATACATGGGTTCATAACTGTGATATCTTCTACGGTTCAACCGGCGGTGACAGTGACCAGGCAAAGGGGGACGGTTCGCTTGACGTTAAGGGCGATTCAAAGTATCAGACTTACTCTTACAACCACTTCTGGGATTCAGGAAAAATGTCTCTCTGTGGTATGAAATCTGAATCAGGTCCTAACTACATTACATATCATCATAACTGGTTTGACCATTCTGATTCGCGTCATCCTCGTATCCGTACAATGACTGTTCATATCTACAACAACTACTATGACGGAAACTCAAAATACGGTACAGGTGCTACAACTGGTGCTGATGCCTTTGTTGAAGCAAATTACTTCCGTAACGTTAAATTCCCGATGATGTCTTCACTCCAGGGTAATGATGTTTATGCAGGAAGCTCAAAATATGATCCTGCAAACTACGGAACTTTCTCAAGTGAATCAGGCGGATCAATCAAGTCATACAATAATAAGATTGTTGATACGCTAAACGTAACTTCGTACTGGCCTCACAAAAACAGCAACACGAGCCCGCTCATTACAAAGGGTGTAAAGGGAAGCCTTCCTTCAGGTGTTGATACCAGTGTTCACTTTGATGCATGGGAAGCTTCTTCAAGAAACGAAACGGTTCCTTCAACCGTAACTGCATTCAGCGGCGGAGACAAGTATTCTAACTTTGATACTTCTTCTGATTTTTACGGATACACCGTTCAGACACCGGATGAAGCAAGGACGAGCGTAATGACTTATGCAGGCCGCATTGAAAACGGAGACTTTGAATTTGCAGGTTACGGCCATAAATCAAGTGACGCAACAAATGCTGCAAAAGACGTTGATTATGCCGTTGATACAGCGCTTAAAGCTGCCGTTGTCGGATACACTTCAAGTCTTGTTTCCGTTTACGGAATCACAGAAAAAGCTGTTTACTAACTGGAGACAAAATATGAAAAAATTGAGAAAAATAATATCAGTTCTGGCTTCTCTTGCAGTTATCGGAGCCGCTTTTGTTTCATGTTCCGGTGAGGATGAAACGGTTATCGTAAAGCCTTCAGTAAAGGTTGATGCCGGAATCGTCATAACCGGTCAGACTGCAGTAAAAATTGCAGTAGGGGATACTTCACAGCAGCTTACTGCTTCTATATATCCTGAATCTGCTGCCGGAAACGAGATCGAATGGAAATCATCTGATGAATCGGTACTCATGATTAGTCAAACTGGTTCTATAACTGCCCGCAGGCCTTCTTCTTCTAAGGTTCAGGTCTGGGCACAGTTTAAGGGAACTGATACTAAGTCCAACATAATTGAATATCAGGTACTTTCAGTAATTCCAAAAGTTACTGGAGTGACCCTTGTAAATGCTCCTTCAAAAACAAAATATGCCACAGGAACTTCGCTTGCACTTGAAGGAATGATGGTTGTGGTTGCTTATGATCATCCTCTTGACGATGATCCTGACTATCCGACTTCAATTACCGTTGACGGAACGAATAAATCACTGTTCAGCTATACCGGATTTGATTCTTCTGCTGCCGTTACCGGACAGACTGTAACCGTAACTTATGTTCCTTCTGCTGCAGAGTTTGCCAGTGAATCTGTCGTAAAGACTGTAAGTTTTGACGTGGATATTATCGATGCATCAGTAACTTCCGTATCAGTAAAGGAAGGTTCAAAGACTTCATACAGTTATGGTGAAAACCTTGACGTTACCCTGAGCGTTGAATATTCAGAAAGCTCCCTCAACGAAGAGCTTGCAGCAACGACAGACGGCGTAACGATGACTGCCGGCTCAAATGCCTTTACCTGGGATTCAGTTACGGCTGATGATTTTGTAACAGTTAAGTCAATTACAAAGAACATCATGTTTACATACGGCGGAAAGTCAACTTCAGCTACAGAAATTACAATTAAGTCAGTTCCGGCAACATCAATTACTATTCTTGCAAGTGCTTCAACCGTTAAAAAGAACGGAACTGCTTCATTCAGTATTGGTCAGATTCTTCCTGCTGATGCTACAATTGCAAAAATGACTCAGAGCGTAAACTGGTCCGTAGAGTCTGATACGGGAGCCTTAATCCGGGACGATACGGGCCTTCTTGACATGTCAGGCGTAACTAAGGACGGTACCGTTAAGGTTTATGCAACTGCAAATGAGGTAGACGGAATTTCTGTTTATGAAACGATTACAATTCCTGTATTCATAAAGGAAATTGCAGTAACTACAGCTCCTTCAAAGACTGAATATCTTTCAACGGATACTGCACTCAAGACAGACGGTCTTGTCGTAACTGCAGCAAAATCTGATGATACAACAATAATCCTTGATTCATCTGAATACACACTCAGTTCCGTAGACTTTACGACTGCAGGAAGCAAGACTGTAACTGTTACCCTTGCAGAAGATGAAAGCGTAACGACGTCATTTAACGTAAACGTTACAAAGGTTTATGTTCATACCGTAAACATGGCACAGGAATCTGCTGATGCCTGGGCAGCTGCATATCCTTACAGTAAGGTTACTTCAAATAAAGGAGATGCAACAAAGGTAACAATTGACGGAAGTGAAACCGGTTTTGAAACTTACGTTTATTCTCATTTCTGGTTCCAGAAGGGCGCAGTGGTACTCCAGCGTGCTGACAAAAAAGCACTCTTCCTTAACCGTGCAGCTTCATCAGGTGACGGAAGCGTTGCAGACCAGTCTCCTGTACTGTTTGCTGCAGAAGTTGCAGGTAAATACCGTATTGAAGCCGACATCTTTGCAACAGGCAAAAATAATACTTCTCGCATGATTTACATAAAGACCCTGGAAGAAGACGCTGCTTCTGCAGACGGCACAACTACACAGATTTCTGTTGCCAGCGGAACTGAGATGAATACAGTACTCAGTACAACGCACAAGTCCGCTGACAAGCACACGATTTCATATGATTACACAGGCTCAAGTCCTTATTCTGTAGTCGGAATCGACCTGACGGCAGGTGAAGCAGTCTATGTTTCTGCGGTACGCATTTATACTGAACAGGAAACTCTTGCCGAGCCTGAAATTACAATACATGCTTCAGGCGTAACAATTACTGATTCTGAAGGCGCAGCTATTGCTGTTCCAGACGGCGGTAGTTCAAGAACAGTTGCCCTCAAGAGGGAAAAGGCTGAAGTTACGTATCAGCTTAATGCGTCAATAAGGCCGGCTGCAGCAGTTGAACAGACTTTAAGCTGGTCACTTTCTCCAGAGAGTGAGAATATCACATTAAGCAGCGACGGCCTTATTACCGTAAAGCCAGAGATTTCAGAAAACTACACGGGAACAATTACCGTAACCGTTGACGGAACTTCAGTAACGGACTTAATCGCCCTGACTGTAGACGCTTCAAAACGCCTTCTGACTGCAGAGGATATTCCTTCTGTAAGCACTGACAAATCTGAGATTGCAGCATCAACAGGAACTGCAACCCTTACTGCAGTATTTGATGAGACTGTACTTGAAGAAGATGTTTCATTCATCTGGCAGAAAGCTTCTTCTGCTTCAGGTGAATATTCTGATATCGAAGGCGCAGCATCAAAGACTTACGAATTCAGTTCAGATAATGACGGTTCTGCATACTTCAGGTTTGTCGTAACAGGAGCTGAAAGCGGTGTAACCGTTGCTTCTGATGCCGTAAGCGTATACGTTGGCTCTAAACCTCTCGGCGGAAGCATTACCTTTGACACTACAACTGTTACGACTCCAACAATCGTAAACAACGCAGTTCTCAATGTTACGGTTTCAGGCTCTGGTAAGGATTATTTCCCGGATAAAGTTAAAAAGGCATCACTTAAGATGGATTCAAAAGGTTCTGTTAAGTTTACGACACCGGGAAGTACTGATTTGACTTATACTCTGACTGTAAACTACATAAATATAAAATCATCAGCCGGATCATATAAACTTCTTTATACCGAAAACAATGAAGAAAAGACTTATGCTGCATTGGTTGAACTTCCTGTTGCTGGAAGCGTAGGTTCAACAAGTACCGCAGCTGAAATTGCTACTGCTGAGTCAATAACGATTCCGGGTGGAACTACGTTTACCCTCAAGCAGAATGCAACCGAGACCTGTCTCACAGGAATTACAATTGAATAATTTCTGTCGTAACTGACGGTATTTCCCCTTTCCGTTTCTGAGCGGGAAGGGGATTTTTTTTATATCACTGTATCAACTATAGAGTTTTATGGGAAAAAGTCGTAAAATATCATTTATGGAAAATGCAGAAACTTCTGAGCAGGTTCAGGACGTAAAGCCTGTTTCAAAACAAAAAAAATCATTTATCGGAAAACTCTTCGGTTTTATCATTAAATTAATTCTTGTGCTTGTAATCATAATTGCAGCCTTTCTTGCCTGGTGCAAATTTGATTCCAGGGATGTCCTTGAGGTAATTCCGCGCGATTATGCCTTCTACGTTCATACGGATTCTGCCGTTGATACGCTTGAAGACGTTGCCGACATTCAGGCAATGGATGTTCTCCTGTCAGGACAGAGCTTCAGGACTTTCCGCGAACCTTTCATGAATTACCGTTCATCCTCACTTCGGGAAAATGAATATTTCAGGTATTTTGCCAACCGCAACATTGATGCCGCCTTCTATCCTGACGGAAAGGAAATGAATTTTCTGGCCGTAATTGACCTGAGCTATCTTTCATTTGCATCACGTTTTGCTGACCTTATAATCAAAAATATTGAAATCGAAGCACTTAAAGACCTTTCGTTCTTCTACGATGAAGAATGTCCTTATTTCGTTTACCGCTCTCCAGGAAGCAGCAGTGCAGTATATATTGTCTGTGTAAAGAATCTCGTTGTTGCTTCAAATAACCTTCCGCTGCTTAAACGCGGTGTACTGACTTCTCATTCCGGTGAATATTCAAAAGGGGAGGCAGAACTCCTCGGAACATCAACGGATGATATCCGCATTGCCGTTAACGCACGAGAATTTACGGATTCCCTGAGTGATGACGAAATCATTTCTTCCATTTCAAAAATCATTGACAGGGAAAAGCTTACGGTAATTGATTTTGACCTGTCCGATTCAGAGATAGACGTAAAGTGTTCTGTTCCGTATGAAGCAGATGAAAATGAAAATTCGTCACTGCATTCAATCCTTACAAAAAAATCTTCCGTTCCTGCGATCCTCAACAGAACAGTTGACGGAACCCAGTATTATACCTTCCTTACTGCCGGTACTCTTGATGAACTCAAATCTGCCGTTTTCCCGCTTGTTCCGAAGTCAAAAAACATTGAGTCAACCTGGGAAAGCTCTGATTCACTCTGTAAAAATGTACTCGGCCTTGACCTGAACGAACTTCTTTTCAGCTGGTCGGGAAGTGAATTTGCGGCTCTTGGAATTGAAAATCAGAATGATCCGGTTTTTGCAATTCAGATCCGTGATGAAAAACAGCGTCAGAAAGTTTTTGACAAAATTACGTCTTCAATTCTTGTAAAAGAAGACAACAGCCTGATTCTCGGCGGCGTAAGGCTTTCAAAGCTTTCACTGCCTTCTTTCCTTAACTGGCTGCTGAATAAATTTGACATAAACCTTCCTTCTCCGTATTTTATGGTTCATGACGGCTTCGTTTATTTTTCTGAAAG
>DGTU01000102.1 GCA_002394465.1 Treponema sp. UBA4328 | reverse complement strand
AATTGTTCAGTATATTTTCATATAGAGACAGAGAATTCGACTTATATCGTCAAGGCAAATTCTCAGCTTACGGCTCCTTCATCACAGGAGTTTACGAATACACTCAAAAGCCAGCCGTTTGTAAAAGACGTATGGACAGTATGAAAATAATTAAATGAGGCTATTATGTTACAGTACCATATCTTAAGGATTATCTCAGGCGCACTTTATGTATATACGATTCTCTGCTTTATCCGGATAATCTTTACATGGTTTCCGCAGGCACAGTATTCAATGCCGGGAAGAATTCTTTCAACACTCTGTGATCCTTACCTGAATTTTTTCAGGCGTTTCCGTATATTACGGATCGGAATGCTTGATCTGTCACCTGCACTTGCAATGGGTGTCCTTATAACCATAACTTTTATCATCACAGGACTCATCTCATCTTCACAGATAACGCTCGGTTTTATACTCGGACAGTTTTTCCTTGCAATATGGCAGCTTGTCTCTTCAATCCTTCTGTTAATAATTATAATTCTTATAGTAAGGCTTGCTGTTCTCCTCTTCTCAAACCCTTATGCACCTGAAAGTCCGATCTGGTCAGCCCTGGACACTTCTTTTACGCCTTTTATATACCGTGTTGCAAATATTTTTACAGGCTCAAACCGTGTTCCATTTAAAACGGCGCTCATCATCTGCACAGTTGTCCTTATCGTCATAGACATCGCATTCAGCAAATTTCTGGTTCCGTTCACGGCTTCCCTGCTGTTTTCAATTCCTGTATGAAACTGAGCGAAATAAACAATTCCATTTCAACACTTCCCGGCGTAGGTCCCGCAACGGCAGCAGTTTTTTCAAGACTGAACATTTTTACTGTCGGAGACCTGCTCCAGTTTTATCCGCGTGACTGGGAAGACAGAACCCGCAGGATAACGCTCAATCAGTTCGAACTCTTCCCGAAAGTCCACACGATAGCCCGCGTTACCGGACATGAATGGTTCGGCTTCGGCAGAATGAAAACGCTCAAGATTCTTATAACGGACGGAACCGCACAGGCAGAACTCGTTGCCTTTAACCGTCCTTTCATGGAAAAATCCTGCCCGGCCGGCTCAATAATAAGCGTCACAGGAAGGTTTGAAGTCAAATACTCTAAGCTCCAGTCCACCTCATTTGAAACGGAAAAAATAGCTGATTCTGGAACACTTGAAGAATACGCTGATACGCCAGTTCCCGGCAGCCGGGTTTATCCTGTTTATCCGCTGACTGAAGGCCTGACACAGAAGGCCGTTGCAAAAGCGATGGACGCTGCCCTCAAACATTATTCCCTCGGAATTGAAAACGAACTTCCGGATAACATCATAGAATCCCGGAACCTCATGTCAAAATCACAGGCACTCAGGTGCATACACCAGCCTGAAACCATACAGGAAGCATTACAGGCAAGAAATACGCTCGCATATGAAGAATTCTTTCATTTTCACAGAATCATGGCCGAACGTTCCTTCTTCCACCGCGGAAAACTTCCTCCGGCTGACCCGTCACAGATTCAGTCAGTTCAGAAACAGGTTTCGCTTGAAGATTTCATAACAACACTTTCACCGCGGCAGAAACATCTGCTTTCAAGGCTTGATTTTGCCCTTACGGATGATCAGCGTGCCGTCATTGCACAGCTGAACGATGACATCGACAGAAGCTACAGTCCGACACGGCCCCTCGGAGACCATCAGGGAAGACCTTTTTACATGCGCTCGCTTCTTCAGGGAGATGTCGGTTCCGGCAAAACCCTTACTGCATTTTTCGCCGCGCTGAGGGTAATTGACTGCGGAAGCCAGTGTGCGTTTATGGCTCCGACAGAAATTCTTGCACGCCAGCACGCAGAAAATGCAGCAAAGCTTCTTTCTCCTCTCGGTGTAAACGTCGCATTCCTTGCCGGAAATATAAATACAAAAGGGCGCAATAATCTTCTTTCTGCCCTCAGAAGCGGCGAAGTTAATCTCGTAATCGGAACTCATGCACTTTTTTCAAGAAATGTTATATATAATGACCTTGCGTTTGTTGTAATCGATGAACAGCACAGGTTCGGAGTCATGCAGAGAAGTGCCGTCATCGACAAGGGAAGAACAAGCATGCATCCCCTTCTGAGCGAACCTGATCTTCTGATGATGAGCGCAACCCCTATTCCTCAGACACTGGCTCAGACACTCTACGGAGACCTTGATGTGCTTACGATAAAGACAATGCCTCAGGGAAGACAACCGGTTAAGACATATCTGGTTAAAAGCGGAAACGAACGCAATGCCTATGAAGCCGTACGAAAAGAATTGAAGCAGGGGCACCAGGCATATTTCGTTTATCCTGCCATCGAACAGAATCTTGACGGCGGCGATTATTCTTCAGGGAGCGCATTAAAATCTGCAGAAGAAATGTTTGATTTCCTTTCAAAACAGGTTTATCCGGATTTTCCCTGTGCACTCATCCATGGAAAAATTGAAGAAAACGAACAGAACAGAATTTTAACTGAATTTAAAGAAGACAGGATAAAGGTTCTCGTTGCAACCACAGTTGTAGAAGTCGGAGTAGATGTACCGAATGCAACATGCATGGTAATAGAACAGGCCGACAGGTTCGGACTTGCGGCATTGCACCAGCTGAGGGGACGCGTCGGACGCGGAAAAGACCAGTCCTACTGTTTTCTGATATACAGGAATGAAATAACTGAAACGGGAATTGCAAGAATGAAAGCCCTGCATGAAACTACAGACGGCTTTAAGATTGCAGAAGAAGACCTCAAACTGCGCGGTCCCGGAGAAATAACGGGCACGGCACAGAGCGGTGAACTTACGTTCAAAATTGCTGACATTATCCGGGACTCAGCGCTCATGACTGAATCCCGCAAAGATGCCATAGAAAGCCTTAGTCAATTACAGCGATAATGTCACTGTTCTTTACGATAAGGTAATCTTCACCATCGATTTTTACCTGAGTTCCGGCATATTTGTCATACATGACTTTTTCGCCGACCTTTACGGTAATTTTATCCTCATCGGTTCCAGGTCCGACAGCCTCAACAGTTGCAGTCTGAGTTTTTTCCTGTGCTGTTTCCGGAATAATGATGCCGGAAGCTGTCTTTGTCTCAGCTTTAGCCTGTTTAAGCAATACTCTGTCACCCAATGGTCTGATTTTCATTTGTCTGCCTCCAGATATTTTTAGCTTATAAATAAAATATATTAATTTTAACGTTGAATCGTCAATAAAATTCCATCACTGTGTCATTATGATACAGTTTTACATTTTACTTTCATGCAGTGTGTCAATCTGACATCTTTTTATAAAAGATAATAATTTTTGGTTCAAAAAGGCAAGAAAAATCGGCAAATTTCAGCAATTTTTCTTAAATTCCATAATTTTTCATATTTTTCAGATGATTGGCACGAGACTTGCTATTTTATAGTATCCATACTTTTGAGGGGTTGATTTATGATTAATGATGACGAAGTTCTTGCAATGTATCTCAATGAAATAGCAAAAATTCCGCTTTTATCACGCGAAGAAGAAAATGAACTTGCACTCAGGGCAAAAAACGGCGACAGGCAGGCTAAAAATAAAATCGTAAATGCAAACCTGAGGTTTGTCGTAAACGTCGCCAAAAAATATCAGAATCACGGCATGGAACTTACCGACCTCATAAGCGAAGGAAACATCGGCCTTATGACCGCAATTGATAAATTTGACATCACTAAAGGCTATCACTTTATTTCCTATGCTGTATGGTGGATCAGGCAGAGCATACTCAAGGCCATTTCAGAAAAAGGACGTGCAATCCGCATGCCGTTAAACCGGGTCAATGAAATCGTACAGATTGAAAAGGCACGCAAGTCCCTCTCAGGAAGAAAAACAGAAGAACAGGAATTCATCGAAGTTGCAAAAATGCTTAAGATGGATGTAAGCCACGTACGTGAAATGATTAACATTAACCGTGAAATGCTCAGCCTCGATGCAAACATCGATTCAAATGATGACAGTTCTGATTCACTCGGAAACCTCATCGAAGACAACCGCTACGGAAACCCGGTAGAAAAAGCACTCAACACGGCAATGAAAGACGACCTCAACAGGGCAATTGATACCCTCAAGCCTAATGAAGCAAAAGTCATCAGGTTCAGGTACGGCCTCAACAACGGCAAGTCAATGTCACTTAAGGAAGTCGGCGAAAAACTCAACCTTACAAAAGAAAGAATCAGACAGATTGAAAAAACAGCCCTTGTACGCCTTCAGCATCCGGTCAGGGCAAACAGACTTTCTGTATACGTCGCTTAGTTTTCAATCATGCGCTTGAGGAGTCTTGCATCAGCATTTGACTTATCGAGCGCAATTGAATAGTCAAGCGAAAGCAGGGCATCCCTGTCCCGGCCAAGATAATTCTGAATGACAGCCATTCTGTAAAGAATAACGGATTTTGTCAGAGCATTCTTTGCGCGTCCTGAGGCAAGACCGTAAAGTTCAAGAGCCTTTTCTTTGTCACCGCTGCTGGAATACAGCATTGCAAGATTAATTACAGAAGAAAGGCTTACATCGTTAGAAATATTTGTCCCTGCTCCGCTGCTTTCATAAACTGCATATTCATAAAGACGTCTGGCTGCAGTTCCGTTTTTGTCACGGAGGGTAAAATATGCAGCAAATTCACATTCCCATACATCAATTCTGTGTACGGCTCCGGCTGCCCTGTCACCGAATGCAGCCCTTACAACAGCTTCAGGAACTTCAACCTGCGGAGGAAGCCGATCAGCGCCAAAAACATCAGTTCCCTGATCATCATGCGGAGTAAAATCCTGAACTTCAAGATGATATTTTGCATCAATATAATCAGTAAAAAGAGCCCTGGCTTCTTCTATCAGGTCACAGCCGATTAATTCATGCAGCGCAAACTGCATCAGATAAGGCGGATAGAGATCCTTTCCCAGGCAGTTCTCTTCAAGAGCATTCCAGACACGTGCATTTCTGCCCTTTACAGTCAGGTCAGTTTCCGTCTTAAAATCAAGCTGAAGCATTTCAACGAGAAGTATATCATCACGAAGAACATTTTTTTTATGCTGCTGGTCAAGAGCATCCTTCATTTTTGCAAGTGCATCGCTTACAAGGAATTTTGGTCTTTCATCGTATTCACGCATTCTGAGCGTACGAAGTCCGGTCTGTCTTACAGCCCTTTCAAGTTCGGTCAGAGGCTGGGCAAGTGAGTCTTCATATGCAAAGCGGGAATAAGTAACAAGAGCCGGAATGTAATAAGGGTTGTTATGAATGACAGTCATGAGACAGTCATAGGATTCGTTGAATTTATCCGTTTTCCTCTGATAAATTGAACTGTTTACGAGTATCGAGCTCGGAACACCTGTCTCAGGATTCTTACGCGCAAGGGTAATGAGATTCTGCCGGCAGTTTTCGGATGAAGCTTCATCATCAAGGAAATAATAACTGTCAGCCATCAGCGGCCAGGCTTTACTTTTAAATGTATCGCTTTTTACAGTCTGAAGGTTTCTGATGCATACGTCATAGCGGCCTGCATCAAACTGTACCTTTGCCCAGAAAAAGGCCTCTTCATCATCTTTGAAACTGTAATCTTCCTGCAGGTCTGCCGCCTGAGTATAGTTTCCTGCCGACAGAAAAATGAGTGCCGTATTTTTAAGCCATGAAGAATCTTTTGTGCGTTCAAATGCATCATAATAAACTGAGACAAAAGAGCCGTTAAGGAAATCTTTATTTGCTGCACGGTCAGAAGAACTGAGTTTGAGGACGGCCTCAGAATGAAGTGAACCGTATTTTCCTCCGCTCAGCCGTTCAGAAATTTTAAGCGCTCCCTCAGTATCCCCTTTCCTCAGGAGAAGCCGTGAATAAACTGCACAGATTTCATCATTATCCGGAAGATTTTTATAGGCATCCTTAATGACTCGTTCTGCTTCAGAATCTTCCCCGAGTACTGAAAACCTCTTGTAAATACCAAGCCTCGCAAATGCACTGAATGCAGAACCTTCAGCATCTTCAAGCGCTTTGAACGCTTCGCTCACCTGTCCGGTTTTTATAAGGGCGTCAACCATATCAAGCTGAGCCATAAAAGACTTTCCGCCCGTTTTTGAAGAACATCCGGACAAAAAAAATCCTGCCGCAAGAACAGAAGAAGTGAGCACAGTCTTCAAAAATCTATTCTTCAGCAGGAAATTCATCGGCATCCGCCTTATTACAAATCCTTTTTGATGTTGTCGAGAATGCCGTTTATGAATTTGAATGCATCATCCTGACCATATTCCTTGGCAATATCAATTGCTTCGTCAATTACAATCGTAGGAGGAACATCCTTCATAAACAGGAGCGAATAAACGCTTATTCTCAGAATTGCAAGTGAGACTTTATTTACACGGTCAATCGTCCAGTTCGTAAGATGCTTTTTAATGATCTCATCGATCTGATTCTGATTTTCGATTGTACCTGCAATAATCAGCCTGGCAAATGTTCCGCTGTCCCCGTCAACTGTATCAGCACCAGAGTCAGATTTGGCCCACTCAAGGGCAAGAACATCTTCTTTTTCCATTCCGCCTGCATCCCAGGAATAAATTCCCTGAAATGCAAGAATTCTACCTTTTCTTCGTGACATAAAATTACCAGTTTAACAATTTATCAAGATCTGCGCCGGTCTTTTTGCGTTCTACGTTTGAAGGAGTATCAAGAGACTTAGTAATGTCTTCAATAGCCTTCAGAAGAGCCTGGCTCTGTTTCTGCTGTGTAAGATAACCTTTAATGTAATCATAAACAGTAACCGTTGTTTCCGGCTGAACTACATCGCTGAGTGCAAGAAGTTTTGCAGGATACTTTCCGCGTACTGAATAGAACTGGAAATCAGCAGGAGTTTCATTCAGCTGAGAAAGATATCCGATGTCATATGTAAACAGTTCAAGGAGGTCATTGTAAGAAATTCCAAGCTGTTTTGCATGAACTGCAGTCTTGCTTACAAACATTTCTCCGCCCTGATAAGAAGCGTCATTCTTTGAATTTGCCTTAAGTGTGTCGTATGTTACAGATTTATCCTTAAGCTGTCCGAGAAGCTTCTCAGCCTTTGCTTTTGCGGCAGCAGCATCGTTTCCTTTCGGAACAACGACAAGGAAAAGCTTAACCATATCGTTCTGGGCAAAAGTTGCCTTGTTCATTTCAAAATATGCACGGATTTCTTCATCAGAAGGAGCAGCCTTTGCAATATCATCTTTTTTCTGCTGCATTACGTACTGCTGTGCAATAAGTTGATTTTTAAGGTATGCCTTATATTCCGGAACGCTCATTCCGATCTGCTGGCGCATGAAATCATCAAATTCAAGTCCAGTATTTTTCTTGATGTAGGCAGCAAAGTCTGCTTCTGTTATTGGACGTCCAACCTGCTGGCTGAGTCCCTGTGCAAAATGCTGGTCAATCTGTGAATCAGGAATTGAAAGTCCTGCTTTCTGTGCAGCCTGAAGGATGAGCTTTTCATCAACGAGTGCATTGAGAATATCTTTTTTCTGCTCAACAGTAAATGAAGCTGCACCGTTCTGTTTCTGATAAAGTTCAACACGGTTTTTAAGCTGCTTCAGCGTAATTGTTTCTGACTTTGTAAGCTTAACAACTACGAGCGTTGTAAGATCTGACTGGGCAAAAGCCCCGAATGCAACTGAAATTGCAAGTGCTGCAGCAAGTATAATTTTTTTCATATTTTATTTTTCCTCTATAAATAAGAACTGTCTTATTTTAGTTTAGTTACAAAAATTATTGCGGGTCGAGCGGAAGACCACCGGAAATTACCGCACGGATTCGGCGGACGCCGGCAGAAGATGACTGCTCCTTCTGGATTTTGAAGTCACCAATCTGAAGTGTGTGCTGAACATGAGGACCGCCACAAACTTCCTTTGAAAACCAGTCGTTTTTCGGGTCTTTTCCGATTGTGTAGACTTTAACGTCCTCGCCGTATTTGTTTGTGAAAAGTGCGCGTGCTCCTTCAGCCTTTGCTTTTTCAAGCGACATGATTTCCATTGTGACAGGAAGGTCTTCCTTGATTTTTGCGTTTACGATGTCTTCGACCTGCTGAATCTCTTCTTTTGTCATCGGACGCTCGAAAGTGAAGTCGAAACGCATGCGCTCGTTGTTGATATTTGAACCTTTCTGAGCAACCTGGTCGCCGAGAACATTGACCAGAGCCTGCTGAAGAAGGTGGGTAGCTGTGTGATATTTTGTAGTCGTGTCACTCTGCTCTGCAAGACCACCCTTTGCTTTTCCTGCGTCGAGTGATTTTGAAGCTTCCTGGTGCTTGCGCTCAGCCTCTTTAAAGCCTTCGACATCAACCGTAAAGCCGTTTTCAGCTCCCAGTTCCTGAGTAAGCTCCAGAGGGAAGCCGAATGTATCGTACAGGCGGAATGCAACTTTACCGGAAATTTCCTTTTTAGGATTCTTCATAAGGTTTGGAAGCAGCTTCTGGAATTCTGCCTCACCATTTTTGAGTGTTACGCGGAATTTTTCTTCTTCGGCAGTGAGTTCCCTGCGGACTTTTTCTGCATTTGTCTCAAGCTCAGGATATGCGCACTTGAAGTTTGCGATTACAACATCTGCGATTTCAGCAAGGAATGCTTTTTCGATACCGAGTTTCATTCCGTGGCGGACTGCACGACGAATCAAGCGGCGGAGAACATAGCCGGCACCAACTCGGTCTGGGCTTACGCCCCGGACATCACCGATAATGAAGACAGACGCACGGGCATGGTCAGCGATGATTCGGACTGACTTGTCCTTTTCTTCGTCGCTTCCGTATTTGTAAGAAGAAAGCTCTTCAATTTTTGCGATGATTGGCTGGAAAACTTCGGTGAGGTAAACCGATTTTTTGCCCTGAAGGATACAGTTTGTGCGCTCCAGGCCCATGCCTGTATCAACATTCTTTTTTTCGAGAGGAAGAAGTGTCTTTTCGTCGATGCGGTTGTACTGCATGAAGACATTGTTCCAGATTTCCATCCAGTTTGC
>DGTU01000130.1:494-5540 GCA_002394465.1 Treponema sp. UBA4328 | reverse complement strand
TGAGAGATTTGTAACATCGTCTGTAATACCGATTGTGAAGCGTGCTTTTGGAGAAGCCTTTGCAAGTTCTGTGTATACAGCGAATACTGAGCTTGGCGGTGTGTCTTTTGAACCCAAACCGTAGCGTCCGCCAGTAAGAACTACATCGTTCATGCCGGCCTCGCGGAGAGTTGCAGCGACATCAAGGAAGAGTGGTTCACCGAGTGAGCCTGGTTCCTTTGTGCGGTCAAGAACAGCAATTTTCTTAACTGATTTTGGAAGTTTTTCGAGGAATTTCTTTGCCATCCACGGGCGATAGAGGTGAACTTTAACAAGACCTACTTTCTCGCCTTTCTTTGTGAGGTAGTCGATAACTTCTTCTGCTACATCACAGATTGAGCCCATTGCAACGATTACGCGGTCAGCATCCTTTGCACCATAGTAATCGAAGAGACCATAGTTAGTGCCGAGTTTCTTGTTGATTTTTTCGATGTATTTTTCAACGATTGCCGGGAGAGCCTCGTAAGTTGAGTTGCAGGCTTCACGGTGCTGGAAGAATACGTCGCCGTTTTCGTGTGAACCACGCATTGCCGGATGTTCCGGGTTAAGGGCGTGAGCACGGAACTCTTTGAGAGATTCTGTAGGGAACATCTCTTTGAGGTCAGCGTAATCCCATGTTTCAATTTTCTGGATTTCGTGTGAAGTGCGGAAACCGTCAAAGAAGTTGATGAAAGCGACTTTGCCTTCGAGGGCAGCCAGGTGAGCAACAGGAGCCAGGTCCATTACTTCCTGCGGGTTGCTTTCTGCGAGCATTGCAACACCAGTCTGGCGGCATGCATAAACGTCTGAGTGATCACCAAAGATGTTCAGTGACTGTGTAGCAACACAGCGTGCAGCTACGTGGAATACACAAGGAAGCTGTTCAGCAGCAATCTTGTACATGTTCGGAATCATCAGGAGAAGACCCTGTGAAGCCGTAAATGTTGTTGTAAGTGCACCTGATGCCAAAGAACCATGAACTGTACCGGCAGCACCGGCTTCTGATTCCATTTCGATAACCTTTACTTTGTTACCGAAGATGTTTTTCTGACCACCTGCAGACCAGTTGTCTACCCAGTCAGCCATTGGTGAAGAAGGTGTAATTGGATAGATACCGGCAACTTCAGTGTAAGCATAAGCTACATGAGCTGCAGCCTGGTTTCCGTCCATTGACATTTTCTTTCTGGACATTTTGTCCTCCTAATAGGGGTATAAAAAATTTATCAGCAGAAAATTTAATTCTGAAAAATTATCTTTTTTATTTTATACCGTAAATCTCTTTATTTCAACAAATTTGCAGAAAATGTCAGTCATTCCGTGAAGAATGATTATGAATGCCGGAAAAATTCCTGCCGTTTTTTTCAATGCCAAGATTATCAACGTACGGTTTGAATACTTCGTATATCTGTTCAATTTTTGACTGGGGAATAAAATTCTCCTGTCCGGAAACAAAAAATTCAGTTACGGGCAGATTAAAAAATGAAGACAGTTTGTCTATTGTTTCTGCCATCGGAAAAGACAGGCCTCTTTCTATGTTGCTGATAGTTCCCGGAGAAACTCCGATTTTTTCTGCTAGTTCTTCCTGCGTGATTTTATGTTCGCGTCTGATTTTCTGCAGATTGCCTGCAAATAATTCTCTGGCACTTTTTTTATCATTCATAAAAATGAATTTTACTGTCAGATTTTAATTCAAAACACGCAATAAATGTATGAACTTTTGACCGGAATTCATAGTTATAATATGAATTCTGGTCTGTTATTGTTATTTAGCATAAAAAAAGTTATTCTATTTATATGATTGAAATTACAGCAAAACAGAGAAAATATCTTGAAAAATGTGCACAGCCGATGAATCCGCTTGTTCAGATCGGCGGCGCAGGACTTACCGAAGAACAGATTAAAAACATCAGCAAAGTCCTCGCATCTCATGAACTGATCAAAATCAAATACAACATCATCAAATCTCTTTCAGGAGAACGTGATGAAATTCAGGAAAGCCGTCTTTCCCTCGACAAAGAGATAGAAGAAAAGACAGATTCAACACACGTACGTACAATCGGAAACGTTGCAATTTTCTACAGACCGGCAGAAAAACCGGCTGACAGAAAATACGAAAAAGGTCTTTCTAAAGCTTAATACCGTTCAGAATTGATTCAATGAGGCCGCCGTTTTTATATGTCAGTTTGAGTGAAAAAAACGGTTCGCCTTTCTGCAGGAGATTAAGAAAAATTTTATCTCCTTCCCACAGTTCCAGTGAATTGATTTTTTCAAAAGGAACCCATTCAAGTTTTCCTTCATCACAGTCAGTCAGTTTTCCGCTGAAATCTTTTGAAGTATACAGGCACATGTACTCTGCCGGATCGTCATCACTGACAAATGTAACTATTCCCCGGAAATCAAATGAATTGAGCGTCAGCCCCGTTTCTTCCATGACTTCGCGTACAAGGCAGTCTTCAGGGCTTTCATGTTTTTCAAAATGACCGCCGACCCCAATCCACTTGTCGTGATTTATATCGTTTTTTTTCGAAATCCGGTGGAGCATGAGGTAGGAATTGTCTTTTTCAATGTAGCAGAGCGTCGTCAACTGAGATTTCATCTTAGATTTCTTCTATGTGATAAATGTAATCGATAGTCCTGAGGGCTTCAATTATTTCTTTATGCGTCTTATATTTTTTCAGTTCTGCGCTGCTGATGGAAATCGCAATTGAATAAACGCTCAATCCGGAATTTGCATAGGCAGGGTTCATTTCAATTGCATCAATCGTCAGGCCGAGTTTACGTATCGTAGAAACGAAATTCTGAAGGTTCAGGGAATTTTTAAGTTCCAGATGAATTTCAAAATGATTTGAACGGTTCTTGAGGAAAAATTCCAGTGAAGGAAGCTTGCTCAGGCACAGCAGTATTGTTACGAAAAGAATTGCAGTAATCGTATAAAGACCAGCACCGAGCGTAAGTCCAAGTATGCAGCTGCACCACAGGGAAACAGCCGTCGTAAGTCCCATGATCTGATTTCTCGAACTGAAGAACAGAGTTCTTGTAGCAATTCTCGCACTTGAAATTACGGCAACCGCAGACAGAATAAAGAATTTTCCGCCGAAAAACGTATTCAGGTAAATATCCAGAAGCATGACGACCGTTCCTGAAAGCGTAACGATCATGAACGTCCTGAATCCGGCTGAATGCCTCTTGCTTGAACGTTCCCAGCCAATAAGTGCAGAAAGCAGGGCTGACATTCCGATCCGGAAGAGAAGGGTATATGCCGTAAGCTGTGTTGACCATATTCCGAGAAAATCTGCTATCGGGTCTGTTATCATTTTTTATCTCCTGGCTTATGTTTTCTTATTATTTCTTTCATGTTTTTCTTTTGAATTTCACCCCAGAAAGCCGTATTCTGGCTTTCGGCAGCTTCAGTAAAAGCCTCTTCCTCTTCATTAATCGTATGGGCCGGAAGTTCCTTCTGAATCTTCTGAATACGTTCAATAAGGATTTCAAGCTGTTTTTTTTCCGATCCGTCGGAATTCTGTTCCTGAACGTCAACAAGATCTTCAAGTTTTGTTGAATAGGATTTTGACAGATAAAGTGAGAGCTTAGCACAGGCCGGTCCTATAAGTTCATACAGAACACTCGACGCAAGAATTATCGTTTCAAGGGCAGCACCTGTTTCTCCCTTTAATGAACGCGCTCCCATTGCAGCAAGACCAATGGCAACTCCAGCCTGAGGAATCAGTGCCAGACCAAGATATTTTCTTGTATCCTTTGATTTTTTCACCAGAACGGAACCGGTAAAAGCGCCGCAATATTTTCCCAGAATTCTGACAACGAAGTACAGAACGCCAATCACGAGAAGCGGAGAAGAACCAATTGCACCGCTGGTATTAACAAGGGCAGGCAGATCAAAGCTCATTCCCGAACGGACGAAAAACATGAGAAGAATCGGCGGAGAAAAATAACTGAGCTGCTTAAAAAGCTTGTCATCTTCTGCAAGGTTTATATAAACGGTTCCCATCGACATGCATCCCAGAAGAGGTGAAACTTCGAAAAACGTACATATTCCGCAGAATGCAAACAGAAGGGCAACTGAAATTATAAGACGGTTATCCGTCGAACGGGTTTTAGGCTGAATCATCAGCTTAAGGATAAGACCGAAAAGTGCTCCGAGAAGAAGGACTGCAACATTGGTCAGAACCGGCTGAATGATTTTAACAACCGAAAACGGCATTCCCTGAAATGAATTAAGTGCAATGGAAATGGCAACGCTGTACGCAACAAGGCTTATTATATTATCAAGGGCAATTACCTGAAGGAGCGTTTCTACAAAGTCACCTTTTGCTCCGGTCTGACGGATTGTCATCATTATCGAAGCAGGAGCCGTCGCAGAGGCAAGCGCTGAAAGCACAATCGAGAATGCCAGGTTAAGGCGGAGAATACAATAGGTAAGTATAAAAACCAGCACCGAAGCCAGCAGGGCCTCGAGAACTGCAATGCAGATTACTTTAAGACCGTTCTTTTTAAGGACATCAAATTTAAAAAACTGGCCTGTAGAAAAGGCAATAAAGGCAAGGGCAATATCCGAAAGAAATCCCGTTCCCCTGATTATAGACTGTGGAACAAGGTTCAGGCAGAACGGTCCGATCAGGATTCCGGCAACAATATAGGCAGTGACATTTGGCAGGCGCAGCTTCTTTGTTACCCGCGTCATAAGAAAGCCCGAGATGAGGATAATTGAAATCGAAATGATGGCCACAGAAACCGTTGAAACGGCTTCTCCATCCGGATAAAGGAAATTCAGCATCACTTATATTTTAATTCAAATTCTTTCAGACTGCCACTTAAAATTCTGCAAGTTGTTTCTTTTTCAAAATTCTGCTATAATGTAAGTCTCTAAAAGTCTTTTCATGTCTTTTATCTGAAATTGTAAATCTTTACTATACAAGGAAATAAAAATGGCTGCTAATTATTCGGCGGGTAGTATTCAGGTTTTGAAGGGTCTTGAGGCCGTCCGAAAACGACCTGGTATGTATATTGGTT
>DGTU01000130.1:0-454 GCA_002394465.1 Treponema sp. UBA4328 | reverse complement strand
GTATGTATATTGGTTCAACTGGTCCGAAGGGCCTGCATCATCTTGTTTATGAAACCGTAGACAACTGTATCGATGAAGCCATGGCAGGCTATTGTGACAATATCGTAGTTGCCCTTGAAAAGGATGATATTGTCCGCGTTGAAGATAACGGTCGTGGTATTCCTGTAGACATTCATCCGACTGAAAAAATCAGCGCCCTTGAACTTGTACTTACACGCCTCCATGCCGGCGGTAAATTCGATAAAAATGCATATAAGGTTTCCGGCGGTCTGCACGGTGTAGGCGTTTCCTGCGTAAATGCCCTTTCTGACTGGCTTGAAGCTACTGTCTGCCGTGACGGTCACATTTACCGCCAGAAATACGAGCGGGGAATTCCAGTCACAAAAGTTGAAGTCATCGGCGACACTCAGGCTCACGGAACTACAATTCGCTGGAAGGCCGATAAAACTATTTT
>DGTU01000170.1 GCA_002394465.1 Treponema sp. UBA4328 | reverse complement strand
TTGATTTTAAGCGCATTCAGTTTACGCCTGACCTTCTTCCTGCTGACGTAACGGGAACCCTGATCTACGAACAGGGAAGCGGAAAATTTTCCGTCAGAAAGGGATCCGTTTTTACGAATGTCGTTCTTGCAGATGAAATTAACCGTGCTCCGGCAAAAGTTCAGTCGGCCCTTCTCGAAGCCATGGCCGAGCATCAGGTAACTATAGGCGAAGAATCCTATAAGCTGAGTGAGCCTTTCATCGTTCTTGCAACCCAGAATCCGATCGAGCAGGAAGGTACATACAGCCTTCCGGAAGCAGAACTTGACCGCTTCCTGATTAAACTCTGCCTTCCGTATCCTTCTGCACAGGAAGAAATTGAAATCGTAAAAACCTGCGGAAAAGCCGAAACGGTAAAAGTATCAAAGATTCTCTCTGCTGATAAACTTAAAAAACTTTCTTCACTTGCTGACAAGGTTAAATGTGATGACAAGATAATCGAATACATCGTTTCAATCGTCAGCGTTACACGCCCCGATGCACTTAAGAAAAACAACGGACGCATCGCCGTAAATGCCGTCAAAAACGATGATATTGCAAAATACATTTCATACGGTGCATCCCCGCGCTCAGGAATTGCCCTGCTTCAGTGTGCTAAGGCACATGCGCTCTTTGAGGGCCGTTCATTCGTTCTTCCTGATGACGTAAAGGCTGTTGCACATGCCGTTCTCAGGCACAGGCTTGTAATTTCTTATGAAGCTTCTGCGGACGGAATGACAAGTGACGATATCATTGAAAAAATCCTTTCATTTATGCCGGTACCCTGATGGCCAGAATCCTCAAAGAAGATGAAGGACAGGTTGCAAGACGCTCGAAGCTTTTACATCTGGCGGCCATTTCGCTCGCTGAAAACATGCGCAGCGGAAACTTTAAGTCAATCTGCCGCGGACAAGGAATTGAATTCTCAAAGCTCCGTGAGTATCTTCCGGGAGATAACGTCAGGGTCATAGACTGGAACGTTACGGCCAGAATGGGAAGGGCCTACATAAAGCAGTATGATGAGGACAAGGAGCTTTCACTTTTTATAATCATCGACAGATCGCTTTCCATGTATCAGGGAACGGGCGGAGTCAGCAAGCTTGACTGTGCGACTGAAACTGCGGCACTTCTTATCATGGCAGGTGAAATCAATTCATCTTCGCTCGGGGCTGTTCTCTTTGACGGGGAAGTCCGTTTTTCATGCAGGCCTGAACCAGGGAGGGAAAGGGCCATGATGCTGCTTTCTAAGATTGACCGCACTGAAGATGACGTTAAAAAAGGTTCCGTTCTTGATAATGCAATCAGGGGAGCACACCGCCTGCTTAAAAGGCGCTCGCTTGTTTTTGTCCTGAGCGACTTTAAGACAGAAGGATGGCAGGTTCCTCTTGCCCGTCTTGCTCAGAAACACGATGTTGTTGCCGTAAGGATTACCGACCAGATGGACAGCGAACTTCCTGAAATAGGTACTATTCCATTTGTTGATGCAGAAAGCGGAGTCAGGGCAAAACTTCCGACGTCTTCTTCTGCCTTCAGGCGCATGTGGTTTGACGAAAACCGCCGGCAGACTGATTCATGGCAGAATTACTGTCTGAGGCACGGAATCTATACGATTCTTCTTTCAACGGCCGATGACTGTACCCGTGTCCTTTCGAAATTCTTTTCAGAGAGGGCAAGAAGTTGAAAAAACTCATTCCTTTTATTTCACTGATTCTTTTCTGCTCTTTTACGTATTCACAGGATAAGCACAGACAGTATGTTTCGCCTGATACGGTGTACCTCGGGGAAAACGTCCACATAAAATATGATTTTCAGACCGGTGCAGATTTTTTTGACGGTGAAACGATTGAACTCACGACTGATTATGACAGTTTTAACCGGCGTTACAGGGATTTTTTCGTAAAGAAGATGTCACTGTCCTGCCTCGGATCAGAATACACGCTTCACATGGATATAATACCGTGGAAAACCGGAACCCTTGAAATTCCGCCGTTCGACCTCAATGCCCTCGTCAAGAAATCCGGAAGTGACAATTCAAGTCCCTTTTATATAACCCTTGAACCGGTTCAGGTACATTCAATTGCCGCAAAACTCGGCGTCAATCAGCTTGAACCTCCGGAGGGCCCGAAAACTGTTCCCGGAACAACAGCCTTTCTTGTCCTTGCGTTTATAGCAGCCTTTATCATACTCAGCCTGATATTTTTTGCCCTGCTTAAGCTTCCTGTATTCAAAAAATTCCTCATTGAAAGACATTATGCTTACAGAACCAGAAAGAATGCAGGAAATGCGCGTTCACAGCTTAAACGTCTCTGGAAAAATTCTTCAAGGATTCAGGATGATAAGAAATATGCCTTAAAAGTCCAGGAAATAATGCGTTCATACTGTACTGGAAGGTTTACGGATGGTTTTGAAGCCCTTACTCCGCCTCAGTTCTATGCATATTTTACGGAACTTGCAGGTGGTGACATTACTGAAAGGCAGGAAGAAGGCGTAATGTCCCTCATGCAGATTTTCAGCCGCTGTGACTATATTCGTTTTGCGACTGATGAAACAACGATGCTTTTTGATCCGAATGAAAGGCGGGATATGGTAAAAAATGCCTGCGCCGTCATAGAAAATTTTGAATCAGATGAAAGGAGGGAGGAAGAATGACGTTTGAAAATCTTGCAGGATTCCTGCTTCTGCTTCTGATTCCTCTAAAAATACTTCTTGAAAAACTCGGAATATTCAGAAAAAGTTCCCTTCCGCTTGTCCTCGGAAACTGGGGCGGACGGACCTTCGTATGGAAATCCCGGCTTCGTTCCTTCCTGCATTTTCTGACTTCAGCAGGATATTTTATTTTCTTCATCCTGATTGTAACTGCCTTTGCAGATCCAGTTATTCATCATCAGGAGAAAATCTATACTTCAAAGGGAACTGAAGTACTCATCGTCCTTGATACAAGTCCTTCGATGGCTTCTAAGGATATAGGCGGAATGACGCGGCTTGAAGCGGCAAAAAAGGGAATTCACACCTTTGTAAATGATAATCAGGGAGCAGTATTCGGGCTTGTTGCAATGGCAAGTGAGGCTGCTGCGATAGTTCCTCCGACTTCGGATCATGACCTGTTCCTTAAAAGACTTGATTCCCTGAGTGAAGGCGGACTTGGAAGTGGTTCTGCAATCGGTACGGGGCTCAGCACGGCGGTTTATCACCTTGCTTCTTCCAGGGCCCCGAGAAAATCAATCGTACTCATAACGGACGGCGAGAATAATTCCGGTTCAATTCATCCGGCAACGGCTGCACGTCTTGCACGGGAAAACAATATTTCGCTTTATATTTTTGGAATCGGAACACGCGGTTCAGTGCCGATTGAATATGTAGATCCTTCTACGGGAAAAATTCTGTCAGGATACTATGAATCTGACTTTAACTCTGCCTCGCTCGAAGAACTTGCAGTAAATGCCGGCGGAAAGTATTACGGAATTGAAACTACGGCTGCCCTGAACAGGGACTTAAATGCAGTCAGTTCAAGCGAAAATGTAATACAGACGTTCAGGCTCAAGACAATTGATGATCACTGCTTTGACAGGTTCCTTTTCTG
>DGTU01000177.1 GCA_002394465.1 Treponema sp. UBA4328 | reverse complement strand
GAGAAAAAATTATCGGTGCCAGGGCTGACGGAAAGATTATTCCGATTACCCAGCCTCTTAAAAACACACAGATAATCGAAATCCTCACGAATCCTCAGGCTCATCCGACTGAAAACCAGCTCAAGGTTGTAAAGACTTCAAAGGCAAGACAGAGAATTCACAGCTGGCTGATGACGAATGATCCGACATTTATAGACAAGGAAGCGGAAGAACGTAAGGCGGCTGAAATTGCATCTCAGAATGAATATTCAAGGCAGATTCAGTCAGAAAGACAGAAAAGGGTACGTGCAAAGAACGGAGAAAAATCTGCAAGAAATGATGAAGGCCTTACCGGCAAAATTACCGTTGAAAATACAAAAAACATGTTCTATACCCTTGCCAGATGCTGTAATCCTCAGCCGGGAGATTTAATTACCGGTTATGTCAGCAAGAAAAAGGGGATTATGATTCATAAGGCTTCGTGCCTGACTTTCCAGCGCATCGGTAACATTGATAATCGTCTCGTAAAGGTTGAATGGGAAAAGAAAAATCCTAAAAACTGATATCACGTGTTGAAACCACGGTACCGGAACTTTCGTCAACTGTAACCAGAAGTGCAATCCGGTCAAACAGAAATGAAGCCGTAACCCTTTCCGTGAACGGTCCGTGATTCCAGGTTGAGTTTTCGTGCATGTGGCCTTCAAAAATGTATTTCACATTGTTTTTAGCTGCTGCGCTTAGTATACGTGCAATAAACAGGTCGTCCTGTGTCGTCAGTACGATTTTTTTATTGTATACAGGACAGTGCGTGAATACGATTTTCGGTGCATCATCAGCTTTCAGCCGCTTTTCAAAATCTTCAAGCTGGGGTTTTCCGATTGAGTTGTTGGCACTGTCGAGAAAATAATAGCTGAATCCCTTTCCTGAAGGATCATTTTTTACGTTAAAAGAATAATATGTGCATCCCGGCCATGAGTAATCCGGATAATATACAAAGCCGTTGTGATAAAGGTCGTGGTTTCCGATTGCGCAGTAAAACTTGTAGTCTGAGATTCCGAGGCCTGCATTTCCGTGAGAGATAACCTCGTTCTGAAAGTTCTTGAAATGTTTGTACTGGCCTTCAAGTCCGTCATTGACATTGTCGCCGAGCGAAATTACGAAACGAGGTTTAAGTTTATCTTCTGCATTGAGAAGCTCGTCAAATTTTACAAGGAAATCCGCACACTGGCTGTCTTCCTCATCGTTTCCGAGATGCATGTCAGTTATCAGGAGAAAACTGTATGTAGAATCATTGATGGCAGATTCCGGAGTATCAGAGCCTGAAAGTACATGGTGGGGAAGTGCACGCGAATCTACAGGATCAGACGTAAACAGCAGCGGATAAAAACCGCCGGTACAGCTGAACGTGAGGAGAGAAATTATGATGAGCGGAAAGAGTATTATTTTTTTCAAAAGCGGTACCTCAATCCTGTCCTCAGGACAACCATATCCATATAGGGAGCAACGGTAAACTGATCTGCAAACCTGATCTGTGCGCTGCACGAAAGCCTCATTTCACCGTAATTCCATGCTGCCTCAAAAATATAGGACGGAGAAATGAAAACCGGGAACCTGAAATTGTCATGCGTCGTCATCGAAAAGGAAGCTTCAAAACCGTTTTCCCAGATTTTGTCAAAAAGAATGGATGCTGCAAACCAGTGGCTGTAAAGACGGCCTTCATAATCTTCAAGTGCAAAAATACCCGTTGATTTGAGCCCGTAGCCGGTCGTTGCCGTAAAAGTAAAATTGTTCCTGCTCTCTGTCTTAAAGCAGAAGCCTCCGACCAGATCGTATGTTGTGCTCACGGAATAATAATACTGCATGTGAATGTTTCCGCACATGCCGTAGCTCAGATTGAGGAATGAATATTCTGTCTTAAGCAGCCAGCTGAAGTTCGTATATGTAAAGTCGAAAATATCCTCGTTTGCCTGTACTGCAAAATCACAGTTTATTCCTTCAAGATCAAAACCGTAGCCGAATGTAGAATTCACAAGGTCTTCTTCAACGCTTCTGGCTGCATTCCAGCCGATTCCGGTTTCAAAATACTGCTTAAAGGAAACTGCATTCACACAGACTGAGAAAAATAACACTGCAGCTGACAGAATGTATTTTTTCAAAACGCAATTATTTTAGCAGATTTACTTTATCTGTGATATAATTTTCACCATGAAAAGAGTTTTTATTCAGCTTATCATGGGATTATTTTGTGCAGGACTTGTTTCTGCAGCTTCTGCTTCAATTGAACTTGATATCAGGGACCTTCCTGAATTTGCCGCATTCCATATGGACAGCGGAATTGATTATGTGATTACGCTCACTGACAATTTTAAGAAAGAAGACGTAACCTTCGAGCAGTTGAATTCACTTCATTGCATTATGACTGTAAATCAGAATAACCGGATAGAAGGCCGCATCCTTTACATTTATTTTAACGGGACACACAGCGGAAAGGTTTTCTGCGACCTTAAAAAACAGATTGACGAAGCACCGGATAAATATGTCTGCGTTGATTTCTGTTATTCAGATTACATGATCAGGGGTGACGTCTGCTATCCGCTTCCGAAGAACTGCTTTTACGGACACGAGAACCTGTGCTGGATTTATATGGGTTCTTTTGTTGAACAGCAGATTCCGGAAAATTTCTGCAGCGGATGCACTAACCTTCAGTTTGCAGTAATGTGGGACTGGGGAAATGTTGCGCATTCTGCTTTCAGCGGAGTAAGTAAGGATGCTGCACTTTATGACCGCAAAGGACGAAAGGAACTCCTGTCATCAGTTCATGACGTAAAGATAGATGAATTTGCTGAATGGGACTACCTCAATTTTGACGGAACTGAAGGAGATGCCGCCGATTCAGATGAGTTTGAAAAGGCTCCCTTTTCAGAAAAACTGCTTTATCAGCATGAAGAAGCGCTGCAGCGGATTAATTTTGATACGGCCTTTGAACCTGACAAAACGGTAATTACTGCGGATAACGTTAATGACTTTATTTCGCCGGTCCTTAAGGAAACAGACCCTTATGAAGTTGCACTGGACTTTCTCGCAGGTTACATTGCCGCAGGAATGAAAACGGATTTTGAACAGTCTGCCTGCCGGGAACTGTATGATTCAATTCTTGATGTTGACGGACTTAAGATCTGTTTTAACAGGCAGTCTCTTGAAGAATACGGAAACAGGGCGTTTTTTATTTTCGGAATTGAAAACTATAACGGAAGCTTCAGGGATACGGGCTCAATTGCACTCGAAAACTCAAACGGGCAGTGGAACGTCGAAATCTTCAGGACTTTTACGGTTATTGAGACTGTTTTTGGACATGAATCCAGGTAAGTTCGTGCTTGTTGTAGTTCAGGTGGACAATGCGGCTGTCAGGGATTGCTGCGAACTGAGCTACGGTGTCCCAGTTTATGCCGCCCTGCATTTTTATGGTGCAGATCATCTTTTTTGTCCTGCCGCTGGCGAGCCATGTCCTGACCCATTCCAAAAGGCGTTCCGGGTAGCAGATTACGTCGCTCAGAACCCAGTCGCAGTCGCCGATGTCTTCCGGTTTAAGTGTAAAGGCATCGTGTGCCTGGAATTTTACCAGCGGATTCTGCATCAGTGAGGGGGCAAGTTCCGCACGGTCAACTGCGTAGACATCTGCGCCAAGGTTCACCAGAACCCATGTCCAGCCTCCCGGACATGCACCTGCTTCAAAGCAGCGGTCTCCCGGTTTGGGAAGCTCCACCCCAAAGAAATGCTGTGCAAGCACAAGACTTTCCTGTATCTTAAGGTACGCCCTGCTCGGTGGATTTTCGTGGTCTTCCTGCCAGCTGACGGTTCCTGCGGGGAGTGCGGAACTGGTCTTGGCGGAATAAATCATTGCATGCTCATCGGTCAGGGTATAGAGACCTATGGGTGAGTCAGGAATCCTTATTGGAAAGGCCCGGCTCTTTAGGTTTACATGCGGAAGCTTTTCCTGGATAAGATTTGTGCGGCGGAATGCAGTGAAGGAATACGGGGCCCATGAGCGCTGAACTCCGCGTAGGATTGTGGAGGCTTCTCCAATGGACTCAAAGTGAACCAGCCGGGGTTCAAGCATTGTGCAGCGGCTCCAGTATGGTAAGGGATAATCTGGATTGTAGTTTGGAAGGTAAATCAAATCGCCGTAGTCTTTCCGGCCTGAAAAATCTGCGGCCAGTCTCTGTTCAAGTTCTGAAAGCAGCAGATCCTTCATCTCCGGGAAGGCAAGGAATGCCGTGCCGCTTAATGTTTCTGTTGTAATGCCCATAAGTGTTTATGCGAACGAAATGTTTGGGTAGTGGTCATAGTCTTCCGGAACAAGGTCCTGTTCCTGAGCTTCCAGTTTGCGCTGCCTTATGTATGCAGAAAGATCCGGTGTGTCGGGCGAGCGCAGTATGCTGAATCCAATCTGAGTTTCCTGACAGTTCACGAGTTCCCACTGCGGGCTGCATATCAGTTCCAGCTGTGCAGGTGCGTTGAGATGTGAAAGCTTGATTTTTAAGGTGTATTCGCTGTCTTCGTCAAGTGTGACTGGGACTGGAAAGTGGACTCTGCAGCCGTTTAGGCTGATGTCGTCCATCACACCTGGAAGGGCGCAGATTTCGGGAGCATCTACTCTGCCGATTTCTACAAAGCGCTCGTCCTGTCTGAGGTTTTTCTTCATGTGCTTAATTATGTATTTAAATCCGTTTATGGTCAAGTGGTCCTGCTATACCGTGGACCAGGCGGCTAGCCCTGATTGGAGGGGCCCGCGTAAGCGGGTTGCGGAATGCTGCGGCATGGAGCAATGGAGGCCTCTTGGCCGGAACCCCGGAAAGCAGGTGATGCGGTCGGGGGGACGGCCGGTTTCAGCCAGGGAGATTTTGTGAACCGACCGGTATGCTCCGTAAAAGGAATGGCTAGATGTCGGTCAGGCGGTAGGGTGTTGCCTGGTAGACGTAGTAGTTCAGCCAGTTGGAGTAGAA
>DGTU01000179.1 GCA_002394465.1 Treponema sp. UBA4328 | reverse complement strand
CAAATGCTTCCGGAAGAATGTCATCGAGTGTCTCACCCTTTGCGAGGCGCTCCTTGAATATCTGTGTCTGTTTTGGAAATTCTTCTTTTGAAAGTGATTTTGCCCAGTCTTCTTTTGCATTGATTGCAGCTACAACTGGAAGTATTTTTTTGATGTCGCGCTCATTCTGTGAGCCGAAAATAGCAGTAAAAATTTTATCGATAATCATAATAGTATAAATATACCTTATTTAAAGCCACAAAGTCTATTGAAAAAGTTCTTTAAATTAACATGCTAATGCGCTATCCTTAAGGTATGAAAAAAATTGCTGTCCTGATCTGCCTGCTTTATACGTTTCTGACGGTTTCCTGCTCAAGGTCAATGAGCGTAGTTTCAATTAACCAGAAGGAACTTTTCCGCCTCAACTGGGGAAATTTTGAAGATGAACTCAACCTCTTTAACCTTTCTGAAAGCGGTCCGGTAAATACATATTTTACGATGCGGGACGGATTCTTCTACATTGCAAACGGCGAATCAAAAAAAATTCTTGAACTCAATTCCTACGGGGATCTCCTGAGTCTTTATTATAATCCTGAAGTAACTCATACTGCCTCCTTTGCACCTTCTGCTGAGGTCAGGTCCACAAAAAAAGCCGTTGCCTATCAGTTTAATACGCTCGGTCCGGTATGCGTTGATTCGCGCAGGTGGATTTATGCCGTTGATACGTTCCCGCCTGAGAGACAGGAAACGGATTCTGAAAACGGCGAGCCTCTTCTTTTAAGCAATGTCGTACTGAGGTTTGATACCCAGGGAAATTTCGTTGATTACATAGGACAGCAGGGTCCGGGCGGAGCACCTTTCCCGCATATCAAGAGCATTTATACTACGCAGAATAATGAACTTGTAGTTGTCTGCATGTCAAACGAAGGCTTTATCGTCTACTGGTACAATACAAGCGGTTTCCAGATGTATAAGATTCCCGTAAGCACAAAGAACGTTCCATCGCTTCCTGACAGAAAGGACGATGACCCTGAACTTTATCTTTCGGTCGAAAACATTATTCCTGATTCAGTCGACAAAAAACTTTACCTCAAGGTTGATTATTCTGAAGTTTACCTTGACCCGGACGTCAAGCTTCAGTCTGGTATGGTTTACCTGAAAACCATTCTGTATCCTCTTTCTGCAGAAACCGGAAGGTATGAAGGCGGAATTGAAATCCCCGGCTACGAAGAAACTGAAACTTCAAGCCTCGGTTCACAGCTGCATAACATTCCTTTTGAGTTTCTTGGTGTTACTGACAACGGATGGTTTTTCTTTGTTGTTCCGGTTGAAAAGGGACTGCTTGTTCAGATGGTACAGCCTAACGGACAGAGGTTCATCAAAAGGCTTTTTGAAATGGATCATAATCAGATCCTTTATTATTCAATGTTTATAAGCGGAAACGGAATCGTAAGCGCACTGTTTGCAGAGCGTGAATATGCAAGGGTAGTGCTCTGGCGTACTGATTCCCTGATTAATTCAATCCTTGACTAAAGGTTTTTTATGGATTTTGAAAAGTTTGATGAAGGACATGCGGAAGGCGAAGAAAAACTTGTGTTTCACTATAACCGTGAAGAGCGCATAAAAAATGCCCCGCAGAACGTCCAGGATTATTATTCAGGAAGAATGAAAACCGGTGCACCCGGACTTTTCCGTTCGCTTGTTGCAACGAAAACAAACAGGTTTATTTTTGTTGCAATAATGATTTTTGCAGCAGTAATATTCTTTCACGGATTTTTCGGTAATAAACCATATTCCAAGAACGTCAACGGAATTCCTTTTGAACTTAAGGTTTCGGGAATAGAAAATACAGTTTACGTTCTCCTTTCGGCAGGAAATGCGCTTGCAAAATATGATTATTCGGCCGGAAACCAGTTTGACGGTGAACTTTTTTTCCTTGATTCTGAAGGAAACGTGATAGATTCTCAAAAAATAAACTTTAATTACAGCGGACAGAGCGTTGAATTAAGGACAAAATATAACGATTATGATATAATCAGAAAAGTTCGTGCACAAATCGACATAAAGTCCAAAGTTGTCGTGCTTGAGGCACCGGCAGAAAGGCGCTGATTTATGATGACCGGGACTTTTTAGGGAGAAGAATTGCTTCAGTTTTATTTTCTTTCAGTTGCGCTGAATATTATGACAGGTCTGATTCTCGTTTATGGAACTGATTTTTCTCAGGGAGAAAACCTTTCTTCAGAAGATGACTTTGATGCTGAAGCTGATTCTGATGCACGTTCTGGTTCACTTTTCTTTAACAATCCTTCATTCCGCCTTGTAATATCAATTCTTGCAGCCCTTACCGGAATCCTCAAGCTTGCAGCTACCGTTCACATTAAGGATGATGTAAGCATATTCGGTGATTTTTTCTGTGTCATTGCTGGTATTACAGGGGGGCTTGCACTTTTCTTTGACTGGCGTACTTCAAGGGGAGAAACAGAGGATAATTTCCTTGCGGCAATTTTTACGAAGAACAGAAAGTTTATAGGTTATTTCTGTATTGCTGCAGGTTTCCTGCATTTTGTCCTGCCGAGGGTCATTTTTCTGTGAGGTTTTTATGGCAAAGGTTTCAATCGCGTGTATCGCAATAAAAGACAGAAAAATTCTTATCGCAAAGCGTAACCCGACAGGTCAGATGGGTTCAAGATGGGAATTTCCGGGCGGAAAGGCTGAAGACGGTGAATCTGATGAAACAGCCGTTATCCGTGAATTTGAAGAAGAATTCGGTGTAAAGGTTAAGGTCGGAAACCCGGTTGCAAATGCACAGTTCAAGCATAACGGGGAACTGAGGGAACTTAAGGCCTACGAAATCTTCGTTCCTCATGATGGAATTGAAACAAAATATGTCCTTACGGAACATACTGAATATAAATGGGCTGAACCTGCAGAAATTCCTCAGCTGAATTTCGTTGACAGCGACCTTCTGATTTATCCTCAGGTCGTAAAGTATCTTGCAGATTCCATTCCGGATTAAATCATGAGAAAAACGGCATTATTTTTTATCACGGCAGCATTATGTTTTTCTCTTTTTTGTTCCTGCTCGGGAAACGGTAAACAGATAACCTTTGATGAGTCGGATCCCCTTGCCCTTGATATTGAAGTTCAGTGGGCAATCATTACGGATCCGTATGCGGCATGCCGTGAGGAACCTTCGTATTCTTCCGAGACTGTTTCGCATTTCAGGAAAGGTGAACTTGCAAGGATAACCGGAGAACAGACCGTTAAGACTGACGGAAAATATGAGAAATGGTATAATTTTGACAGGGGCTGGGTTTCCGGGAGTGCCGTCAAGGTTTATTCCAATAAGCTTAAGGCTCAGAAAGCGCTCGGGGACATGAAATAAAATGGATGAGTTGTTCGATAAACTTGTGAATATGTTCCGCCGCTATTATGATGTCGATACGCAGACCCCGTGCAGTCCTTTTGCCGCTTCTGCTGAATTTCATTCACATACCGAACAATACGTTTTAGTAAAAGCCGCACACATCAGCGACATCGATTCAAATGAATATGTATATTTTGCGAAGGAAGATGAACTGACTTTGGAAAAACTTGATGAACTGGTCAGTTCTGCATGGAATGACGGCCTTTCAAAGGTAAAGCCTGTTTCCGGCCACAGAAATTCAGATGTATCGCTTTTTATAATAGCACAGAAAATCAATGATGACATTAAGAAAAAAATAAAGAAGATCCGCCTCTATAAATCCTATGCTTTTGGATTCAGGGGATGGAGCGCTTTTAAACTGGTTGCAATGGAGAATGATTCCAAAACACTGTCGAGCAACAGGCTTGGCCGCGATTTGAAAAAAATCTTCATGAAAATAATTTAATTTTCTCACATTAAGGAGGTTGAGAAAAAATGACAGCATTATTTATTATCATTGCAGCTGTTGTTTTGCTCTTTGCGGGATACGTATTCTACGGTTCCTGGCTTGCAAAACAGTGGGGTATTGATCCCCTCAAAAAGACACCTGCTTATGAAAACGAGGACGGCGTTGACTATGTTGCTGCAAAACCGGCTGTTCTGATGGGACACCACTTTTCATCAATTGCTGGTGCCGGTCCTATTAACGGTCCTATTCAGGCCGCTGTTTTCGGTTGGGTACCGGTATTCCTGTGGTGTGTTCTCGGTGGTATTTTCTTTGGTGGTCTTCAGGACTTTGGTTCACTTTTCGCTTCAATAAGGAACGGCGGAAAGTCTGTCGGTGAAATCATCAAGACTTCAATCGGAAAGACTGCAAAGAAGCTTTTCATTATTTTTGCACTTCTGGTTCTTATTCTTGTAATTGCTTCTTTCGTAAACGTAGTTGCAGGAACATTTTATACTCCATATAAAAACTCTGTTAAAATTGATGCAGTAAATGTTGAAAAGGTAATTTCTGCACTTCCAACTGACCAGACAACAAAAGAAGTTGTTACTGGTGAAGGCGAGGCTGCAGTAAAGGCTCTCGTTGTAATGACAGCAAAAGAATTTGTTGCTGATGTTGCAAAGAAAGAAGTCAAGGGTGCTGCTGTTGCACAGAATGAAAATGAAATTACAGTTTCGCTTTCAGGCGAAACTGCAGAAGCTGTTTCACTTGATGCAGTCGTAAATGCACTCGTTGAAAAAGGAATTGAAGTTAATACTGAATCTGACAGCGTTTCACTTGGAAGCGGACTCATCTCTTCAAAAGAGAATACAGGAAACAACCAGACAACTGCCATGATTTCCATTCTCTTTATCGTTCTTGCAGTTGTTTACGGAATCCTCACAAACAGGTTCGGAGTAAAGACTCTTCCGGCAACAATCATCGGTATTGCTGCTATCGTTGGAATCGTAATTTTCGGTCTCAGCCACGGTCTTGTTCTTGACAGAAACACATGGATCGTAATCATCGGTCTTTATATCGCAATTGCTTCCCTTATTCCTGTATGGATCATGCTTCAGCCGCGCGATTACCTTTCATCATTCCTTCTTTATGCAATGATGCTCATCGCAATCGCAGGTATCATTTATTCTGCTTTCACAGGTGCTGCCCGTGACGTTAAATTCAACCTTCCTGCATTTACAGGATGGACACAGAGCATCGGAAACATGTTCCCGGCACTCTTCATTACAGTTGCCTGCGGTGCATGTTCAGGCTTCCACTCACTGATTGCTTCGGGAACTTCTTCAAAGCAGCTTGACAATGAAAAGCATGCAAAAACAATCGGTTACGGATCAATGCTCATTGAATCTGCACTTGGTATCATTTCTTTGATTGCAATCGGTATGGTTTCAACAAAGTTCATGTCTGAAAACGGCGGAATCTGGACATTCAAGGGATCTCCTGCAACTGCTTTCGGTTCAGGTATCGCAATCATGTTCGGTGATGAAGCTTCAACAGCATACAAGACAATCAGCGCTCTTCTTACGCTTGCAGTTTCAGTATTCGCACTTACTTCACTTGACTCTGCTACACGTCTCAGCCGCTTTATGTTCTCTGAACTCTTCCTTAAAGATGATGAAGCAACATGGAAAGACGCAAAGAATCCTCTCCGCAAGCTTTTTGCAAATCCGCTCTTCGGAACTGCATTCATGGTTGTAATCGGATGTATTCTCGGTGGTCTTAAGCTTTCTGCAATCTGGTCACTCTTCGGATCTGCAAACCAGCTCCTTGCAGGTATTGCACTCCTTGCAGTTGCTGCATGGCTCGGACACGTCGGAAAGAACAACAAGATGTTCTATATCCCTATGGTATTCATGCTTGCTGCTACACTTACGCAGCTCGTACTTACAATCAAAGGAAAAATCGGTGCAATGTGTGCCGGTGCTGACGGTGCTTTCGTATGGGGCAACTGGTTCCAGCTGATTTTCGCTGCTGCAATGGCAATCCTTGCCGTTGTACTCGTAATTGAAGGGGTTAAGACTTTCAAAAATCAGGCTGCTAATAAAGCTGCTGCATAAATAAAATAAAAAAGAGGCTTCATTTGAAGCCTCTTTTTTTTGCTGTATAATTTTTATTATCTGCGTTAATCCGCGTCTATTTTTTGAGAATTATCTTCGCCGCTTCTTCAACGGAGATTTCTGCGAACTGCTCGCGGGTCTCAAGGTTTTTGAGGGTGACGGCGTTCTTTTCGGCTTCGTTTGAGCCGATCAGGATTCCCCATTTGATTTTCTTTGCGTCTGTTACGGCGTACTGCTGGTTCATCTTTTTTGCTTCAGGGAAGACTTCGACTTTTACGCCTTTTTCACGGAGCTGGCTTGCAACTTTCTGATACAATACTACGAGGTTTTTGTCCATGCAGAAAATCTCTGCGTCGAGGTAGCTTCCCCTTGTTTCGAGTTTTCCGAGCTGTTCAAGACCTGCGATAAGGCGGTCAAGTCCGATTGAAGCACCGACTCCCGGAAGTTTTGTCTTTGTGTAAAGCCCTGCAAGGTTGTCGTATCGTCCGCCTGAGCAGACAGAGCCGATTGAAGGAAGCTCGTTGAGGAAGGTTTCGTAGACAACGCCTGTGTAATAATCAAGTCCTCGTGTGATTGACGGGTCGAGTACATAAGTTGCCTCGATTCCTGAAGCCTTCATCATCTCCCAGATTTCTTTCATGCGCAGAGAGTCTTCACTTTCGCCGCCGCTCATTTCGGTAATCATTTTGA
>DGTU01000079.1 GCA_002394465.1 Treponema sp. UBA4328 | reverse complement strand
TTTATTGATGACTATTTCAACTGCCTTACGGTCGGCTCCGTAATGAAGCCTGTAACAGACAAGCATGGAATTTCACGCGAAAAACTCGCCTATCTGATTGACTCAACTGCTGCTCCGGTCTGCATCATCGCTCCGATTTCTTCATGGGCAGCCGCAGTTTCGGGCTTCGTTGCTGAAGGTGAAAACGGACTTGCACTTTTCTGCAAGGCAATTCCGTACAACTTCTACGCACTGTTCACGATTGTAATGATGTTCAGCCTCGTTTTCATGCGCCTCGAATACGGAACAATGTCAAAATACGAAAAGGCTCTCCAGATGATGAGCGAAAGGGATACAGAAGAAGATGATGCAACAGAGGGACGCGGCGGCGTAATTGACCTCGTACTTCCGATTGCAGTCCTTATCCTTATGTGTACGCTCGGCATGATCTATTCAGGCGGCTTCTTTAGTGCAATGGTTCCTGGTGAAACAGAAGGTTCCCTCGTTCCGAATGAAACTTACCTGAACTTTATAGATTCATTTGCAAACAGCGATGCTTCAGTTGGTCTTGTACTCGGTTCTTTCGCAGCACTGATTGTCACGATTGCAATTTACATTATCCGCGGCGTAACATCATTCAAGGCTGCAATGCTCTGTATTCCTGACGGCTTTAAAGCCATGGTTCCTGCAATCCTCATTCTTGCACTTGCATGGACGCTCAAAGGCATGACAGATGCCCTCGACGCAAAGCAGTTCGTTGCAGATTTCATAAGCGGAAGCGCACCTGCACTGCAGAATTTCCTCCCTGCAATTATATTTATAATCGCAGGCTTCCTTGCCTTTGCAACGGGAACATCATGGGGAACATTCGGAATCCTTATTCCAATCTGTATCGCAGTTTTCCCGGCCGGCGACAATCCGCTCAGGATTATTTCAATTTCTGCATGTATGGCAGGAGCAGTCTGCGGAGACCATATTTCTCCGATTTCAGATACGACAATTATGGCAAGTGCCGGAGCTCAGTGTGACCACGTAAACCACGTATCAACCCAGCTGCCGTATGCATTAAGCTGTGCAGCCATTTCGTTTGTAACATACATTTTTGCAGGATTTGTTCAGAATGCAGCTCTCTCACTCATTCTCGGTGCCGCACTCATGATCGGATTCCTTTTTGCAGTAAAAAAATTAAAGTCAGCAAAAGCTGCATAATTTTCAAGAGGGGGAAGTCTCCCCCTCGCTCTTGATTTTGCGTAGCAAAATCGAATCCGTGTGGCAATTTCTAGTCTTTCACTACCATCAGCGCACTTTCCTGGTACTTCGGAAGGAAGCGTTTCATGCTGCCGTTTTCAAACTGAACGGTAATGCAGTATTCTCCGTCTTCGGTTTCTGCCGTTTTTATGATAATTCCGTAGCCGTAATCATCATGATATATTTTTGCGCCTTTTGAATACTTTTTCTTTACTGGATCTGATTCCGTATCAGGATGGCTCAGTCCGTATTCGCCGTAATCACCGCCGTGGAAGGTGCTTCCCCTGTAGCGTGACGGAAGCTGGCCGATTGCCTTGACGCCTTCCCTGCCCATTTCAAGCAGGAACGGACTGCACTTCATGTACTCGATGTGACCGTACATTCGCCGGACGGCACAGCTTGTTAAATAGAGCTCGTTCTTTGCCCGGGTGATTCCAACATAACAGAGACGGCGTTCTTCTTCCATTTCTTCCATGTCGTCACCGTTGCGCGGGAAAACTCCCTCTTCCATTCCGGTCATAACGACACGGTTAAACTCAAGTCCCTTCGTGTTGTGGAGGGTAATCAGGGTAACGGCATCTTCTGCAATGTCTTCGTCCTGATTCGAAAGAGTCCGGTCAAGCTGGATATTATCAAGAAAATCCAGCAGGCCCTGACGGGCAAGCGGATAAGGAACGGCAGAGTTCGCAAGTTCCTGAATGTTCTCAACACGGAAAGTGTGTTCATCCCTGTCGCGGTCTTCATAGTAAGAAAGAAGACCTGATTTTTTTGCGATCAGCTCAATCAGTTCTGCAAGAGTCTTACGGCCTTCACGGTCTTTGAGTTCATCCGAAACTGAATCGCCCTCCGAAACGATCTGTTCCGCAAGCTCTCCGCCGGCACTTTTGTCTTCCCCGAAAAGATTTTCAGTCTCATCGAAAATTTCAAGGAATTTTGAAAGTCCGTCCTTCACTTTTGCAGAAAATCCTGACAGCTTCTGCCGGCAGGAAGCGATTATGTCATTCTGCGCTTCCGTCTGAGCGGCAAGCACGATTGCATCCTGAGTTTTTCCGCCGATTCCGCGGGCAGGCTTATTTATGATTCTGTGAAAAGCAATTTCGTTTTTATGGTTTGCGACAAGTTCAAGCCATGCGATTAAATCTTTTACTTCCTCACGCTCGAAGAATTTAAGCGAGCCGACGATCACATAAGGAATTTTTTTCCGCACGAACTCACTTTCAAAGCCCATCGACTGAGCGTTCGTACGGTACAAAATTGCCCAGTCAGAGTAAGGAACGCCCATTTCATGCGTTTTCTGAACAAGGTCGGCCGCAAAATGAACCTCGTCATCCTGATTCGGAAGGAATGCGAGCACCGGAGTTTTTCCGCTTCCACGCTCTGCACGCAAAGTCTTTCCGAGACGGCCGGAATTATTTTTTATCACATTGTCAGCAAGCGAAAGGATTTCTGAAGTCGAGCGGTAATTGCTTTCAAGCCGGACAATCTTAGTTCCCTCAAAAATCTTAGGAAAATTCAGGATATTCTGGATTTCAGCCCCGCGGAATTTATAAATCGACTGATCATCGTCCCCTACGACACAGACATAAGTTCCGCTCCCCTCTTTCAGGCCGGAAAGAGCCTCAAGAAGCTTAAACTGAGCCACATTCGAGTCCTGATACTCATCGACCATAATCACTTTAAAACGATTATGAATATAAGAAGCAATTTCGTCGTAAGCTTCCAGAATTTGAACCGGAAGCATTATCAAATCACCAAAATCGGCATTTCCGGTTGCCCTTAGCCTTTTCTGATATTTTGAATAAATATCATTCAGGTCAAATTCACTTCCAATCGCACTCAAGTCATCTTCGGGTGTAAGGCAGTAATCTTTGGCAAGTGAGATCTGATGGGCAGCGGTACGAACCTCTTTTGCAGAAAGCGAAGGCTCTGCTTTTTTTATGAGCGTTGCTACATCATCATCATCATAAACGGTAAATGAAGGCTCAAGGCCTGCGTGCTCAGCATATTTACGCAGAAACCAGGAACCAAAAGAGTGGAAGGTTCGAATCTGGGCATCTGCCGCTCTTTCTTCTATTGCAACGGCACGCTCACGCATTTCGTTAGCGGCCTTTTTTGTAAAGGTTACCGACAGAATGCTCCAGGGGTCAATTTTCTTTTCTGCAATCAAATATGCAATTTTAGTCGTAATGACACGGGTTTTTCCTGAACCGGCACCCGCAAGAATCAAAAGCGGAGAGCCTTCGTGTACAACGGCAGCCCGCTGTTCTTCATTGAGTTTATCGAGATAATTATTGTCTGGCATGCTTCTTACTTTTTTCTTTATAGAGTTCTTTATCTGCTTCCTTGAGGAGCTGTTTCAGTACGCTTGATTTCTGAAGGTCTACTGCTCCAAGGCTGATGGAAAGAGTGAATGGCAGCTGATTTTCTATGGAAACCTTCTTGCAAAGCATATCTATTTTCAGGCGAGTATTTTCCACATAATTCATCTTCATGCCAAGGGCAACTATGCCAAACTCATCACCACTAAGACGGCCCACAACATCTGAAGAACGGAAGATATCCGTCAAAACTCTGGCCTGCAGCATAAGAGCCTTGTCGCCCATATCATGTCCGTAGGTGTCGTTAATTTTTTTGAGGCCATCCATATCTGCAAAGAAAATTACACCAGAGGTATCGGTTTCCTGCAGGATATCGAGTGCAGCCTGACCTTTTTCTATAAAGCCGCGGCGGTTCAAAATGCCGGTCAGCTCATCCATACGAGACTGCAGGGCAAGATCTGTATTTTCGCGCTCAAGGTTTCGGCCTTCCTGAATCTTGGTTGTATATTCATAAGCCTGGGCTACGGCATTCATGATGATTTTCAAATATACATTATAATCTGCAAATTTGTTTTCTTTTATGCGGCAGAGCATATAACCGTAATTAGCTTCGCCCATGAAAATTGGATTCAAAAGGAAAACTCCGCTAATGTCTTCCATGGAGCGGGCGGCAAATATTTTTTCATGAGGATTTACCGTAGCACCTGGCCTGAAAATTTCGGTATTTTTCAATTCAGTATAGAACATATGAAGGTCTACAGCATCCGGAAGACAGAATTCCTGTTCATTATCAATAATCTGAACTTCCTTAAAGAAGAGAATTGCAAGACCGCTCATTGCACACTGCTGCGCTATGTATTTAAGGTTAAAAAACATCTGCTTAAGCGTATTAAAGCCTCTTACTGTATCCAGAAGTGTAACAACATTGTTTTTTTCATTCAGGGCAGTTACAAATTGCAGAACTCCATTATTTTTTTCAGTTGTATCATAGTGAATTTCACCATCAACGGTCTTATAAACAGGAAGGGAATGGTCTTTTGATATACAGCCACAAGACTGACGGAATTTTGGAACGAGAGGATTCAGTATTTCCCTTTTTACGCTTTCTCCATTCAAAATCCTGTCTGCAATTTCTGCAGCTTCATAGCCCTGGCTGTAAATATCCTGATTGATTGTTGAAAGCTTCGGCGACATCATGCTTGCAACTATGGCATCATCAAAACCAATTACCTT
>DGTU01000174.1 GCA_002394465.1 Treponema sp. UBA4328 | reverse complement strand
TCGCGGAAGCCGTATTTGCGCAGCACCTGCTCCAGATACTGCGGCTTGGTATAATTGCTGATCCGAAGGCCCTTGCTCTTGGCATAATTTGCCAGCATTTCCTTGCCCTTCAGGATATTGTCTTCCTTCAGTTCCTTTTTGAACCACTGATTGATCTTGTTCTTGGCCTGCGTACTGCGTACGATCTTCAGCCAGTCTCTGCTCGGCCCCTGTGAATTCTGGGAAGTAATGATCTCGACCCTGTCGCCATTATTGATCCGATATTCGATCGGTACAAGTTTGCCGTTGACGCGGGCACCGTTCATCTTGTTGCCCACGGCGCTGTGAATGCTGTAGGCAAAATCGATCGTTGTCGACCCGCTGGGCAGGGTCTTCACGTCTCCCTGAGGCGTAAAGCAGTAAACACTGTCTGCAAACAGATCGAGATCGTTCTTCAGAAGGCTCATGAATTCCCGGTTGTCCGACATGTCTTTCTGCCATTCGAGAATCTGCCTGAGCCAGTTCAGCTTTTCTTCTTCGCTCTTGTCAACAGGCATCCTGCCGTCTGCGGATTCCTTGTACTTCCAGTGTGCGGCAATACCATATTCCGCGGTCTTATGCATCTCAAACGTGCGGATCTGAATCTCAAACGGCGTTCCGCTCGGACCGATCAGCGTTGTATGGAGCGACTGATACATATTGGCCTTTGGCATTGCAATATAATCCTTGAACCTTCCGTCCATCGGCTTCCAGAGTCCGTGAACGATTCCGACCAGAGTGTAGCACTCTGCATTCGTGCTGCAGATTATCCTGAGCGCAAGAAGGTCATAAAGTTCATGTGCAGGGACATTGCGTTTCTGCATCTTTTTATAAATTGAATAAAAATGCTTGGCCCTGCTTGAAATGCTTATTGTAATGCCTGCCTTTTCTGCAGAACGGTAAATCGACTGAACGGCTTTATCAAGATACTGGGCACGTTCATCCTTTTTCTGAGATACGATTGCCTTTATCTGCTGAAAAACATTCGGATTTGAATACTTGAGGCTGAGGTCTTCAAGTTCATTTTTAAGGCTCTGCATACCAAGCCTGTCTGCAAGGGGAGCCCAGATGTCCATGACTTCAGCTGCAACAAGGCGCTGTTTCTGCGGATCAATATTTCTTAAGTTCCTCATGCGGTCAAGACGGTCAGAAAGTTTGACGAGAATAACGCGTACATCATCAATCATTGCAAACAGCATTTTTCTGATTGAATCTGCCTGCTGTATCGTCTTTGTCTTTATCTTGAGTGAGGTTATTTTTGAAGTCTGTGATACGATCGTAAAAATGCTGTCACCGAATTTCTGCCGGATTTCTTCCGGTGAAACCGTATCAAGTTCTACGATATTGTGAAGAAGTCCCGAAACAATGCAGTCAATATCCAGCTTTACGTCTGCAAGAATTGCAGCAACCCGCATCGGATGAAGATAGTACGGAAGTCCGCAGCTTCGTTTTACACCTTCGGATTTTTCAACGACGAAATTCCAGGCTGAAGTAAACTTTTCTTTTTCCTCAGTTTCAAGATCAGGAAAAGTCTCCATGAAGGCTGCAAGGAGGCGCTGTGTATCAAGCTCAGTATTGTTCGTCCGAATGTCAAAACCCATACTTTAAATATATGAAAAACGGGGACAGTTATCAAGTAAAATGAGTTTGTGAAGTATGAGTTATTTTACGCACATAACCTTTCGGGTTTCGTCTATGTCTGTTCCTATGACACGGATAAAGTATATTCCACGGGCAACGGGATTTCCCTTTCCGTTTGTTCCGTCCCACTGGAAATAATGCGTTCCTTCAGATACATGGCCTTTTGTCAGCGTTCTTACGATATTTCCGTCTGCCGTCATTACATAAACGCTTAAATTTCCTGCTGACTTCATGTCGACTCCGAGGACGGTTTTCTCCTTTACGCTCACGTCGATTACGTTGTTCAGGATTGTAACGTGTCCGCGCTGTTTTGTGATATCCGCAGTTTTAAATGACCACAGGTCGATATACGAATAATCCCCCGCTGCAATTTTATTTTCAGGCATCCAGAGGGCATAGAGCGGAACCTCATCCGTCGTAACGTCATCATCGTGATCAACGGTTACTTCACTTCCGCCGTCAAGAACTTTAAATACAAACTGATATTCATTTCCTGCAGTAAAATTATACGAAGAATTCAAAAGCCTGTAATTAAAATGGAATCCGTCCGGACTGAGAGTGTCAGCATCAGCAAAATCCGTATTAGAGGAAATGTCAGGATTATCCTTCGTTGCCAGGGAGGTAATGCGTCCTGCACCTGTATTTTCCGGAAGCCATACACGCCAGCTTGAGCGGGTAAGTTTATTGATCTTGTCACTGATCATGTCCTGAGTCAGATTCTTTTTCAGGCCTGAAATAAGTTCAAACGTAAAGGCTGTCTGCTCGTCTTCTCTGCTGTCTTTGTCGATGCCTTCCCGAAGGAGAACCTGAAGAAGCACATCCCTTTCTGCAAGAACGGTACCGAAGTTTCCCTGTGTTTCAGAAAAATCATGAACCGTATATGACGAATTGCGGCCGCCTTTGTTTCCGTAAACAGAAGTATCATCCCAGTCGTCAGAATATTCATCACCTGTCGTCAGGTCATAATTTGCCGTTGCATAAAGAACATCAACTGCATTGAGGGCAAAGTCGCTTATGATGTGAGCCTTGTTTTCTGCAAGATAGTTTCCGCTGTAATCATGAATTTTCGTATCGGTTACAGTCTGTCCGCACAGGTCAGTTATCGTACTTCCGTTTCCGACGGCTTTGATCAGATAGTTATCTTTGATATTGGTAAGCGTTATGTTATCTGCAAGCGTAAAGAGGAAAGCCGTACATTCTGTATTTGAGAATACGAATTTTACGTCTGTAATTGCAATTTCTTCAGCAGTTGAACCTGACTGGCAGATTACAAAACAGTCTTTTATTTCATCCTCGACCGGCTTACGCGCTGCACTGCCAAGTTCATCAAGATATGTTGTTTTTCCTGTCGAAGAATCATAGTATGCAAGCCGTTTGGTAAAAAGAACATAGATTTTGTCATGTCCTACCGGGGCAAGCGTCATTACATAAGAAGGCTGGGTCAAATCCGTAGAAGCAAATTCTGTCTTAGAGCTGAAAGTTGAAGCAAGCCTGTTTCCTGCTAGGTCAGTAATATAATCCGAAGAAGGATCATAGAACAGCCTGAATGTTGAACGAAGCGGAATATAAGTATCTGAATCATTCAGCGGCAGGGAAATATAAAGGCCGTCGTTGTCAGTATTTGCATCTGAAGTTGAACGGTAAATGTTGCTTCTGACAACCTGGCTGATATCACCGGAGCCGAGGGATTTTTCTGCTGATTCCACTCCGTTTGTAACGGAAATATATGAGAATGAAGACTTTGCATTCATAAGGGAACTGCGCCTGATTCCGCCGGTAGTCTTTGAATCTGAAGAATAAGGCCTTGCACCACCGTTAAGGTCAGGAAGCTGTGCAGAAGAAATCGTAGTTCCGGACGGACTCCAGCCGAGTTTTGTCTTCCACCAGTAATTCCATTTGGTCCTCTGGCTTGAATCATTGTCAAAGAAATGAACTTCGATTCTTTCAAGATATGAACCCGTTGAAGAACCGATAATCTCAAACGTATTTTCGTCATTTCCCCAGTTCTGCCACTGTTCATAGCTCGTAATGAACGGAGCAACTGCAGGAGCAAGCGTATCCCATTCCCCGTAAAGGCTCTGTGTATCAGAAGAGCTTACCAGCTCATTTACGCTCAGCACAGGAAGAACATGATTTGCCGAAGACTGTGCCGAAAGGCTGTTTCCGGAAAGGTCTGTTATGTATGGATTTGCGGCTCTTGTAACAATACCCGACGGTGTTACCGCAGAATCAATGTATCCAACCCAGTTATGGTAATTCTTTCCGCTGTATGTAACGGTTCCGTTTACGTATCCTGCTAGTGAAACGCGAATTCTATGTGACTGGTTTGAAGATGCATCTGCAGATGAAAGTGAAAAATTCCTGTACAGCGCATGTGCAGAAGTATCTGAGGTTATGACGCCGGCATTTACGGAACCGTTTTCAATTGAAGCAAATCCCGCAACCGTAATTCCGGATGAGTTATTTGAAATGTCACCGCCGTGTTCTGAGGCCGAAGAGAATGCTGACTGGGCAATTACGTTAACGTCACCGCCGTCATAAGCAAGGTCTCCGATATTTACAGTTTCTGAATATTTAAATTCAATGAAGTTGTGCGCATCATATTCTTTCTGTGATGAAGCCGAAGCGGAATATTCATCATGAAGTTCCTGTCCCGTATATACTGCAGTGAGGACAGGCTCTGTTTTGTCAGCCGTAAGCGTATAATATGCCTGGGAAGCAGTTCCATAGTTTGCACACATCGTATGGCCGTATTTTGCAGAAAAAAGTCCTTCAAGCAGGGCAAGATCCGTCTTGAGCGAACGGTGTGTTCCGCTTCTGTCCGTACTTTCTGCTTCTCCGCTGTCAGTTCCAGTAGCGTCAGTATTCCATTTTTGAGTCGAACGTATGTAAAATTCCTTTACCGATGCTGCCGTTATAACGGTCGTACAGTCCGCATCAGAATATGCAGCTCCGTTCACCGGCGTCAGACCGTCATTATGCCATATTCCTCCGGTGAGCTTAGATCCTCCAGAAACTGCTGCAAGAGCCGAATTGATTTCATCATGAGTATTTTCAAGCGGCATTGTAAAGCGCACATAAATTACGTCATCATAAACAGAATAAGCTTCTTCAATTTCAGGGAAACCGAACTGAAAGCCCGTAAGGGAATCCGGATTACCTGAGGAATCAACCGTAACGGCCGTATTTCCGCCTGCATCCGTTACATTCTGGTTCAGGCTTCCGGCAGCAGCTGCAATATAGCTTTTTCCGCCTGATGAAGCGCAGGAAACAGTTACATTTTTTACTTCACAGTTAAATACCGCCGCAGACCTTGAATTTGATCCCCACTGTGTATTTGCTGCAGAAACCTGGGCAGAAGCAAGTGAATTAAATGCAAGTTCATCATCCGGGTTCGCCGGAAGCACAAGGGAAAGAGATGAAGCATTCAGGTCAGCTCCGTTAACATAGAAATTTGCTGAAAGCTCAAATACGGCAGAAGTAAGTCCCGTAAAAGCCGCTCCGTGTGAAGGAGGAACAAAGCTTCCGGTAAAGGCAAAGCGCGTATTTGCAGAATGATAGCGGGGATCTGAGTCACTGTAAGAAGCACCCCATACGGCAAAATCACCTCCTGAAGTTATCCGTGCTCCGGTTACGGCGAGGTTTCCGTCATAGAAATAAAAATTTCCGCAGTTAAGGGCTGAAGTCAGGCTGTATGTTACTCCGCTGTGGGCAAGGTAAAGAACGCGGCTTACATTTATTCCGCTGCTTCCGCCTGAACTCCATGAATAGCTGCCGCTTCCAGAAAGAGTATATACATTACCCGTATAGTTCTGGTCTCCGGAAGTAACGTAATTACCCGGATTTAAATTAATAGTTCCTGAAGTAACTGTAATGCCGCTGTCTGAAGTACCCGTAACTCCGTTCAACTGAACGCTTTTTGATGCAGCAGATGCATTTACGTTAAGCGAAGCGGACGAAGGAATATTTATCATCTGTTCAAATGTAATATCACCGGCAGAAGAACTGCACCTTACCGGAGCTCCGTTGACGTACACCTGATCCGAATAAAGCTGGTTTCCGGAAGAAGAAACCGTAATTGCCGCATCAAAGGTTCCTGTACCTGAAAGGCTGACAGAGCTTGCAGAAACATTTCCCCTGAACGTCACAGAAGATGAAGTTCCGGAAGAAAGAGTTCCCGTAAGAGTAAGGCGATCCTCAAACACGCAGGCAGAAGATGCACCGGCCGTAAATGAAGCAAGTGAAACTGCACCCTCAAACAGAGAATCTGCCGCCGGAACTGAAAGCGCATGAGCACCCGTCACGGAAGAACCGCATCTTATGAGGCTTGAAGCCGTAGCATTAAGGCTCAGGTCTGAAGAAAGCGTCAGTGCACCTTCATAATACTGGCTTTCACCGTTTGCTGCCCCCGGAATTACGGCTGTCGTCGTAACGTTTCCGTTCAGTTCAGCAGGACCTTTTATGTTGAGGGAGTCACACTCAGCCCCGGAAGCAACCTCACATCCTGAAGTTCCTGAATTAATTAAAAGGTTCCCTGAATTGCCTATCGTTATCAGGTCAGAAAACCTGTTTGCTCCGCTCAGGGTAATGTCACCGGCACCGTCAAAATTAACCGGACCGTTAAATATATTGTTTCCGCCGAGTGTTATTGAGTTTCCGCTTCCGTTTTCAAATGTCAGGGTACCGTTAACGCGGACAACCGAATCAACTGAGGCTGCTGTTGCCGAGCCTGAAACAAACTTAAGGTTATAGTAGTTTTCTCCCCATGCGAGGCTTGCAACTGCCGTCCCGTAATATTCAACTTCTGAACCTGCAGAATTCGTAACCGTAAGCGCAGAAACAGTCTGTGCAGAAGGAGTACCGTCAATTTTTACCTTTCCGCTGTTTGTGATTGCACGCGCAGTAAAATTATAGACACCAAAATCAAATTCAGCGCCGCTTTCAATTGTAAGGCTTCCGTTAGAAGCATCCACTGAACTGTCATAAATTAAAATATCTTCATCAAGGACAGGAAATGATTTTCCGGAGGCAGAAACGTCAGGAATGATGACGATACTTCCGGTTCCAGGGATAGTATTCGGACTCCAGTTTTCAGCATCACCCCATTTTTCTCCCTGCGAAGAAGAATCTCCCGTCCATGTATAGGTTTCACCAGGGAAGAACCAGAATACGTTTCCGCCGCCGTCGCTTGAATCACGGCCAATTATTGAATTATATGCTGAAACTGAATCAGTAACCCGTGCATACCTTACGGTTGAAATGTCAGTTCCGGACGGAA
>DGTU01000047.1 GCA_002394465.1 Treponema sp. UBA4328 | reverse complement strand
TGCTCACGCCGTTCATGAGCTGTACTGCAAAGGTTCCGGTTTACGCCTTTTTTGTCAGTGCATTTTTCCCGGGACACGGGGCACTTGCCATGACGTCCCTTTATCTGCTTGGAATAGCAGCGGGAATAATCATTTCATTTCTCTACCGGAAGACTTTATTCCGGGGTGAACCGGTACCGTTTGTAATGGAACTTCCTAATTACCGTCTTCCGGGGCTGCGTAATGTTGTTCTGCTGCTCTGGGACAAGGCCAGGGACTTCCTTCAGAGGGCTTTTACGATTATTTTTCTTGCGACGATTGCCGTATGGTTTTTGCAGAGCTTTGACGTTCACCTTAATTATGTTTCTGATTCTTCTCAAAGCATCCTTTCGTCGATTGCAGGAGCATTTGCACCGCTTTTTTCTGTTCTTGGATTCGGTGACTGGAAAATCTGTACGGCCCTCATTACGGGAATTATTGCAAAGGAAAGCGTAGTTTCGACTCTTGAAGTCCTTTATTCAGGTGGTGCCGTTAGTTTCCTTTCGCAGGGAGCGGCAGTCTGTCTTCTTGTTTTCAGCCTGATTTATACTCCGTGTGTTGCAGCTGTTGCTTCAATTAAGAGGGAACTCGGAGCAAAGTGGGCGGCCGGGGTCGCCGTATGGCATTTTGCTGCTGCCTGGATTTTTGCCTTTGCAGCAAGGCTTATACTCAATGCCTTCGGAATTGAATGATAATTACTGAGCGTCAGCTGCAGAACCGTCCTTCGAAAATTTCCTTATGAGGAACAGGGGAAGTTCCGTTATCATAAGGACAAGAAGAATCATGATCAGTGCATAGGCATAGATATCTGCGTATTCACTGAAATATGCGCTTGAATATATTTCCTTTCCCAGTGAGTTTTTTGTCTGAACGAGATATTCGGCCGTTACGATTATTTTTATTCCCGTTCCGGCAGCATTGACGTAGGCCTGCTTAAGATAGCCTGCCATGAGCGGAAGATAAACTGAAAACAGAATTCTCGGAGTAAAGCTGCTGTTGAGCCTGTAAACGTCAATCAGCTCGCGGTCGATCCGTCTGCAGCCTTCAAAGGCCGCTTCTGAAATTACCGGAACAAGGACCATGACGGCGGCAATGCAGGGAACATAAGCGTAATCACAGAGAACCATAATTATTACGGCAAGCACGATTATCGGAATCGAGCGCAGAAGTGTCATTAAAGGACTGAGCAGCCTGTGAATGAAAGGAAAAAGGCCGCCGGCAAGCCCGATTGTAATTCCGGCTGCAGCAGAAATCAAAAGTGAAATCAGAAGACGGGTAAGCGTTGTAAGAATAAGGGTGTAGGTGTGTCCTGAAGAGAGCAGGTTAAAGAAGGCCCCTGCAATCTGAGTTATGTCAGGAAAAACGATTGAATCGCCCTTGAGCTTTCCTGCAAGCTGAACGATAACGGCAATCAGGATTATTCCGAGACAGAAAATCAGGCTGTCCTTAAGGCTCGTCTTCTTTTTCATTCAGTATGAATCAATAGTAAAAATCGTCAGCAGGGAGTGAGCCGCCGAACTGTCTGATATCAATGGAAGCAGTTGCCTCAACGAAAGGACGTGCATCCCTGGCATTCATGTATCTTACGGCACAGCCTGGAAGTGCTTTTTCAGCAACTTTTGCATTCGGAAGGATTTTAAGCTGAACGGCTGCTTTTACAGCCTCCGGAGAAAGTTCAGCACATTTTGCACATGAATCCTGTGCTTTTTTAAGGAAATCCTTTACGCCTTTTTCATTGCCGCGGATTGTCTGTGCCTTTACAAAAAGTCCTGCCTGAGCATAACCGCTGATTCCTGCAGTTTTGCCGAGGAGTTCATTTACGGACCAGGAGCTGATTTGAGTGTTTTTCATTTTTGCGGCCGTAAGGGCAGGTTCTGCGGTGAGGACGACGGCATTTTTATCTGAAAGAAGAAGACTCTGTGTCGCAGCTGCACTTGCCAGATATTTTACTTCTAGAGGAACGATACCGCTTTTTTTAAGTGCTTCAAGTGCAACTGACGCATTGATTGTGTTTTCTCCGAAAAGTGTTACGGAAGATTTTTTGAGGTCTTCGAGTGAAAAATCTTTTTTCTGTGTTGCAAAATAGAGATTGCCCCAGGTAACGACTGCGGCAAGCCTGTATGAAGATTTTCCAGCCTTAAAGAGTTTTGCTCCGGCATTTACCGGTGCGATTATAAAGTCAGCCTTTGCGCCTGCAAATTCTGCGGCAATCGTGTCGGCTGCAACGTAAGTATATGCTTCCTGATTTTCTGCAGCATGACAGGCGAGTGCAAGTGAAGGTGCCCCGTTTGGTGAAGAAACTTTAAATGGAAAACCTTCTGCTGCAGCTGTGAAAATAGAAATAATTGAAACGATAAAAAGTAAAGTGATTTTTTTCATGAGTGATCCTCGATATTTAAAGGATATTGAGGCAGTATAAAATTGTCAATCAGAGTTTTTCAGGAATTGTCTGCAAGAAATTTAAGGTATGCGTTTTCCGGAACAGGACGGCTGAAGTAGTAGCCCTGTGCGTAATTGACTCCGAGGGAAGCAAGGTAATCAAACTGTTCTTTTGTTTCTATTCCTTCGACAACGATTTTTCTTCCCATCTGAAGGATCATGTTTATCATCGTTTCCAGAAGAATCTTTGCATTGCCTGTATCCCCGCCATTTTTCTGAAAACAAGGCCAGAGAAGGCTTTTGTCAATTTTAATGACCTCAAAGTCTACTTTTGAGATCTGCGAGAGGTTTGAATAGCCGGTTCCGAAATCGTCCATTGAAAATGAACAGCCGAACTTACGCAGTTCATCCATGTTTTTCTTGAGCATATAGCCTGAAGTAATGGCGATTGATTCCGTTACTTCAAGATTTACGTTTTCCGGATTGATGGCATATTTTGTCAGCAGGTTTTTCATCAGAACCGGAAACTCCGTATCTACCGACTGCAGGCCTGAAAGGTTTACTTCCATGTGGTGAACGCCTTTTTTATCGATTTCATTGTCATGCATGAATTTGAATATTTTGTTGAAGATAAGGCTGCTCAAAGGCATTATAAGCGCATTCCGCTCGGCAAGCGGGATGAATTCTTCCGGGGAAACATACCCCAGGCTTTTGTCATCCCTTAAGCGTACAAGGGCTTCAACGTTTGTAAATTTCTTTTCCCTGATGCTGTAAATCGGCTGATAGAACATTTCAATTTCGCCGGTTTCGATTGTCTTCGTGAGGAGACGGATTATTGCTGACTGACGGAGCTTGTTCCTGCGTGCACTTTCATCTCCCATTCTTATGAAGCCTTTTGCAGAAGAGTATGTGTCGCAGTTTTCTATAAAATCCAGTACGTCAGAAAATTTTTCGCTGAAAGAAAAGTCCTCAGGACACCTTATTACGTTTACGTGTGCGCGGATGTGTATTGAGCGGTTTTGTACGAGCCAGCCGTCATTAAATCTTTCTTCAAGGGCTGAAAGTTTTCCTTCTGCCGTTTTCCACTGTTTTTCGCTGAAAATCAGGGCGAGGGAAGTGCTGCTTATTCTGTATATGTCTGTCCTGAATGTTTTTGATATGAATTTTTTTACGAGCATGAAGAGGTTTACTATTATGTCGTTGTCTGCCTGCGATTCAATGATTTTTGTATCGTCCATTCCGAGGGTAATAACCGTAAAGGGATCTGATTTAGCCATGAATTCTGCAAGTACGGATTTGAATGCATAGTGGTTGAAAGTGCTGGTTTCCCGGTCAATGTATTCGGAAGGATTTTCAAGTGAAAGAAACATTAGAAGGATCATTGAAGAAATTCCAACGCTGGAAATCAGTATGGCCGGCAGGAAAATCTGGGTGACGCCGAAGCCTATCCACAGAGCCATTGTTGCCAGTGCATAGCTGAGCTGCCTTTTATGTGAAGATTTCTTGAAATTCTTAATGGATGACAAAACTGTCAGTGCAGAATATAGGATGATAATTGTATAAACGCAGTTTACCATCATACCGTATGAATAAATTCCGTCTTCGGCTATGTAGTATTCAATCGGTGCGAAAATCAGAGTCAGGAATGAGAGTACATAAAGAAGAATGATAAAATACAGCTTGTATCTGGAAAGACGTTTCTGGTTGTGATTAAGGGTATCCATGTAAAGGTAAATGCATGAAAGCACAATATCCAGAAAGAAAATGAATCCCTGATGCGTAAAACGGACGAACCATGAAGGGACGTCATCATAATATACAAGGGCAAAAACCGTTGCGTAGTCAAAGACCAGGTAGCATGAAGCACTGATCATAAGAATTGAGAAAATCCTGTTTGACAGCAGTTTAATCTTAGGCCTGAAGAAGTAAATGACATCGAGTATGACAAGAAGTGTTGTCGCAGCAATCTGAAACCTGATGTGATTAAACAAAAAGGAATTCATACAGTTTCATTGTAACCCCGTTCTCTGTATATTTCATCATTATTTTTTTCGCCAAAGAAAACGAAATCTGGAGGCACCAGTTTATGACGTGGCAGCAGACACTGGATATGGAAAGAAGACTCGTACGGGATGAAGCCCGCGCAGAAGCTCTCGCGGAAGTGAACAGTAAACCCCTGACCTGCTTTTGAATAAAAAAAACTGAAAAAGAAAACCCCGGCAGTTGAAGTGCCCTGTAACAAGGTATGCTTCTGTTATTCCGATTGTGATGTTTGCACCCCCTGAAGCGCCGTCAATGTATAAAAAAAATGTATATTTAGTTATAATATATTCTTAAGATTAGTAGAAAAAATATAAAATATAACTATTAATTGTGAATTTAAGCGTAATTTATAACGATTTACAGTTTTCTGACACTGCATCTGCGCATTTTTTTAAGCCGTTTTAAGTATAAATTATAATTAAATTATAGAATTTTATATATGGAATTTTTAATACAGCATTTAATCTGTTATCTAGGAAAATGCCGATGTTTCTGACATGGCATTGATTTTTTTCATTACAAAATAAACGGAGGAAAAAGTTATGAAAAAAACTTATGGTGCAGTTGCAAAGCTTCTTGCTGTTGCCGCAGCTGCATTAATGGTATTCAGTACTGGTTCGTGCAGTTCTGAAGATGACAGTAAAGGGGGAGACAGCTCAAAAACTGCTCACCTTGTAAAATTTAATGCATCGGAAACAGAATGGGCCGCAACTGACATGATAATCAAAGGTTCGGCTTCAAGCGGCGGACAGGAGGGTTATCTTGTCTTTAATCACAAAATCAATGTTCCGACAGAAAATGTAACAATTGAAGCAGATGTTGAATTCTCTTCTTTGAGCGGACATGTCGGTCTGGGTTTTATTTCTGTTGACGGTTCAAACCGCAAGGGTTACTCAATGATTACCGGCCAGAACATCAAGAATGTTTCTGCAACTCTTGGTGGCGGCGGTAATGGTCTTACCCCTTCAGTAAGCTGGGCTACAGGCACAAAATATCACTTTAAGGCTGAATACACAGCTGCAAATAACACAGAAAACGGAAGTTCAAACTGTATTGTCTATACTGTATCTGATTCTGCTGGAAATGTCCTCGGTTCAAACACAACACCACTGTATTACAGCAACAGCGATATCGTTTATCCTGCACTTGGCGGTACCACTGCTTCGAATGCTAAATACAGCAACATCAAGATGAAGGTTGCAGGCACAAGCTATACTTTTGATGGTCTTGATGAACAGACTGTTCTTTCTTCACTTGCCGTAAGCAGCACATCACTCAGACTCCTGCTTAATGGTGAAGGAACAATTGATTACACATGTCTTGCAGGCGGTTCTGCTGCTCCTGTATTACTTGAATACGATGATTCTATCCTTGAAGTTACTGATGACGGTAATGGTACAATTACTGTTAAGGGTATTACTCCGACAACATCTACAACACTTAAGGTAATCAACTCTCAGGCTATATATATTGCTTCTACAATTACTGTTGTTGTTGAAGACTTTAATTCAACTGACAATTACGGTGCTCTCAATTCAGTTTACCCTGCAGCTGGAGCTACAAATGTATTTGAAGACGGCGAATTGAGAATCACATTTGATGATGAACCTTCTGTATCTTCAACAGGTTCAATTTCTATCTATGATGACGAAGGAAACTGGGTTGATACAATCAAGGCAAGTGATGAAACAATTAATGTACAGTCCGGAAATACAATAAATGTTAAGGATCAGATGATTCGTGTTGAAGGAAATTCTGTATTCTTTACACCACATTATGGAGTACTTCAGGCTGGTAAAACATACTTTGTTGCAATTCCAAAGGATGTAATTACAGCAACACTCAATGGAGAAGTTTTTGACGGTCTTGCCCTTAACAAAGATGATCCTGCATGGTCATTTACAGTACGTGCTGCCGTAACACCTTCTTCTACAATCACAGTAGATGGTTCAGAAAGTTCAGCAGCAAACTTCCGCACTGTACACGGTGCCCTTCTTGCAATCGGAAATGGAGCAGGCAATTATGTAATCAGCATTGCCCCTGGTATATACCGTGAACTTGTTCATTATAATGGACAGGCAGACATCACATTTACTGGTACAGGTACTAATGCACGTGGTGAAGACACAGTAATCCAGTGGACTAACCTTAACAAGTGGAACGGTTCTATGGATACTCGTGCCGTTGTTTACTTCGGTACAGCAGTTGGAAACATCGTTATCAACAACCTTACAATCGAAAATACAACAGACCGCTCTGTTGTAGGAACTGCTGATACTCAGGCAGAAGCCCTCTATGACAAATCATCAGGCAAGAAACTTGTAGTTTACAACTCAACACTTTTAAGCTACCAGGATACAGTATGTACACGCGGACCTTCATGGTTCTATGACTGTACAATCAAGGGTGACACAGACTTTATCTGGGGATACTCAGATGTAGCTCTCTTTGAATACTGTGACCTTACATGCCGCCTTGATCCTGTTAAGGCAACATCTTCTGTAGCTGACATTCTCTTTGTTTCACGCTGTGGAACAAAGACAAATGCAAAACTCGGAAAGGGTTATGTTCTCCTTAATTCACTAGTAACTGTTGAAGATGGAGTAACATGTTACCTCGGACGCAATGCCGGTTCAGGCAATTTTTATGATCAGATTGCAGTAGTAAATACAGCATTCACAAAAGAAGGTGAAGGTTCAGTTTCTACTGACCTCTGGAGCGGTGCAAAAACTTATGATTACATCGACGGAAAAGAAGATAAGGTAGGCCTTAAGGTTTACGGTCTTAAAGGCGACATTGATGTAAGCCAGGCAATTGCTCATGTTGGTACAATTTCTGCAGAAGACTATGCACTTGAATTCAACGGACGCCGTACAATTCTCAACCGCGTTTATGTTGTAGAAGATGACGCTTATGCTGCCGGTTCTAAGTGGGACGAAGCATATCTTACTGCCCTCGAAACAGCTGCAAATGCTGTTGCAGATGCCTCTAAGGACAATGTATATGGTGGTGAAGCTTCAAAATCATGGCTGGTTGAAACTGCAGATAACGGTGAAT
>DGTU01000024.1 GCA_002394465.1 Treponema sp. UBA4328 | reverse complement strand
TGTATATGCAGAGAAAGTTTAAAAACTGCTGTTTTTGATGAAAAAAAAAGAAAAAATTTTAAACCGGAATGTTTTTTACAAGTTTGACTATGTAAAGCTGTACATACATCATTAAAGAGTCCGTATCATTAATTTTCTGCATTCCTGGAGTTTTTACGAGTGATTCAGCGAGTGAATGAATACGCTCAGGAGTAAATCCTGTTGCCTTTAATGTCCTCAGGACTTTCCTCATGTAGTCACGTATCAGTGAATTGACGTCATCCGTGAGATTTTTGTGGGTTTCCTTGCCGATGAGTTTGTTCCACTGCTGCTCATAGGAATCAAGTTCACGGTTGAGTGTTGAACTTGAAGGAACCAGTGACGCTTCAGCATTTCTTGCGGCTTCGCGCAGGGCAAGCTTGCGGGAGAGGTTCTGGTTTTTTGTGTATGCTGCAGCTTCTTTTTCTTCTTTCTGAATTTCAGCTTCTTCTTCGTGATAGATCTGGGCTGAAGTTTTCTGCTTCTTCGGCTTCTTTGATTTAGGCGGCCTGAAGAATAATTTTGCAAACCATGAAATGACAGGAGTTGTATACCAGAACGGAAGAAGAATCTTTGTATCTGTCATGAGCTTGTTTTTATTTATCAGAAGAATTTCGCTGTACGGCAGAAGCCTTCCGTCTTCAAAAAGTGCTATGGCGGTTATGGCTCCGTCATTGTCATTGTTTGCTTCATAGTGTACGAGTGACAGGAATGACGAGTTCAGAAGTGAATAGAGAATCGGAGACTGAACGCGGACTTCATTTTCAAGACTGCGCTCAAATGCGTTCTGATCATTCATTTCCGGGAGATTATCGTAGTTTCTGAGAACGGAGAACCAGCGTTTTTTCATTGTTTCCGTAATTGTGATCCGGGCATCCTGACACAGTCTGAAAATCAGCTGGAAAACCTTGCGCTTGTAGATGAAATAACGATGGTCGTGTTCTGTTTTGAATACAAGAAGTTCAGGTAATTCCCCTGCAGGTGCCTCAGAGGTTTTTGCATGAAGGAAGTCCTTGAGGTTTTCTTCCGAATACTGGCCGAGAAGGGGAACGCCTCCGTTATTTGTAAATTTACAGATTGCATCAAAATCATAGTAGTACGGCGGTTTTGCCAGAAGCGTTTCAAGCGTCCTGAGGGCAGATTCCTTCTGCTGGTTGGCCTGAACCTTGCTTTTGTAATGTGCAAGTATGATTTCAATTGTATATACAGACTGAAGGAGTGAAATGTCTTCCTGGGTAAAATCCTTGACCTTTTCATAGTCCTTTTTGATGAAGAAACACAGCTGGCTCCAGTAGTAAAAAGAATCTTCCGGTGAAACAACCATCCTCATTGCTGATTCCTGACTGTCTACGAGGCGCTTAAAGAAGGTTTTTGCTGAAATTTCCTTTCCAGGATTTGAAACCTGTACTTTTTTAAGAAAGTAATCGTGATGTTCTTCTTTAAGGAGCATTGTACGGATCTTCATGAGTGCAGATTCCGTCAGTGTCATTATTGAAACGCTTGAAGGAAGAAGAATCGATGGAGAATCATGAGGGAGGGTTAGTCCGTAAAGTGTCTTGTCATCCAGCGTTTCTTTCTCAAGAAGTTTCGGAATAAGGTCAGATGCCTGAACACGGGTTACAATTTCGTTCGGAACCTGTTTCGGAAGATCAAGCTCTGAAGGAAACGGTAGCTGTGGTGTAAGAAGTATTTCCTTGTAACGGTGTGCAAATTTTTCAATATAGAACGGCACTACAATAATCATCTGCTTGTCAGCACCCTTTGAAAGAAGCAGGGTCTGACGGCTTAACGTAAGCTTATCAAGTTCTTTTTTGAGGGAGCCGGCTAAATCCTGAAGATAAACTACGAGAGACGGCTGTTCCTCGAGGTGATGCTCTGAATATTTCTTCAGGTAATCACAAAACTCATTGTAGTCGACTGCTCCGCTGTTCTGCTTTCCTGCAAAGAATTTTAGTAAAACTATAATGCTGGTTGTAGTTGCCATGTGTATATAATAGCATAAATTCCATTTTTTTGACGAGTATTTAGGGGTTATAAAAATAAAAATCGGAAAAAAGAAATTTTTTTTATAAAAAACAGCAGTTTTTAAACTTTCTCTGCATATACATATGTATGAGAAAAAGACTCCTGGGAATAAGCGTGATTTTTGTTCTGTTCTGTGGCCTGTGCGCTGCGGAGGGAAATGATTCTTCATCTGAGCGTATGCGTATCGTGCGGAATGATATTCTTTGCATAAAAGAGTATTTGCAGAGGTTTTATGTAGTAAACGGGTTTTACCCTGCTGAACTGCCGGTCGAAGGTATCACGGATCCATGGGGCAACCGTTACGTTTATTACAGGGGCTTTTTCTTTTCTGACGGACAGCGGATTCCTTATCTGGTTATAAGCTATGGAAGTGACGGGAAAAAAGGTGGAGAAGGTGAGTGCGCAGATTTTACCTCAGCTGACGACGAATTTGAAACTGACTGAAATATTCGTTGTGAAGGTCCGTCCGGAAAAAATAGATGAAATCCTGAACACTGCAGTAAAGCTGAACCTCGTTTTCCTGAAACTGAGCATCAGGGGAAATCAGTATGAAATTTATTTTTGCGGGAATGCCTGTGAGCTGCTCAGGGATTTTGTATGTGTAATTTATTACAAAGGAGGTGTTTTTCACTATGAAATCTGCACTTAGGAAAATCCATATCATTTCAGTTCTTATGCTTATGCTTTCGGCCTGTGCAAGCCTTAATTTTTCATGTCCCTGTTCGCTGGAAAATATCAGTTCCGGGCGTTCAGGAGAGGGAAATGATTTATGCGTTTACATGGAGTTTTACAATGACAGTCCTGAGGAAATTACTGACTTTACTGTCAGCCTGTTATTATGTGATTCATCTGGGGATGAAGATTCTGATTCTTTCATCGAATATTGTGAAACAGTTGAATGCAGCATCTGCGCTTTTTCGTCAGCCGGTGTCAGGATATGTGCTGAAGGTGTTTTTGCTGAAAATCCTGAAGCTGATTATGAGGTTTACAGTTTATATGTCAGGAATATAGATTATGCAGACGGGAAAAACTGGAGTGATCCGTCGGGAATGTATGCAGTAAGGATAAAGGGAGAATAAAAAAGGACTGCCGGATGAGTTATCCTGACAGTCCTATATGTGATCAGTGTCGGATTGAATTACAGAGGAATGTTTCCGTGTTTTTTAACCGGCTGGTCGGTGAAAAGCTTTGTTTCAAGGAAGTCAAAACTTGCTGCGATTCTTGCACGTGTGTCCTGAGGATTGATTACTTCAGTAATGTATCCCCTCTGTGCTGCAATTGCAGGAGTCATGATTTCATTTTTGTACTGTTCGGTCTTAACGGCAATTTCGCCGGCCTTTGAAGGATCCTTGAGCTCTTTTGCATAAAGGATTTCAATTGCGCCTTCTGCACCCATTACGGCAATTTCAGCCTTTGGCCATGCATATACGAAGTCTGCGCCGAGATGCTGTGAACACATTGCAATGTATGCTCCGCCGTATGCCTTGCGGGTGATTACAGTTACTTTTGGAACTGTTGCTTCTGAGTAAGCGTAAATAACCTTTGCACCGTGACGGATGATACCTTTCTGTTCTTCCTGTGGACCCGGAATGAATCCAGGAACATCTACGAAAGTGAGGAGAGGAATATCAAAGCTGTCGCAGTAACGGATGAAGCGTGCGATTTTATCAGAAGCGTCGCAGTCGAGTACGCCGCCGAGACCTTTCGGATTGTTGGCAACAATACCTACGGTTCTGCCTTCAATCTTTGCAAAGCCTGTAACGCAGTTGATTGCAAATTCTTTCATTACTTCGAGGAAAGAATCTTCGTCGATGATGCAGTTGATTACGTCACGGATGTCGTATCCCTGGCGTGAATTTTCCGGAAGAACTTCCTGGATTTTTTTTGCGCATTTCTTTGCATCGAACTTGAATTTTTCGTTCGGTTCCTGCTTGTCTCCGAAGTAGTGCGGAATGTAATCAAGGAGACGGCGTACGGTTTCGTAGCATTCTTTTTCAGTTTCGCTGCGGAAATGTGCAACGCCTGATTTCTGAGAATGGATTGAAGCTCCGCCGAGATCATCTGCTGAGATGTCCATGAACATTACTGATTTAACTACCTTAGGACCTGTAATGAACATCT
>DGTU01000141.1 GCA_002394465.1 Treponema sp. UBA4328 | reverse complement strand
GGATAAATCTGCAGATGGTAGAAAAACCATTGGAATGTCTGGAATATATTATTCTGCATGAACTAACTCATCTGAAAGTTTCCAATCACGGCAAAGACTTTATCGCAAATATGAATCGATTTATGCCAGATTGGAAAGAGAAAAAAAATCTCTTAAATTCTCAGATTTTGGATGAATATTAATGAAATGTTGATTAACAACTGATGTGATTAATCAACATTTCATCGGCTGAGAGTCTTGCCCAATTGCCTCCTCCAGATCCTTAATCAGGTCATCCGCGTTTTCGATTCCTACGCTGAGGCGCAGGAGGGTGTCCGTGATTCCGCGTGCGTTGCGCTCTTCTTCGGGAACATCGACGTGGGTCTGGGTAGCAGGGTATGTTATCAGCGTGTCGATTCCGCCGAGGCTTTCTGCAAAGTGAATGATTTTTACGCTTTTAAGGACTCTTTCGACGGTTGCCCGGCTGTCCACATAGAAGGAAATCATGCTGCCGAAGCCTTTTGCCTGTTTTCTGGCAATGTCGTAGCCTTTGCTTTCAGGAAGTCCCGGGAACAGGATGCCTTTGACGCGCGGGTTTTTCTTGAGGGCTTCGACGATTTTTAATGCATTTTCGCACTGGCGGTCGAGGCGCACTGAAAGTGTCTTGATTCCGCGGACGATCATGTAGCTGTCAAACGGAGGAAGGGCTGAGCCTGTTGTCTTTGTAATTATTTCAAGGTTTTCTGCAAGTTTTGTATCGTTCGTGGTGACGAATCCTGCGAGGGTGTCGTTGTGGCCGCACAGGAATTTTGTTCCGCTCTGTACGACTGCATCTGCTCCGAGTGAAAGCGGCTGCTGCAGGTACGGCGTGAGGAAGGTGTTGTCTACTATTAAGATTGCACCGATTGAGTGTGCGTATTCTGCTGTCTTTTTGATGTCTGTAATTTTCATCAGCGGGTTTCCCGGTGTCTCGATGAAAATCACTTTCGTGTTTGCTTTCCTTGCGTTTTTGATGTTTGAAAGTTCAGTCGTATCAACATAGGTCGTGTCGAAGCCGAGTTTTTTCCCGATTGTGTTCAAAAATCGCTCGGTTCCGCCGTAAAGGTCATCGGAACAGACGACATGAAGGCGTTCCCTGTCCTTTTGCTTGAGGATAATCGCATCAAAAAGTGCTGTGATTGCGGCAAGCCCGCAGTTGAAGGCATAACCGTATTCTGCATGGTCGAGCGAAGCCACGAGTTTTTCAAGGTAGTCGCGGGTAGGGTTTTTGAGGCGGGAATAATCGTATCCCGTTGACTGGCCCAGTGCCGGATGTGCGAATGTTGCTGACTGATAAATCGGCAGGGCAACTGCTCCCGTATTGTCACATGCGGTGTAGTCCGGTTTTCCCCTGACGCAAAGTGTTTCGATATTCATTTTTTATTCCTCAAATACAGTAATCGTAGCCGTTGAACTGGCGGTTTTTTTCTGCTATCTGCTCCAGCGTGTTCGAGTCAACATAGTCATTGATTACCGTGCTGAACTCATTCCAGAAGTCATCGTTTCCGACGGAACTGACTGCCGGCGTGTCATTTTGTGTTCGCGGATTGAGGTCGCCTTCCATTGCCCTCAGTATTTCACCGACTGTGTACTGGTCTGCGCCCTTTGAAAGCCTGTAGCCTCCGTTACTTCCCCTGAGGCCCGTAACAAGGCCCGCCTTACTGAGCTGAATCAGAATCTGCTCAAGGTATTTGGTTGAAAGATTGTGCCGGTGGGAAAGAAGCTTGAGCGGAATGTAAGTTTCCGGATTGTGTTCTGCAAGTTCGGTCATTATGAGAAGTGCGTACTGTCCTTTTGTCGAAATCCTGAGCATTTTTTATCATGCCTCCATGAAATCTGCATTAGCCTGTATAAAAGCCTAGTAAACTACTAGGTAAAAAAATATAATATCAAATACCTATTAAGTCAATAGGTAATAATCAGAATCTGCTGTCAGAAACTGTCTCTGTAAATCCGAGTTCACGGAGCGTGCGGTTGATTTCGCTTTCAACTCCATCGAATATTTCAAGGCCTTCTTTTTCTGCCTTTTCTGCGAGGTTGAATTCTATTTCGCCCGAAATATAGATTTCCTGTGTGCCTGGAAGTTTCTTTGAGTTTTTAAGGCGGCGGATTGATACGTCGAGGTTTTCCTTAAAATCCTTAACGTCAGTGAACCTTGAGATGTCGATTGCTGCAAAATTGTAGGCAACTTTCTTTGTGTTTTCGGTTACCTTGCCGCCGTCATCATCGATTACCGAAGTTCCGCTGAGCAGGGTAGTGATTATAAAGACGATGAGTCCCAGTCCGTAGCCCTTGTATCCGCCGAAAGGAAGGAGTGCGCCGCCGCCGGTCACTACGTCTGCAGGATCGGTTGTAGGCTTTCCGTCTTTGTCCAGGGCCCAGTCAGAAGGTATTTTGCGTCCTTCAGTGTATGCAAAAAAACACTTGTTGAAGGCTGCATTGCTGGTTGCGGCGTCAAATACTACAGGGCGTTCTTTTCCTGCCGGAACTGCGACACATATAGGGTTTGTTCCGAGCATTTTTTCAAAACCGCCGAAAGGTGCGACTCCGAGTCCCGTGCTTGTAAAGGAAAGGCCGATAAAGTTTTCAGCAAGTGCGTCCATTGCATAATATGCGGCAAAGCCGAAGTGTGTGGCATTTTTGACCGTCGATATTGCTACTCCGTTTTTGCGTGCCTTTTCAATTGTTCTGGCCATTGCGTATTTTCCTGCAACTGAACCGGGTGCGTGATCTGCGTCAATCGAAAGGGTCGATTCACTTTCCCTGATGATTTTTATGTCTGCGCTGCAGTTTATTTTGCCTGAGCGCATGAGTTTTGAGTAGTTTGCAACCTGGACAAGACCGTGTGAACGGATTCCGCGCATTTCTGCCTGAACGAGGTTGTCTGCTACCGTTGCTGCTTCTTCACTCTTTGCGCCGGATTTTTCAAATATTCTCGTGACGAGCTGCTTAATTTTCTGTGAATCTACCCTTATGCTCATTGTTTTTATCTCCCTTTATGCCGTGTTCTCCTAGATGCTGTACTCTGGAGAAATATTAATCTGGTTGTTGATGAGGAACTGTCTTGTACGTTCGTTTTTAGGGTAGGAGAAGATTTCTTCTGCCGTACCTGATTCGACAATCTTTCCTTTTTCCATGAAAATTACTTTCGTTGCAACCTTGCGGACGAAGTTCATCTCGTGTGAGACGATTATCATCGTATTTCCTTCGTTTGCAAGTTTCTGTATGGTTTCAAGTACTTCTCCGACGAGTTCCGGGTCAAGTGCTGAAGTCGGTTCGTCAAAGAGGATAAGTTCCGGGTTCATTGCAATTGCGCGTGCAATTGCGACGCGCTGCTGCTGTCCGCCTGAAAGGTGCTGCGGGTAATAGTTGAGGCGGTCTGCCATTTTTACTTTCGTAAGTTCTTCAATGGCAATTTTGCGTGCTTCTTCTTTCGGAAGCTTCTGTACGACCGTGAGGCCGAGCATTACGTTCTGGAGGACTGTCTTTTTCTTGAAAAGATTCCACTGCTGGAAAACCATTGATGTCTTTTTCCTGAGGCTGCTTATCTGTTCTTTTGTAATGTTCGTAAAATCAATTTTTTCGCCGTCAAAATCAATTTCACCTGCATCTGCCTTTTCAAGATAGTTGAGGCAGCGCAGAAGGGTTGATTTTCCTGTTCCTGACGGTCCGATGATTGCAATTACATCGCCTTTTTTTACGTCAAAGGAAATTCCGTCAAGAACTGTGTTTTCGTTAAAGCTTTTTTTGATGTTTGTTATCTTTATCATGCCTTTGCCTCCCTGGCGTCAGTTTTTGGCTGCTCAGGAACAGAAGTTAATTTAAGTATTCCCTTGAGGATGTGTTCGATTACAATCGTTACGAGCCAGTAGATGATTCCGAGGGCAACATAAACTTCAAAGAAGCGGAAGTCTGAGCCGGCTATGATTTTTCCCTGAGCCGTCATTTCTACGATTGAACAGGTGAAGGCGAGGGATGTTCCCTTTACAAGACCGATGATCGTGTTTCCGAGTGACGGAAGTGCAAGTTCAAGTGCCTCAGGTATGATGATGTGAATCATTCGCTGAAAGCCGGTCATTCCCAGGGAAGCTGCGGCTTCGATTTCTCCCTTGTTTACGGCTTCAAGGGCAGACTGTATCGTTACCGAATAGAATGCGGCCTGGTTGAATGCAAGGGCTGCAATTGCATAGACAATCGGAGGAATTCCTGTAACCTGAATGTGCCAGCCGTTCCAGTAGTTAAGGTATTTGAGGAAAATCGGAATACCGAAATACGTTATGTAGAGCTGTACGAGGATCGGAGTTCCGCGGATGAGCGAAATGTAGACGCTCGTAAACTGTTTGAGCACCGGAGTTTTCTTGAGCCTGATGATTGCAAGGAGAAATCCGAATGCTAGTCCGAATATCATTGCAAAGAATGCAATTTTCAGTGTTACCGGGAGAAATTTAATCAGTTCAAAAAAATCATCGTAAACTACGCCGAGATCAAAAAGATTGGGCATGATGTACCTCTTTAGAAGGGGGGTGAGGAGAAGCCGGATTGATTCCGGCCCTCCTGAGTTTTAATTATTTTGTAAGGTCTTTGTTAATGAAGTCCCTGTAATACTTGATGTAATCAAGTGTAAGGGTATTCCTGAAGATTTCCTTAGGCTGATATTTGTTGAAAATTTCATCGATTGTGCCGTTTTCAACAAGCTCTTCAAACTTTTTGTTGAAATCTTCTGCAAGCTGTTCTTCGCCGATAGGGAAGAGATAGAACATTCCGTCAGGAGTTCCTGTAAATTCCTGTTTTTCAGAAGTCTTGAACGGAACGATTTCAAGTCTGTCGTTGTATCCCTTTGAATCAAGCTCGTCCTTGAGGTAGCTTACGAAGTGATACATAAAGTCGATTCTGCCTTCTTCAATGTCGAGCAGGTAGTTGCCGTATGCTTCAACAAACTTAACGTCGATTTCGTTTCCAGGGTGTGCTGCATTCCATCTTCTGTAGAGATTTGCGTTTGCATTTGTAGGAAGGGCGATTGTTTTGTGACCCGGGAGATCGAAGATTCCCTTGATTTCTGTCTGTCCCTTTCTTACTGTTGCTCCGCGCGGAATTACGCCGTTTACGTCAGAGATGATGTATTTTTCGCCGCGTGTGTGGTTGTATTCAAGCTGGTTGAAACCGATCTGGAAAAGACCTGCATCAAGTCCTGTGAAGATTGAAGCAAATTCAGTCTTCTGGATTTCAAGTTCGTACTGAGGAAGTTCTGCAAAGACTTTCTGGAGGATTTCAACCTCGTAGCCTTTGAGTTCGCCGTTTTCATAGTAAGCGTTAGGCTTGATTCCGGCTCCTGTTGCAGCGATGATCTTGCGGACTGACTGTTCCTCTGCAGCTGTTTTTTCCTTGCTGCATGATGTAAATGCAAGGCCTGCGATAAGTGCCGAAGCAATAAGGACTAAATTAATTTTTTTCATTTTTTTTCTCCTGTTATTTATTAATAGTGGTTGTACAAATCTTCAATCAGCGTGATGCATCCCCTCGTACCGATATGTGATTTGTTGAGGATCTTATGATCAAGATCAGGATTTGAAGTGATTACAAAGAAAAATACTTCCAGTTCCGGAGCAAGTTTCTTCTCATACGAACTTCCCATCAAAAGCGTTGCCTTCCCTTTATAAGTTTTGGCAATGCGGGCTATTTCATAAGTGTCATATTCAAAATAGACGTCAGCCTTTCTTGAACAGTCCAGCTTTTGAACTTCATCAATTATTCCCTGCCTGAATTTAACCGGAACCGTGTCGGTACAGATTAATGCAAGCGGAATGTGACCGTGAATGTTTACAAGGAAGCGGGCGAGCCCAAGAATCTTTGCACTTTCACCGATGAGCACGAACCTGTGCCTTTCAAAAGTTCCCATAAGTGAATCAAGATATTCATAGACATAGTCCCCTTCTTCTTTAATCACTTTTTTGAGGAGCTTTTCGTCAACTGCACCTTCATGCTTTTCGTTGAGCTTGTCTGCAACGGTCCTAAGAAAGAAAGCAACGTCCTCAGGTCCTACAGGCCAGCCGTTGAATGTCAGCGTTTCGATTCCGAAGTTTGCCTTCATGTAAACGTCGATGTTTTTTCCGAGCCACGGAGAAACATTGATGTTCAGTGCGGCATTTCCGGCGTTTTTAAGCTGGTCGATTCCTTTTTTATTAAGGAAGAAGTTGTTGACCTTTACTCCGATTCTTCCGAGCAGACGCTTGATTTCCTCAAAGTCACCGCGGATTGTGTTGTCCGTACAGCAAGGCTGACCATACAGATTCACAGTCAGAGGTTCAGTCTTTGTCTTTTTTGCTACTTTTTTGAGGAGTGCAAGAAGTGCAAACTGGTAACCGACATAGGCGTCTCCGCGGAAACCTGCAGTGTCTATCGAAACAATCGGATATTCAGAATCTGCGAAAGGCTCAAGTGCCATTTCGACGTCGTCGCCGTTAATACCCATAGAGCACCCTGTAAGAACCGCATAAAGGTCGCCGTCCATTACTTCAAGGCTTCCCTTAATTGTTTCTTCAAGGCGTTTAGTACCTCCGAATACAACTTCTTTTTCGTATGCATTAGAACTTGGAAGACCGTGATAGCCCCCCAGGTAATAAAGGTTTGTTCCGACAGAAGCCTGGTCTGAGCATCCCGGGCTTGCGTGCAGGATCGGAATTGCACGCCATATATTTCCTACGACATCAATAGCTCCCTGAAGTGAACAGAAGCATCTTGGTCTTTCTACGCATTTTTCCATATTCTCTAGTCCTCCTCTGGAAACTGAACATATTTGAAGGGATCTTCCCTGTACCATTCTGCGCGGAACGGAGGATTTTCATGTGCAGCAACGTGCTTGTTGAAGTTGTTGTTGTCGATGGCATCCTCGATTTTCCTTCCCAGATACAGGACTCCCTTAAAGCCGAATGTAGGACGCTTGCTGTCCAGAATATGCGTTGAAGGAATTCCGAGCCTTGCAACCCAGTTCGACATTCCTATGAATACGTCCGGCTTGTATTTTTTGAGCAGGTTAATCTGCTCGTACGGCTGCATGTCTGCAACGTTAATCAGGAAGTCTGAACCGTGAATGTCTTCAATCTCCGTGAACTCAGGATAATATGCGTCTTCATAGTACGGAGTATGAATTGCAAGAAGCTTCATTCCGTAGTCACCGATGAGGGTTGCTGCTGCAAAACCGCGGCCAGTTCCTGCAGTGATGCAGACCTTAAGGCCTTCAGTCTTTTTCCTGATTTCGGCGATTTCATCCTTTACAAGGGCTTCTTCCTGTGCGATGAATTCCTCGGCTTCCTTCTGTTTTCCGGTGAGTTCTGCAACTGCACGGAGCCAGCGTTTGACATTCTTTGTTCCGATCGGCATGCAGGTTACTGCATAAGGAATGCCGTATTTTTCCTTGAGGAATCTGATGTATTCGTCGGCGAAAATCTGGCAGACAGAAATGTTGTATTCTGCTGCAGGAATTTTCATGATGTCTTCGTAGCGGGCATGATAAGGAAGAATATTTACTTCAAGACCGATGGCTTTGAGCATCCTGCGCATTTCCTGCTGGTCAGCCCAGCTTAAGGAATGTGTTGCAAAGAGGTTTATGAGGCCTTTCTGCTTCGGCGGATGAGCGTCGCGGATTACGTAATTCTGCAGCGTTGCAAGTGCAAGGTCGTAGCCTGTTGCATGGTTGCGTGACTTAAAGCCTTCGCAGTGAACCGGAGCAACGATAAGATGGCGCTCACAGTATTTTCTTTCCATTTCTGCTGCTACGGCGTCAATGTCATCACCTATGATTGCTGCAGCACATGAAGAAAGGATGAATACGATTTTCGGATTGTGCCTTTCGACTGCCTTGTCGATCGTTTCCTTAAGACGGTTTGTTCCGCCGAGAACGACTTCTTTTTCTCCAAGACCTGTTGAAATGAGCTTTCCGCCTGAAAGGTTTTCTCCGTTCTTGTGATGCTTGTAGACATCGAGATGGTCGATTGCCTGCATGCACGCAAGACCTGAACAGCCGAGCGGAGCGTGAACAACCATTACGGAATCCTGAAGGGAGATGAGCGCATTCGTGCTGTTTACCTGAACGCACTGAATTCCCTGCTCAAAAGTCCTGTGTGCGGCCTTGAGGCAGTGCCTTTTTGCCTTATCCTGAATGACTTTTGCAGTTCCGGCCTGGGCATCAGTAAATCCCGGGTGTTTGTCACGGATTGTGTCTTCAATTTGTTTAGCCATTTAGTACCTCTATAGTTTTTGTCTCTATTTCACTCAAAATATTTTTTCAAAAAGATCCAGGACCTTTTTATTTTCTTCCGGTGAACCGATTGAAATTCTTAACATCGTCGGAAAGCCGTATTCGCCGCCGTCCCTCACAAGAATTCCACTGTCAAGGAACTTTTCGACTACAGGAGCTGCTTCCTGTCCGATATCAAAGAATATGAAGTTTGAATTGGACTTTACGTATTTAAAGCCGTGCTTTCTGAAGGCTTCGTAGTAAAGTTCCTTCTGTGAATCTGCATTACTGCGTGTCTTCTTCTTGAACTCTTCATCATCGATTGCGGCAAGGGCAGCTGCCTGTCCTGCTCCGCTTACGTTTGAAGGAATCTTGATTCTTGTCAGAAGGGCAGTGAAATCCCTGTTTGCGATTGCATATCCTACGCGGAAGTTTGCAAGACCTTCGAGCTTTGAGAAGGTCCTGAACGAAACAAGGTTTCCGTGTTTTTTGATGAGCGGAACAGAATCCGGGAAATCGCTTTCCGTTACAAAATCTGCATAGGCTTCATCAAGAACTACGAGAATATTCTCCGGAATCTTTGCAAGGAAGGCTTCAAGTTCTTTCTGAGTGAAAATTGAGCCAGTCGGGTTGTTCGGATTGCACAGCCAGATTATTTTTGTCCTTTCAGTTACTGCTTCAGCAATTGCATCAAGGTCTGTCTTAAAATCTTTAACCGGAACTCCGATGAACTTACCGCCCATGATTTCAGTTGCCGTCTTGTACCAGCCGAAGGTCGGAACTGCTGAAATTGTTTCGTCTCCTTCGTTAACAAAGGCAATGGCAGTAAGGTAAATCAGCTCGAATGAACCGTTACCGATTACGACGTTTTCAAGTTCAACGCCGAACCTGGAAGCAATTTTTGAACGGAGTGCAAAGGCGCTTCCGTCCGGATACTGGGAAGTAACGTTTTTGCGGATTGAATCCCATACGTTTTCTGAAAAACCGAGCGTATTTTCATTTGCGGCAAGCTTTATGACAGAAGTCAGTCCCTTTACGCGCTGGAGAGTCTGAAGGCTCCTTGCTGACCTGTACGGAGGAAGGTTTTTGAGGACTGCCCTCGGTTCAACCGTAAGTTCAGTGCGTACTTCTGACTGCCTGAATTTTTTAGTAAGTTCGTCTGCCCTGAGGAAAGCGGCGTAAATCTCTTCCGGCTTCCACACTGCATACGGGAAAAGCGTTCCAATCTGTGTGCTTAAGAATCTGAGGTCTTCGTCTTCAAGGTTAAAGTCCGAAAGCACAAAGTCTGCACTGTATTTTGAAAACAGCTTTATTGCATCAAGAACTTCAGATTCACTTTTGCCTTCGAGAATCAGCTGAACTACGATTCCGAATGCGACTTTCTCACCGTGAAGCTTTACGTTCGACTTTAACACCTGTGTCGAAGTGTGGTAGAAGGGATGGGCAAAACTGTAATGTCCGTACCTTGACTTTACGCTTCCTGTGAAGCCTGCAAGATATATTACGGCGTCAATTACATTTTCTGCTGCCTGTCCGAAAACTCCTTTCTCTGCTTCTTCAAGTGCCTTAAAGGTGTCTGCTTCAAGGTTTTTGTAGGCAAGCTTTGCCTCGAACATTGAAATGCTGGTCGGAGTATCTCCTGCATGCCTGTCAAAAGTAGGACGTACTTCAAAGAATTTTGCAAAAGTATCGACTACTCCGGAAAAAAGGTAACGCTGCGGAGCAGTGAAGATGACTTCCGGGTCTGCAAGAACGATTACCGGTGATTTTTTATTCCATCTGTGCTTAACGTATGCACCGTTGTCATCATACTGAATCGTAAGGGCTGCCCATGAAGCACAGGTCGCACATACCGTCGGAACGGTAACAACTGAAAGTCCTGCAATGTCAGCGGCAGCCTTTGAAGTATCAATGACGCGTCCGCCTCCGATTCCGATGATGAAATCGGCATTTTTTTCTTTTGCAAGGTTTGCGTAATAATCAAACTGATTCTGTGACGGATAGCCTTTGAACGTAAAGTAATTCTCCGTGCTGATTCCGGCATCAGAGAGGCTCTTTTTAAGCTCTTTTTCGACGGCTTTGCCTGCCTTTTCTCCGGCAATAATCAGAGGCTTTCTGCCGGTTTCAGCGAGGTATTCGCCGGCTTTCTTTATGGCACCGGCCTCATTTATGTATTTGTATGGTGTCTTTATTATATGCATATATTCCTTCCGGTTTGTGTTTTTAGATTACGTAGTTGTCAGCACCGTCCATCATTCCGTGCTCGATGAGAATTTCCTCCAGTCTCTCCTGTGTCATTGGAATAGGAATCGTAAAATTCTTGTTTTCGTCAATTTTCTTTGCAAGCTCGCGGTAAACCTGTGCCTGGGTACATTCAGGCTGATATTCGATTACCGTCTTCTTGCGGATTTCTGCCTGCTGAACGACATTGTTTCTCGGAACAAAGTAAATCAGCTGGGTATTGAGTTCCTTACAGAAGGCCTGCAGAAGTTCAAGTTCATTGTCTACGTTGCGGCTGTTACAGATGATTCCGCCGAGACGTACGTCACCGTGAGCTGCATATTTTGCGATACCCTTGCAGATATTGTTTGCAGCATAAAGGGCCATCATTTCGCCTGATGCTACGATGTAAATTTCCTTGGCCTTTCCTTCGCGGATTGGCATTGCAAAACCGCCGCATACTACGTCACCGAGGACGTCATAGAAAACATAGTCGAGGTCATCTGTGTATGCACCGAGCTGTTCAAGCATTGAAATTGACGTAATGATTCCGCGTCCTGCACATCCGACGCCCGGTTCCGGTCCGCCTGATTCTACGCAGCGTACGCCCTTGAATCCGATTTTCTGAAGGTCCTGAAGTTCAACCTCGGTTTTGTTGTCCCTGAGGGTATCAAGAACTGTCTTCTGATGAAGTCCTCCGAGAAGAAGCCTTGTTGAATCTGCCTTCGGGTCACAGCCTACTACGAGAACCTGCTTTCCAAGTTCAAGAAGTCCGGCCGTAAGATTCTGCGTTGTCGTTGATTTTCCGATTCCGCCCTTTCCGTAAA
>DGTU01000122.1 GCA_002394465.1 Treponema sp. UBA4328 | reverse complement strand
GCTGTAACTGCCTGCCTGACGTAGTTCCCCTCGAACTCATTCATTCAAAGACCGTATATAAAATCGAAAAAGCTTCTGATACGGATCAGCTTCAGGGTGACGGCATGATTACGGACAGGAATAATCTTGTTCCTTCCGTTACGGTTGCAGACTGCCTTCCTGTTTATTTTTATGACTGTGTTAAAGGCGTTTTCGGGATCGTTCATTCAGGCTGGAAGGGAACGGGAATTATCGGAGAGGCCGTCAAAATGGCTGTAAAAGAATACGGATGTAAGGCAGAAAATATCTGTGCTGCAATCGGACCTCATATCTGTGAAAAATGCTACGTAATCGAAAAGGACAGGGCAGATTATTTTGCGGACAATTTCGGAAGTGAATGCGTGTCCTTGAATGAAGAAGAGAAAAAATATAACCTGTCGCTGACGAAGGCTAACCTTTTTGTATTGAAGCAGGCCGGTGTAAAGGAAGAAAACATCGTCGTGGCAGAAGACTGTACGTGCTGCTCAGTTTTTGAAAGCGGAAAAAATATTTTCGGGTCATTCAGGAGGCAGGCAGCCTTTTTGCCGCCTGAAGTAGACGCGGACACAAGAAGCCGGAGCATGACCGTTCAGGCTGCGTTTGTCATATAGAATTAATTTCGAATTTAATTAATGTAGTTCTAAAAATTGACTACCGGTCACATAAATGCGGGTAAAAACCGTGCGCTGGCGCACTACACGCTGTTTGTGGCAATGGAACTTATTTAATGCCGCTTCGTAGCATCCACAAACAGAGTGTTTTTTCCCGCATTTCTGTTCCCTCCCGTCAATTTTAATATAATCTTCAGTAATTCGAAATTAAGGCTGTATCCGGTTAAACTGTAAGTTCCCTCAGCAGTTCGCCGGTAATTCTATGGAGTTCAAGTGTTATTGAGCCGTTGTCTGCCTTCAGGATTCCGCAGGTCTGACCGTCTTCGCATTTTGGGAGTGATATTGATCCCGGGTTGAAGTAGGTGAGGCCGTTTTCCTGTTCCAGTACGGTGACGTGAGTATGGCCGCTTAGGACGATTGTGCCTTCAGAGAGCCAGGATGTAAGTTTCGTGCGGTCGTAGAGGTGGCCGTGGTGGGCAAATATTCTCCTGATTCCGTCCTGAGATGGAAGTGTTATTGTCGTGTATGCGTTGAGGCAGGGGAAGGTGAGCATCATTTCGTCTACTTCCGAGTCGCAGTTTCCGCGTACGCAGATTAGCTTGTCTTTGCGTGCGTTCAAGAGTTCTGCAGTGCGTTTTGTGTCCCAGCCTTCCGGAAGCGGGTTGCGTGGTCCGTGATTAAGGTAGTCACCGAGAAGGATTATTGCGTCAGCCTGATTTTCAAAGGAAGCGAGGGCTGTTTCGAGGCAGGAAGCGCTTCCGTGTATGTCGGATAGAATTAGGAATGTCATAGAAAGAAGTGTAACGTATTTGTGAAATATATTGCAATGGCGGGGTAGAGAAGCTTATGCGCTGGCGGATTCTTCGATGAGTTTTGTGATGAGGTGGTCTATGTCGCCGTCGATCATGGTAAGGAACTCAGCCTTAAGTTTTTCGATTTTTTCTTTCTGATTGTTATTTGTTTCGTTTTTGTTTTTAAACAGAATCCAGGCTTCAATGTTTAAGGCTTTTGCAATCTTTTCTATGAACAGTATTGAAGGAAAGCGCTTTCTGGTTTCTATCTGGCCTATGTAGGCAGTATCAGTGCCGCACAGCTCGGCAAGTTTTTCCTGGGTAATTTTGTTTTCTTTTCTCGCTGCCTTGAGATTGCTAATAAATATGTCCTGTAAATCCATAATTTATATTCTAACTGCTAATAAAATTTGTGTTATTGACTGTTTGCTGATAAAATATAAACAGAATATTAGCGATACGCTAATAATAATGATAATTTGTCTGGAGCGTGTTATGAAAGATTCATTTAAGGCTGTGATGCTAGTTTTATTTGTTATTACGGCGGCTCTCTTTGCAGGATGTGAGACGGCGACAGAACCAGAAGTAAAAACTTATCATACGGCAGGAGGTGTAACCCTGGAAACCGTTAATTCTCAGATACCTGAACTTACAATCGTGCAGCAGAACGGAACATTTACTGCGACGGAAGGTTTTATTTCGTATCTCTGGAAAATTGACGGCGAAGTTGCAAAAAGCGGAAGTGACAATACCTACACACCGGATACTGAAAGTCTTTCAGCCGGATATCATAATATCCTGCTTTTTGTGACTGACTCTGAAGGTGCTTTTAACTCGGTAACAGCCGTATTTACTGTAAACAAATAAGGGAGAGATAAAAATGAATAAGCTTTTGAGAAGAATATTTTGTGTTTTAAGTTGTACAGCAGTTTTTGCTTTTGCTGCCTGTACGGATATTGAAACAGGTTCTGAATCTGCAGAAGACGGAAAAGCGTATATTAATGTCAGTCTTGATACGGCAACAGCGAGAATGATATGTCCGACAGATATAACTGACGATGAAATAACGCGTGCGGAACTTTTTTCTATGAAGGCAGACAAAGAAGCGACACTTCTTGTAAAAAGCTGGAACAGCAGCAGCAAAAAAATGCAGTTCAAACTATGACTGCAGACAGAAAAGTTTCCATTTCTAAAGGAACTTATGATTTTACGCTTAATCTTTATGCCGGTGATGTCTTGTGTCAGACAGGAAAGCTTAACGGAGTAAAAATTGAAAACGGAAATACTCAGCTCTCTTTTAATACTAAATATGTTGTTGAAGGAAAGGGTAGTTTTTCCGTTAAACTTACGTGGACTGATGCAGAACGCATTTCGTCAGTGAAGGCTGGTTTATTTACGGTTGAAAGTAATGGAAGTGAAAGCGTAGAAGACTGTGAACTTTCTGAAATTGCAGTCACTGCAGATGAAAATAATTATTCTGCTGTTTATACAAAAAGCGATGTTGATGCCGGTGCATATTTTATCCGCTTTGAACTGTATGATGGTGACCGAACTAAGCTTAACACGCTTGAAGACGTAATCCTGATTGAAACAGCCTGTAAATCTGAAAAGACGATACCGTTGAGTGATGTGAATACGGTTTATACGGTTACGTATGAGCTGGATTATGGAGAATGGGCAGAAGGATTTGTGCCTGTTGAAAAGCGTAATGCGAATACCGCAGTGATTCTGCCGGCTGAAGAAAATATTAAAATAAAACCTTTTTATGATTTTATCGGATGGTATGTTATTGAAGACGACGGGACGGAAGTTTCGCAGAAAACAGTAACAGCAATTGAAGCGGGGACTGCAAAAGATATTACAATTTATGCAAGGTGGAAATTACAGAATGCTACTGCAGAAAATGTTGTTTCGATAATTGAAGCAATGACTGGAAGTGAGACGGTCGTTGTTACAGGGCCAATTACCGGTGGTACGCTTACTGCAATAAAAAATGCAATTGATGCTAAAAATTTTGGGATCGGACTTGATTTGAGTGGTACAACTGGACTGTTAAATATTAAAAGCGATGTATTTAGAAACTGTAGTAATCTTACGAGTGTAACGATACCAGAT
>DGTU01000152.1 GCA_002394465.1 Treponema sp. UBA4328 | reverse complement strand
TTGTCTGGTGCCATGCTGTGTCGAGAACTGCAACATGAGGAACGTTCGGAAGAACCTTCTGGGCAGCCTCGATACCCATGATGTTTGCAGGGTTGTGGAGAGGTCCCAAATCCTGAACTGAGCGGAATGTCTCCAGAACTTCAGGAGTGACTTTAACAGATTTTGTGAATTTGTCTCCGCCGTGAAGAACTCGGTGACCGACAGCGCCGATAACGCTCATGTCTGTGATAACGCCGTGCTCTTTGTCTGTGATTGCGTTAAGAATCAATTCGATAGCTTCTTTGTGAGTCGGGCAAGGGCTTTCGAGAACGAACTTGTCCTTTCCTTTTGGTTTGTGTGTGATTACTGAACCGTCCTGAGTAACGCGCTCAACAACGCCAGTTGCCAAAACATCTTTGTTGTCCCAGTCATAAACCTGATACTTTGCGGAAGAAGAACCGCAGTTCAAAGTAAGAATTACCATAAAAATCCTCGTTATAATGAAGTGAAAATTATGCTCTATTATAGGCTTTTCGGGGGTTTTATTCAATTAAATATTATTTGTGTATTTGCCCGGGTGGTGCTATATTTAAAAAATGATTGAAATAATTTGTTCACACCTTCAGTGGTTCTGGCTTGGTATTATGGTGCTCTGCATTGTTGTGGAAGCCATGACGACTTTTGCCCTCGTAAGCATCTGGGGCGCCTTAAGTGCCTTTATAATGATTTTTGTCTCGCGTTCCGGGATGGACTTCAGGTGGCAGCTGCTTCTGTTCCTCGTAATGGCAATTCTTCTTGTCATATTTACGCGGCCTTTTGTAATGAAAAAACTTAAGCTTGAAAAAAACGTCACGAATGTAAATACGCTTGAAGGGCAGGAAGTCCTTGTCGTAAAGGGTGTTGAAAGATTCAATAAGGGAGAGGTAAAGGCTGTAAACGGCGTTATCTGGGCAGCACTTGCACTGTCAGGAGAAAACATACCTGAAGGCAGGGTCTGCATCATCAGACGCGTAGACGGCAATACCCTTATAGTCGAACCGAAACAGGAGGAAAATCATGAGTAACATGGTCTATATTTCAATTGCAATTCTTGCTGTAATTCTTCTGCTTATTCTCGTGAACATCAGGATAGTACCTCAGTCAAAGGCCTATGTCATTGAGCGTCTCGGTGCATACTGTACTACCTGGAATGTCGGAATGCATATAAAGCTTCCCTTCATTGACCGGGTTGCAAGCGTAATGCTCCTCAAGGAAAAAGTAATGGATTTTCCGCCGCAGCCCGTAATTACAAAGGATAACGTAACGATGCAGATTGATACGGTCGTTTACTGTCAGATTACGGATCCGAAGCTTTATACATACGGCGTTGAAAACCCGATGAATGCGCTTGAAAACCTGTCGGCTACAACCTTGAGGAATATTATCGGTGAACTTGAACTTGATGAGACTCTTACGAGCCGCGACGTTATCAATTCAAAAATGCGTTCCATTCTTGATGAAGCAACTGACCCGTGGGGAATAAAGGTGACAAGGGTTGAAGTAAAGAATATTGAACCGCCTGTTGCCATCAGGGATGCAATGGAAAAACAGATGCGCGCAGAACGTGAAAGGCGTGAACAGATTCTTATTGCCGAAGGACAGAAACAGTCTCAGATCCTCATCGCTGAAGGCAAGAAGCAGGCAATGATTCTCGAAGCAGAAGCTGCAAAGGAAGTTGCCGTTCAGAAGGCAAAGGGTGAAGCAGAAGCCATAATAGAAGTTCAGAAGGCCACGGCTCAGGGACTTGCAATGATAAAGCAGGCTGCCCCGGATGAAGCCGTAATACGCCTCAGAAGCCTTGAAGCATTTGAAAAAGCCGCAGACGGAAAGGCGACAAAAATCATCATTCCTGCTGACATTCAGAATATGGCAGGAATATTCTCTGCAGCTTCAGAAGTCCTCAAAAAATAAACAGTCTATTTCAGTGCGATGTTCTTGATGCGGGGTGCCGTGTTTGCCCTGAAGAACATTGTCCTGAAAGGATGAATGTCCAGCGCATTCGTGTACCAGCCGCCTATGCTGTTGAGGTCGATGGCATGAAGTGACAGTGAATGACCTACAGGCATTACAACTCCGTCATTTAACAGAATCTCTTCTGCCTTCGAAAGAAGTTTGTAGCGTTCGCTCTGGTTTGTCATGCCGTCAGATTCTGTCAGGGTCTTTGTGAATTCGCTGTTTTTCCAGGCAGTTTCGTTTAATGTTGAGCCTTCACGGAAAAGTTCGAGGAAGGCGCTCGGATCTGCATAATCGCCAATCCAGGAATATGAGAAGATATCTGCATTCCAGCCGGAAATAGATTCAATGTATCTGTCTTCAGTTGTAGTCTGAACTTTAAGTTCTACGCCGAGCTTTTCCCATGCTTTTTTAAGAATCTCAGCCTGTTTTTTGTGTACTTCTGAACCAGAAGAAACCGCATATGTAACGGAAAGTATTTCATCTTCTTTAATGCCGGCCTTTTTCCTTGCTTCCTTCATCATTTCAAGCGCATCTTCTTCGCTTGTTTCCGTAAGTCCTTCCGGAGAAGTGTAGCCTGAAATAGGGTAGACAAGTGTTGTTGCAGGAATCAGGTGGCTGCTCCTGAGCTCTTTCCATGGAACTGCAGTCAGAAGTGCATTCCTGAAATCTGCCTTATCCCACGGAGAATTCTTGCAGTTAAAGAACAGGTATGTCGTTCCGAATATTGCGCTCAGGCGGATTGTATTCTTGTTGAGAAGCTTGTTGCTGTCGACGATGCTCATTATCCAGTCTGTTCTTCCCGTGTTGAAAAGCCATGTGTTTTCTGTTTCATCATTGCTGAGGCTTATCTGAATTGAAGGAATCTGAACGTGCTTTTCGTCCCAGTAATGCATGTTTTTGATGAGGTGAAGGCTGTTTTTTTCGTTTCTGTCGACTGCATATGCTCCGCTGTAAGCGCTGAGGTCCTTTTTTGTTACGGAAAAAGCATGGTGACAGAGAATGCGGTTAAAATGTGCTGTCGGTGAATTGAGGTTTACTATGAGGGTCTGGTCATCCTTTGCATTTATTCCTACAGCTTCAGCCTTTGCCTTACCGTTCCTGAAATCTGCGGCATTTACGATGCAGTCAAGAAGGCTCGCATACGGAGCGTCTGGCGTACTGAGGAGAGAAATCCATGAATCCCTTACGGTCTGTGCGGTTATCGGCGTTCCGTCACTGAAGGCACAGTTTTTGCGGATAGTGAACGTCCAGCGTTTTTTATTTTTTGAAATCTTGAAGCTTTCTGCAATTGCAGGAATGGGAGCAAGCGTCTTTGAATCATAGTTAAAAAGGCCTTCATAAAGGGCATTTAAAATCTGTGCCTCTGAGTTGTATGAGGCAAGTGCAGGATTCAGGTTGAGGCGGTATGCAGACATGATTACGTTCAGTTCATGCTGCGGATAATTATTCTGTACGGCTGTATCTTCTTTTTCTTCTTCTGCAAGAATTGAATCGTCCGGCTCGTCAGCAAACATTGCGGCCGAAAGAAATACCATAAGTATAAAAAATGATTTTTTGAGTAATTTCATCTGCAGTTTCCTAAAGTTTGATTCCAAGTTTTTTCATCTGCTGCTCTTCTTCGATGTAGGCAGAATATTCAGCCCTGTGCTGGTTTGACTTGACCAGACAGTTTTTGAGGGCCGTAATTTCCATCTTGATGCCTTTGACTTTAGGCTTGTTCTGAGGAAGAGCGGCTGACTTGAAATACTCATCAAGAGCGTTGAGTATGGTTATGAGTCTCTGTGTTTCCTGAATCTGCTTGTTTACAAAATCAAGGATTTTTGTTTCTTCCATGGAATAGATTTTGTCGTATCCCGGATGGCCTTTCGCTGTTACTGACTGATACCGGCGTGAACGTGAAGCGATGTCAGCAATGAAATTCTGATAGTTTACTTTTTCGGTGCGCCTTGTATCCGTACTCTGCTCGACGATTGTAACGGTATAAACCGTAGGCTTTTCAGGAAGGTTAAATGCCTTTTTGAGGGCCTTCTTGAGTTTATCCATGAAGGAATTGTGTTCGCTTTCGAGAAGGTCATGATTTTCACGGATTTTGTTGAAGGTCTGGATTAACTGCGGCGTCATTGCACCGAGAACCCTTACGGCACCCATCAGCATGTCTTTTGTGTCGACTTTGGTTTCTTTCTGGGAGGTTTCTTCTTTCTTGATGTCGAGTTTGGCAAGGACTTTCTGTTGAAGCTGTTCCTTATCCTGTGCGTGGTCTTCCTGAATGATTTCTTCTACGAGATCGTTGTAGAAAGGTGTTTTTCCCATCGCAGAGGCAAAGCACTTCTTGATGTTCGCCATTTCATCCGTTGCAGAAGCCATTGCTTTTTCCATGCTGAAATTCGGAGATTCAAAAACATGTTTCCTGATGTTTCCCTTGTAAAGCTCTTTCTGGAAATCCGTGTATTCCTTGAGGGCTGCATTGATTTCTCCCATTGCGCGTGAAGCCTTTGAGATGCTGTCATTCAGGAGGCTTGTGTTGAGGGTGTCGGCGCTTGTCCTGAGGGTCTGTACCATGTTTGCAAGGGAGCGGGTGATGATTCGCGGACTGTTCGGAGTAAAACTTGTCCACTGAATCCAGTTGTTAAGGTCTACGAGTTTTTTGATTGAGCCGATAGTGATGTTTGATACGGAAAATTTGTAGTAGTTGCACAGGAAGTCGAGCGTGCTTTCGTAGTCTGACATTCTCATTCCCATTACGAGGGAGCGTTCCTGATCCGTAAAAGGAGTTGATTCCGGTGACTTGATGTCAGAAATTTTCTTTTCTTTTTTGTATGGATCCGGGGTAATCAGCGATTTTTTTGAAAGTGATTCGAAGAGGTTTTTTACGCAGGTGTGCAGAAGCCTGTAATTTTCGAGTATTGCAGGCAGAGCCTGTGAATCATACCATTGAGTTTTTGCTTCAAGTGCCTCTATAAGTGTTTTAGAAAAATTTTCCATATCATTTCATTTTCGGCAGAATTTGAAGAAATGTCTAATGTTTTCTGCTATTTCTGCTCAGAATTTGCAAATGAATATGAATTAATCCACTTTTTTACAGGATCACGCCAGTCATTCGTAATGCAGCCTTCAAGGAGGAAGCATTCGTAACTGAATGATATGTGTTCGCGTATTGCAGAAGCGTCCTTGAAGTCAATGTCAGTTGCGCTCAGGAACATGTCATTGATGAAATTCGTTGCATCTGTCGGAGTGAACATGTCCGGATAAAGGCGCGTTACCATATAAAGTGCAGCCGGAATGCAGTTTACGCTGTGCTGCTTTACATAGAGTACGGATTCAGCGATTTCGATTGCGTAGTTGTAGGTTTCTGTTGTCCAGAGGAAGCGTTCTTTTTCTGTAAAAGTTTCGTCCTTGAAGATGTTCTTCATGTATGCGTAGAAGAGGGCAAGAATTGCAATGTGAAGGCTCGGAACGCAGCAGAGGTGAGGATCGAGGCTGTGGATGACGGAAAAAAGTCCCCTGTGATATTTAGGACGTTCGGTCGTGCTCAGGCGGTAGCGGTACATTCTCGAAGCTTCGTAATATTCCTGATGAATCAGGTCGACCCATTTCTTCAAAAGGGGAGCAGTCCTGTGAACACCGATTCTGTCCGTAAGAAGTGCAAAAGGCCTGATCCAGAAGTTTATAAAGTCGAGGTAAGTCTTGATTTTTGCGGGATTGAAAGGAATTTTCGAATCAAGCGGATGATCAACATTGATTACAGGAATCTTTTTGAAAGAAAATTTCTGATTAAACTGAAGTGCAAAAAAATCCTTGAGTACGCACCAGGCAAATCTTATGATTGACGGAAAAACTTTCGGATGAAAGAAATAGAATTTGTAAGCATGTATGGCCCTGAAGCTTTTAACAGTTCTTCCGTCCAGTTTAGCAATGCGTTTTTCTTTTTTTGAAAGAGTCATTCCCTAAAACTTCCTTAGCCAGAGATAACTAATATTACAGAATTTTTTAATTTAAGGGAAGTAAGCGGGAATTTCTACTTCCCGAAGACTTCCTTCGCAATCGCCACAGACTATTTCCCTACAAATTCATTCAAACTGCACTTCACGCTATTCCAGTTCTCCGTCAGTGATGAAAAAAGAGGTTTTAATCTGTTCCAGTCCAATTCATAACCGTAAGCATGTCTGAAAACATGACGAAAACCGAGATATTCTTTGAGTGATTGGAAAAGTTCTTGTGGCAGAACAGGTTCGTATTTTTCAGTCTTTTCAAACATATCCGTAAACAAATCGCTATGCCAGGTATTGCCGGAAAGTGTCTTGCCATAAGTTGATTTGTAAATGAGGTTAAAAATGCTTTCAACGCCACAATAGTAAGAATGTAGAATTGAGCCTATTGCGTTCAACTCAATGAAATCAGGTTCAGCAAGATTACACTTTGACAGCAGAACTGATGATTTTTCGATAAGACTGTCGATTTTAGAGATTTCAAGTGCAATTTTTGCTTTCGTTGATTCATCCAATCTTCTTCAGTTCTCCCAGTCGCTGCAAAAGTTCAAAGAAATCTTTCTGATAATCAAAATCTACCAGATCAACCCGCATATTCAAAGCCCGCTCCAGATCATAATGAAGGGCGAAAAATGAATTAGATGACAGCCCTCGAATTCCCAAATCGACATCAGAATTTTTGTTTGCCCGGCCAGTTGCCTGAGAACCGAAAAGATAAACTTCAGAGCAGCCTGCATTTTTGAGAATCTTTGTAGCTGCAGCAAGTTTGTTTGCTGTCATGCTTGTATTATAACACACCTTCCGCCGTTCCGCTACTTCCCAAACACCTTCGTTCGCAAACATCCTTGTTTGCTCACTTCGACAGAATTTCTAACGAAATTCTGTTTTGCTTTTCCCCTGCATCCGTGCAGGGCAATTTCTCATTTTCCGAAAACTTCTCTTGCTATGGAAACACTCACCATGGCATCCTTCGCGTAATAATCCGCCCCAATCTGGCTTGCGTAGTCTGCCGTGAGAACTGCCCCGCCGACCATAATCTTGCAGGTTTTTCCCGCTTTGCCCAGCTCTTGGCGCAAAAGTTTGATTGTGTCTTCCATATTTGCCACAGTCGTTGTCATGAGCGCGCTTAATCCCACCAGCTGGATGTCTTTTTCAAGCACGGTCTCTACGACCTTTTCTGCTGGGACGTTTTTTCCCAAATCGATTACCGTGTAGCCGTAGTTTTCAAGCATGGCCTTGACGATGTTTTTCCCTATGTCGTGGATGTCGCCGAAAACCGTGCAGATTACGATGCTTCCCTTTGATTCCTGGGCGTTTCCGCTCTCTTCCAAAAATGCCTTGATGACCGCGAAACTTGCGCTTACTGTGTCTGCCGAGAGCAAAAGCTGGGGCAGGAATTTCTTTCCGATTTCAAAATCTTTTCCCACGATGTCCAGGGCCGGCACGATGCAGCGGTCAATGATTTCGACCGGTTCTTTTCCTTCTTCGAGCAGCTTTTTTGTTGCGTCCGGCGACGAGTCTTTGAAGCCCTTGCAGATTATGTTGATGAGCGAGCTTTCCGATTCCGTGAGATTTTCAGGTAGTTTGGGCGTTCCCCTCCGCTCGCTATCGCTCTCTTCGGGTCGGGCTTTTCGCCCTTCTGCTTTCGCTTCATTCCTCCCTTCGGTCGGAACGCCTGACGGCGGGGCTACAATCCCTAACGCAGCCCCTTTTGCTGCCGCCACTTGCTCAGCGGTCAATCCATAAATCGGGGCTGGCGTGTCGTTGTATTTTTCGATGTAGTCAAGGCAGTTTTCGTCAAATCCTGCCAGAGCGCGGTAGCCGTAGTAGGTTTCCATCATGGGCTGCATGAGCGGATTTATGATGCAGGCAGAAAGTCCCGCGTACAAAGCCATTGCGAAAAATCTTGAGTTTATGATGTCCCGCCGAGGAATTCCAAAAGAGATATTCGACACTCCCAGTACGAACTGCAATCCCTGTGAGCCGTATTTTTCTTTGAGAATCTGAATCGCCCGGACGGTTTCAAGTGCTTCCTTCTGCTGGCTTGAAACCGTGAGCGTAAGGGTGTCAATCACGATGTCACGAACCGGAATTCCGTATTTTGCCGCCTCCGCGATGATTTTTTCAGCGACTGCAACCCGACCTTCCGCCGTGGGAGCGATTCCCGCCTCGTCAATGCAGAGGGCGACCACCGCCCCGCCGTATTTTTTTACCAGAGGAAGAACTTTGTCCATCACATCCTGATGGCCGTTCGTTGAGTTTATCAATGCTTTTCCGTTGTAATAGCGCAGTGCCTTTTCCAGAACAGGAGCCTCGCTCGAATCAATCTGGAGCGGTGTGTTGAATGCGCCCTGAATCGTTTTGACGGCGTCCACCATGGTCTCGGCCTCATCGATTCCCGGAAGACCGACATTGACATCAAGAATCTGTGCGCCCGCGTTAATCTGGCTTTCCGCCTCGCCGAGAACGAAATTCATGTTGTGGGCAAGCAAGGCCTCTTTGACCTTTTTCTTTCCAGTGGGGTTGATTCTCTCACCGATAATCTGAGGGCCTGCGTTTCCTCCAATCTGAACGCTGGAGTTGTAAGAGCAGATAAAACAGGCGTTCTCAAATTCGCACGGTTTTCGTTTCTGCGGAGGAAGAGCCTCAATCGCCTTTACCATTGCACCGATATGCTCCGGGGTCGTGCCGCAGCAGCCGCCAAAAACGCTGACTCCAAGCTCCCTGTATTTTTTGTGATGCTCAGCAAATTCTTCCGGCTTTACAAGAAAGACCGCTTTTCCGTTGATGACAGTCGGTAATCCTGCATTCGGTTCAACACAGACCGGCTGGTGGGCGTATCGCATGAACTCAGCCACGATTTTGTCATCTTCGCTCAAAGAACCGCCGCAGTTAAATCCGATTAAATCGACTCCCAGCGACTCAAGATAAACCACCACCGTGCGGATGTCAGCACCGGTCAAAGTTCGCAAATTGGGCTGGAAAGTCATGCTGGCAAAAATCGGAAGGTTCGTGTTTTCTTTTGTGGCAAGAACCGCAGCCTTGACTTCCCGTAAATCTGCCATCGTTTCGATAATCGCAACTTCTGCACCGGCTTTTTCGGCAATGATTGCAGCCTCTTTGTATGTCTCGTAGGCTTCGTCAAAAGTGAGGTCGCCCATCGGTTCGAGCAGGCGTCCAATCTGGCTTGTGTCCCATGAAGCGTAATGTGGGCGGGTATTTCCTTCTGCCTCAATTTCTTCGATACATTTTTTTTCAAGGGCAATTTCTGCCTCGATATACTCTTTGCAGGAATATTTTGCTGAAATCAGTTTGAGCGGCAGGGCACCAAAAGTATTCGCCGTGATGACATTCGCACCAGCCCTGAGATAAGCTTTATGAATGTCTTCAATAATCTCAGGCTTTTCAATCGAAATGTCTTCGGGAATGTCGTAATCTGTGAACCCGGTCTTCTGAATCATCGTGCCGATTCCGCCGTCAAAAAATACGGGGAGTCCGGCTTCAACCTGGGATTTTAAAAACTCACGGAAACTTGGTTTCTTGCTCTTATTCATAGAAACTTATTCTATAAAAAAAATCAGGCTAGTGCAAACGTAGGCAGAAAAAAATTGATTTTCATAATGCAATCTGTTTTAATATCTTTCATGAGACACAGAAAAATCCCTGGCGAATATTTTTATTTTATGATGAACAAAAAAGCCGGGGAAGTCTGTTCGACGGTCAGCGATTCGCACAGGACCGTTTATGAACATTTTGAAGAAAAACAGCTGGTTTCAGGCGGAGTCAAGCTTCATTCTGTGGGACGCCTTGATGCAGATACGGAAGGGCTTCTGCTGTTTACGAATGACGGAAAACTTTCTGACTATCTTACGCGCCCTGAAAACAGGATAGAAAAGACGTATTTTGTTCAGCTGGCCTCTTCCGTTTCTTTTGAAGAACAGAAAAATTACCGTGATGCGGCAGAAAAGGGCCTTCTCCTTCCTCCTGAGAAAAAAGCTCCTCAGCAGCAGTCGGCGGGGGCTGTAATAAAATGGCTGAATGAAAAAGAATGTGAAATCATCCTCACTGAAGGAAAATTTCATGAGGTCAAGCGGATTTTCCGTGCGCTCGGAAATGAAGTTGTTTACCTTAAGCGCATTAAATTTGCCGGAATCATTATCGACGAAAAACTGTCTCCCGGAGAATGGCGTGAGCTTACTCCTGAAGAAAAACAGAAACTTGAAATTCCTAGCGGACTCCGATAACATCCCTGAGCATTTCATTCATGTCGCATTCAATACGAACGTCGCGGAAGCCCGCCTGCCTGAAAAGTCCTGCAGTTTCTTCTGCATTGTATTCGCCTGTTTCCATAATCAGGACACCGTTACGGTTTAAGTGCTCATAACACTGAGGTACAAGCCTGCGGATAAGGGCAAGACCGTCATCAGTTCCGCTTGAAGCTCCGTCAGAGGTTACGTCACCGTCAAGTGCAAGAAGTGGCTCGCTCCGTCCGTCCTTCAGAAGATCAATAGCCTGGGAATGAGGAACATACGGCGGATTTGTTACGATGAGGTCGAATGACTGGGGAATCTGCTCAAACAGGTTTGTGCAGATTAATGCGTAATTTGCCTTCAATATGCGCTCTGCATTTTTTCCTGCTACAGCAAGGGCTTTCTCACTTATATCAGCCAGAGTCAGTTTAATTTCTGCATTCCGGATTCTGCATTCTGCACTTATTGAAAGCCCAACGCATCCGCTTCCCGTGCACATGTCACATACTGTGGGAATTATGCCGGGGCGTGAGCGGAATTTATCTTCAAGTGCATCAAGTGCAAGTTCAACAAGAAGTTCCGTATCAGGTTTGGGAATCAGGACATCCTGGGTGACATAAAAATCCCGTCCGAAAAACTCTTTGTGCCCCGTGATGTATGCAACAGGAAGGCCTGTCTTCCGCTTTTCGATGCAGGAAACAAACTTTTCTTCCTGTTCTGCCGTAAGTTCAGTATCACGGTTCAGAAGCAGGTGAGTCCTGTCAAACCCGGTGATGTGCTGCAGAAGAAGCTCAGTATCGAGTTCCGGGGTTGGAGAGGAGGTTAATTTTTTTTTGCCGTAAAGCTTTGCCTGCTGAATTTTCATCAGCTGTCCAGTGCTTTGAATTCTTCTTCCTTGGCGTATACGTTAAGGGCATCGAGCATTTCGTCCATGTTTCCCATCATAAAGCCCGGGAGGTTGTGGAGTGAAAGGTTGATGCGGTGGTCTGTTACGCGGTCCTGCGGATAGTTGTAGGTGCGGATTTTTTCCGAGCGGTCACCGTTTCCGACCATGCTCTTTCTTGCTGATGAACGTTCTGCATCAAGCTTTGACTGTTCAAAGTCGAACAGACGCGCACGAAGGACTTCCCATGCCTTTTCCTTGTTCTTGATCTGGGATTTCTGATCCTGCTGGATTACGACGATTCCTGTCGGAATATGTGTGAGGCGTACGGCTGAGTCTGTTGTGTTAACGCACTGTCCGCCTGGACCGCCTGCACGCATTACGTCTACGCGTACATCGCCCGGATTAATCTTGATGTCTGCTTCTTCGGCTTCAGGCAGGACTGCAACCGTAACCGTTGATGTCTGGAGGCGTCCCTGTGATTCTGTTGCCGGAACCCTCTGAACACGATGAACGCCGGATTCCCAGCGAAGTGTTCCGTATACGAATTTTCCTGTAATCTGAGTAACAATCTTATTGAAGCCGCCGACTTCTGTTTCCTGGGCTTCAACATTTTCGTACTTCCAGCCCTTGCGTTCGCAGAGGTGAATGTACATTTCCCACATGTCGCGTACAAAGAGTGAAGCTTCGTCGCCGCCCGCAGCAGAACGGATTTCGAGGATGATGTTTTTTTCATCAAGCGGATCTGGCGGAATGAGCTTGAGCTTGATTTCTTCTTCAAGCTGAGGAGCCTTTTCTTCAAGTTCTTTAAGTTCCTCGCGCGCCATTTCCTTCATTTCGGCATCATCTTCTGCCGTAATCATCATTTTTGCGTCTTCGATTCCCTGCAGGCATTTGCGGTATTCGTTTCCTACTTCGAGAACTGCCGTAAGGTGACCGTGTTCACGCATGACATCCTTGTATTTTTTCTGATCTTTTACCAGGTCCGGGTCCTGAACCATCTCGTTTACTTCAACATAACGAGCGTCTAATTCTTTGAGTTTCTTCAATAAATCCATAGCAAGGCATTCTATCAGATTACAAAGATTGTGAAAATATGCGGAAAAAAGAACTGAACGATTCTATTTGAGGGCTTTGAGGATGTCGTTTGCTTCCTGCTTGTTGAGGACGCGTACAATCTTGTATTTGTCGGTACCGGACTGGAGGACAACCGGATTGCCTTTTTCATCCTTCTGGCCGATTATCTGGATTATCGGATTTTTCGGGTCATTCGGATTTGCGTCGGTTACCTGAGCGATCCTTCCGTTTGCAAGATATACATATGCGCCGATCGGGAACAGGGAAAGACTGTAGAGGAGAGCCTTAATGACTGTATCATCGTATGCGTGCTGTTCGTTTCTGAGCATTTCAAGCATTGCGTCGTAAGTAGTTTTTGCTTCCCTGAAGTGTCTCGGTGCCGTAATTGCTTCAAAGGAACAGGCCACGGAAATGATTTTTGCATAGAGGGAAATCTGATTGCCGCTCAGGTGGCGCGGATAGCCCTGACCGTTTTCGCGTTCATGGTGTTCAAGTACACCGAGGGCAATTGAGACCGGGAAATCCTTTTCCTGAAGTATGTTGTAGCCTAAGACCGGATGCGTTGCAAGCTTTGCCTTTTCCGGGGCAGAGAGCATCTTGTCAGTTATATAGAGCTGAGGCGGAAGCCTTGTCTGTCCGATTTCATGAAGGATACCGGTTACGCCAAGTTCAACGAGTTTTGTGAGCGGCATCCTGAGCTGAAGTCCTATTGTTATTGCGAGAACCGTTGTCCTCATGCTGTGCGTAACAAGAAAGTTCCTGCCGGCTTTTTCTGTCGGCTGAATTCTGAGGACATAGCGTCTGTTGTCATGGATGAACATGCAGAGGTCTTTTATTGTGTCAGATATTTCCTGAAGATTGAGTTCCTTGTGGGTCGCATAGTGCGTGTAGAGTGCATTCGTATAATTCAGGTATTCGTTGTATACGTTCTGAACGACTTCCATGCGGGACTGGTCGTTGTTTTTGCCGATTGCATTATGGGCATTTTCAAGTATTTTCTTGACGTTTGAATTTATTCCGTCACCGGCTTCTGCTTTTGACGGAGCAGGCGGAATGTTTACGGAAGAAGAGTGGCCTGAGCCCGGGTTTTCAACTACGAATTCACCGTCTTCAAAGCTTACTTCTTCGAAGGAATTAGGATCAATGTGAGGAACCTTTCTGTCTGAATGTGATGGTGCTGCTGCCGAAGAAATTCGCGGCCCTGAAGATGATTCAACGGGGTCAGATGCTCTGCGGAATTCGCCTTCAGAATATACAACCTTGAAGTTCCATTCCATGAGGGCTTTGCGAAGCGTATCCGTAAAAGGGAGGCTGCTGTCGAGAAGAATGAATGATTCGTCCAGTACGACATTTTTTGAGAAATACTGCTGATTTTTAATTGTTTGCAAAGGGAACGAATTCATACGAGTCCTCAACATATTTATCGGCATGTACTTTAAAAATATTGAGGGATTTTTTTAACAATAATTTTCAAAACGGTGTAAAGTTTTTGTGCACATTCCCGATAATAAAAGTGTACTTGCTGAATCAGATTGGTAAGAATCGGAATACAGGGTGAGACGTAAAGTCACAACATCCAGTCACCTTGTATACGCAGGTGCATATCCATGATTTAAAAAGTTGGAAACGTGTAAGGTTTTCAACTTTTTTTTTGCCCTTTTGATTTTTACAGCAGCTGAAGATAAGATTTAATTGCCTGCATTAACTGGGTGTATATTATTTTTTCACGCAGAAAGACTGCCTTTGCCTTGTCCTCTGGAAAGACTGTCTGATCAAATATTTCATTAAGCCTGCGCTCCGTCGGAAATACGAGGGAAGCTGCATCCTTTAATTCGCTTGCAAGAATTTTTCTGTCCGTTTCATCAAGTTCATTTAAATATCTTCCGGTTTGTGAGCCTGTCGATACAAGACCTCTTTCTGCTGAATGAACTCCGTTTCGTGCAGTCTTATACAGGTCTTCAAGTCCTTCCCTGAGGGATTCCTTTACGGCTGCAAACTCAGCAGGATTGTTTCTGAACTGTGAATCTTTTTCGCAGGCAAAGAACTGTGAACGTTTTTCTTCTGCATCCGGCCTTTCGAGAAGCGTATTTATGAGTGCAGTTTCAAATCCTGGAATTTTGAGTGAGCGCGGTGAAAGCGTAAAGGTCTTTATGGAACTGTATTCAACACACTTGCTTTCAAACCACCAGGCGAACATTTTCATCTTTTCATCGGTGAGAATTTCGTTTCCGCTGTAGTCCCTGTCTTTTTTTACTCCGGCTGCAAACAGGGATGCGATGCCTGCTTTTTCAGCCGTTGATTTTCTGTCAGATATGCTGTGAATTTTTTCTTCAAATGTAGAACCGCGTATATGAGTCTGAAGTCCGGGATATCCGAGATCGAGGCCTGCAAAATATATTTCATCTGCACCGCACATGCGGGCAAAATCCCATGCAGTCGTGCTTACTGAACCGCCTGCTCCGAGTTCACCTTTAGCTCCGAGCCGTTTTTCAAAATACTGTCCAAGCGGGAAAAGGGCTGAGCAGAGGATTATTTCACGGCAGTCAAAGTGAAATACGCTCGGATAGGCTGCACTTTCGGTGATGAGGACGGATGAAGGGGATTTAAGTCCTTCTATATGACGGCTTGCATAATACTGCGGGTCTACGAGCACGATAAAGTCAGGTTCCGTTCCTGCCCTGAGGCATGCGCGGAGTGCCGTATCAACTGCAATTATGAGGCACTTTTTTTTGAGTTCCTTAAGATACGGGAGAACTTCATCAAGCGTGGGACCTGCTGCAAGAACGAGGGCCGGAAGACCATGCGGACATTTATCCTTATAGCGTGCAACTCCGTCGAGCCCTGCCGTAAGGTCCAGGTTCCTGCATGAATTGCGGAGCCACAGGTGCGAGAATTTTTCGAGGGTAGAAGTATTTATTTCTGCCTTTGTCCTGTTCCTCTCGAGAAGACTTGTGAGTGCGATGTAATAGTCATGGGCGTGATCTGCCTGAGCATTTACTGCAACGATTGATGCATGCGCTATTCCGCCGCAGCGTTCAATTATGTTTATTACCTGGCTCTGGTCTGCCTGAAGCGCAAAAATCAGGTTCGGCTGCCTTAAGAGGTGAGAGAGGTCATTGTATGCCAGTGCCGTAAAAAAATATCTCGGGTCACTTTCTACGATTATGATGCTGTCGTTCGGATAAAGCTCGGCCCATTTGTCTGCCGCATAGCCTAAGCCCATTGAATAGAAGACTGCCGTAAAAATGTCTTTTTTTATTTCGCGTGCATTTTTTACGGTCTGTTCAGCTTCGCGTTCGGGATTATATGCTGAATGAAAATACCTCGAGTTTTCACGGGCAGTTTTCTGTCCGTTTCTGGCTTCAATAATTTCAACCGGAGCCAGAAGTTCCTGAGGAATATCCTGCGTTCCGTTCAGGGAAAACTGCTGTGCAAGCTGCGGAAACCTCTGCGTGAACAGGGAAATGTTTTTATTCCAGATAGAGTTCAATTTCCATATTCTCCGTTACAGGGGTTCCGGGCTGAGGTGACTGGGAAGTTACGTATCCGTCACCTGTTATCTTGATCCTGATGTCACGGCGTTCTGCGAGAAGCTTGAAGAGCTGTTTTTTTGAAGCACCGGTAAAATCAGGAACATGGTTTTCAATTTTAAGTGTATTTCCCTGTGAAATAGTAATTTTGCCTGAGTGTGCAAGGCTTGCTGCGTTTCCGCGGCTCATTCCGCGGTAGTCGATGATTACGTTTGCAGCATCATGAATTACCGGGGCAACGATTCGGCCTGCATACTGTTCGCCCTTTGCCCTTGTAATTACGATGTAAAGGATTATTTCCGGGTCTTCTACAGGGAATACTGCCAGACAGTTTGAGACAAAGTCTGTGTTAGAGTATCCGCCGTTCTTTGCATCAGCCATCTGCGCCGTTCCGGTCTTAACGCCGATTGAAATGTCGCCGAGGTTTGCCTTGTGGCCGGTTCCTTCCTTTGCAACGGTTTCCATGCAGCTCAAAAGGTAGTCTGCAGTGGCTTTTTTGATAATCCTGTTTTTGTATACAGGTTTCTGCCTGTAGGAAATGTTTCCTGAGTTGTCAGTTATTTTGTCTATCAGCGTGAGCTTAACAGGAATGCCTCCGTTTGCAAGTGCCGTTGCTGCCTGAACCATCTGAAGGGCTGTGACGGTAATTTCCTGTCCCATGGCAATCGTCGGCTTTGAACGTGCAGACCATAATCTGTCACTTGTCTTTCTTACGAGGCCAGATGCTTCGCCGGAAAGCTCAATGCCGGTTTTTTCGCCGAAGCCGAACGAACGGATTCTGTCAAGGAATGCATCTGAATCAATTCCTTCGCTCATCTGTGCCAGTGCATCGTTGCATGAATATTTGAGCGCATCCTTTGCCGTAAGGTTTCCGTGGTGTTCGAGACATGTGATGCGGATTCTTTCGCCTGAAGGCATTTTTTTTTCATAAAGGCCGTCGCACCTGAAAATCTGGTTCTGCGAAATTGCTCCCGAATCAAGGAACGATGCAACTGAAAACAGCTTGAATACGGAACCCGGCTCATAGCTTTCTGTTGCAGGAAGGTCACGCCTCTGCTTTTCACTTGCAAGGGAATATTCGTTCAGGTCAGCCGACGGAAGTGAAATATATGAAAGAATCTTTCCAGTCCGGGCTTCTGCGGCTACAAGCATTATGCTTTCGGCCTGTGTTTTCTCCTGTGCCTGGAGCGCAATTTTTTCGAGGTCGAACTGAAGCTTTGCATCAAGCGTAAGGTAAATGTTATTTCCGTGAGTAATATCAGGATTGAGCTGGTCGAATGCCGGAGCAAGAACGTCCTGCCGGGTAAGTTCGATGCCTGCAAGACCTTCTCCGTTGCGGCCCATAAAGCCGATTACCTGGCTCGCAAGAGATTTTTCAGGATAGCGGCGTCCCGGAATTCTGTCGAACTGAACGAATTTGTACTGGTTGAGTTCACAGAGTTTTTTCATTTCATCGTATTTTGACTGTTCGGCCTGCTTCTTGAGCTGGACGTATTTTGAATTGCGCGGATTAACTATTTTTTCGAGGATTGTTTTTTCGTCTTCATCAAGAATCTTTGCAACTTCTGAGGCAAACTTCGGAGGATCCTTGATTGCATTCGGTGAAACGCCGATGTCGTAACGGTTGATTGATACTGCAAGGGGTTTGCCGTTTATGTCGTAGATTGTTCCGCGCTGTATTACCGGAACGGCCATTTCTGCAGGTTTTACGGGAGACATTGAGATTTTTGCATAACGGACAAGAATCATCAGTGAAAACAGAGCGGTTGCGGCACCTAAGAACACAAGACGCTTTGTTTTAAAATACCCGTTCATCTGCATATGATTTTTCCAAGGATATTCTTTACAGAAACGAAACCATAGTTCCTTGAATCAAAAGACTGTGCGTAATTGTCGCCGACGGCAAGGATGTAGCCTTCCGGAACTTTCTGCGATTTCTTAAGGTTAGCATACTGGATTTCTGTAAGAGGAATAGCCTTTTCTCCCACATATAAAGTATATCCGTTATCGAACGAATATTCTAGTAAATCTCCTGCTGTTGCGACGCATCTTTTGACTACTATTTTATCATCATAAAGGTAGATGACGATGTCGTCTTTCTCAGGCTCGCTCCACTGTACGAGAAGCCTGTCTCCGAGCGGTGAAATCAGTCCGTAGGCAAGCTTGTTTACATAGATTGTCTCGCCGTCATCAATCAGCGGCGACATTGATTCTCCAGAAACGTGCAGGTATTCAAATACAAAGAGTTTAAGGAAAAGGCCTGCAAGCAGTCCTGCCGAAATAATCCAGACCCAGGTATGTTTTTTCTTTTCTGACTTTTTTTCCGTTTCTTCTATTTCTTCCATTATCAGTTCCTTATAAATGTCTTGAATTTGCTAAAACTCAATAATTAAATGCCGATATTCATAATATCATGGAAATTATATCTTACGTAGGCTCTTCTGCAGAATCTTCCTTCAGAATGCCTGAAATCGATTTCAAAAACATTAAAGACAACCTCAAAAGTTTTAATGCTTCAGGTTTATTAAAGCGTATATCTTTAAAACATGGAATCAGAAAGTTTGTTTCAAAAATTGCCGGTTTTTCATCTGCTTCCAGAAATGCAGGAATTGTACTGTGGCTCTCGCTTACTCTGTTTGCATGCATAGCAGTGCCTGTTGCAGTATGCAGTTTTTCTTCATATTTCAGTTCGTTTGCTTCTCCCGTTGAATTAGATAATTTTGACGGAGAGCTTGCAATGCTTGATTCCCTCATGAGCAAGTTTGCGATGGAAGATGCCGGCTATTCATTTGATGAAGAGGGAAACATCATTCTTGAAGACGGTTCGGTACTTAAGGCTTCAGCCGTATCTGTCGGACAGACCGTAACTTACCAGACATATACCGTTAAAAGCGGGGAGGCCATAAGTACAATCACAAGGAAATTCGGCCTTACGAATATTTCAACACTGATAGCCGTAAACGGAATCGGCAATGTACGTGCCCTCAGGGAAGGACAGAAACTCCGCATTCCGTCAATGGACGGTCTTATTCACCGCGTTTCAAAGGGAGAATCCCTCGGTTCAGTTTCTGCCAAATATCATGTAAGCGTCGAAGAAATCTGCGATGCAAATGACCTTTCATCACAGAACTTAAAAGCAGGACAGGAACTTTTTATTCCGGGTGCTAAGCTTGATTCAATGTCACTCAAAAAGGCAATGGGCGAACTCTTTGTATGTCCGATTACTGCTAAATACAGGATTTCAAGCCTTTTCGGTCCGAGAATTGATCCTATCAGCCAGCTGAAAAGAAATCATACCGGTGTTGACTTTGCATGTCCGACTGGAACGCCGATAGGTGCTGCAATGAGCGGTAAGGTAGTTTATGTCGGATGGAGCAATATTTTCGGAAACTATGTTATCATTAATCATATAAACGGATATCAGACCCTGTATGCACACATGTCAAAGATTACCTGTAAAAACGGACAGAAGGTTGATCAGGGGACAAAAGTCGGTCTTGTAGGTTCTACTGGATATTCTACGGGACCTCATTTACACTTTACTGTGTATAAAAACGGAAATCTTGTTGATCCTCTGACGCTCATACGGCGTTAGCACTAAGGGAGGTAAATTAAATGAAAAGCGTTTGTGTATGTAATTCCTGCGGAAGGACAATCGATAAAGAGTTTATATACTGCCCGTGGTGCGGAGTATCAAAGCTTAAGGCAGATGATAAGGAAAGCCTTGATCTTGTGTTTGCACAGCTCGAGGAAAAACAGGCGATGGACAGGGAAAAAAGAGTCCATGCACTGGAAAAGACCCTGGATGACCTTGAGAGGGATCTTGATATCCTTGTGCTGAGCGTGGAGATGGCAAAATGAAATTAAAGGCTCTCGCAGCTGCTGTTTTTATGACAGCAGCTTTTTGTGTTTATTCAGAAATCTCGTTTGAAAATCCGTCGCTCAATTCTCATGACATGGTACTTTTCAGCGTAAATCATGATGTTGTCGGAAGCCCTTCATACAGGACGGCATTCATGGCAAACGTCAGCACATGCTCTGACATAAAGGTTCTGTCCTGCTATCCGGAACGAATGGAACTTCTGAATAAGGGGGCTGTCCTCCAGGTGCGCAACAGATACGGAACTGCACGCTATTCACTGTCAGATTCAACGCTCGCATGGGTTACAAAGACGGACATCATTCCGACTGAATCAATCAGGCAGGTTCCCCAGAGCGTAAGTCCGGACGGCAAATGGCTGTGTTACTTAAAAAAGACCGGAACTGCCAGCGCGGAACTCATACTTAAGAACGCTTCAAGCTTTGCAGAAAAGATAATTGATTCTTCAGCTTCATTCAGGACGAATACGGTTCCAGTGCTCTGGGCTCCGGACAGTTCTGTCGTAATCTATGAAAAGGAGGGACAGATTTATTTCTGTGATCCGAAGGCAGAATTCCAGAAAATCCAGCTGACTGAAGAATTCCGCAAGATCGGTAAAGGCTCGATTAATTCCGTGTGCTGGGCCGGAAACAAAACCCTCATCTATATCGACAGGGATCTTGTTTACCGCGTCAATGCAAATGAATTCTTTACCCGCGGACTTTATGCGAACATGGTCGGCAACGGAATTGTAAGCGGAAGGCTTCCCGTATCCTTTGACAGTGAACATGATAAATTCTATGTAAATTCCCGCGGAAACAAGCTCATACTCATTCAGGCAAACCGCGTCGTTTCAAGCTTCGATCTTGACGTAACGGGATTTTCGTACCTTGCCTCTACATATTCAATGCCATTTACTGACATGAGGGGTTCTGTTACCGGCTATAACCTTTTCTGGTGTACCGGCGGCGACTGTGTAATCTGGGTCGACATGATTGCAACCGATGACGGCAAAAGAAAAAGCTGCGTGTACCGCCTCAACGGAAAACTCCGCCAGCTTGCCTTCCTCGAAGATACTTCTGATCCGGTTCTTTCGCCCAACGGAAAATACGTTGCATTCGGTTCAGAAAACAGCCTTTATGCCTATGACCTTGCTTCATGGAAACTTATAGGACGCCTTCCTGGAGAAAAGCCGGTTTCATACCTGTGGAATGATAATGCTTCCCTTTTTGCAGGCGGCGAGATTTCTGTCCGTGAATGGAGGCTTGATCCGTCTTTCCAGACAAGCGGAACCGTAAGGACGCTGTTCCTTTCATCCGTCAGAAACGTTTACTGGAAAGATGATACAAGAATCGTGGCTGACAGCGTGCTCGGCGGCGGAAACCTTTTTGAATATGATACGGTCAGAAATACCTGGCAGAAAACTTCAATGAACCTCCTGTCTGAAAGGCTTACGCATTCCGTTCAGAACGGAAGATACCGCGTGTTTACCGGTAGTACGGCTAACGGCAGGTATTCAAATACCCTGTATGTAAGGACTCTTTCAGGCAAACCTGTTACAAGGGCAGTGTTTCTTGATACGACGGTTAAAGTTCCGGTCAGAAGACGCGTTTCGATTGCATTCGATGCAGTTGATTCTGCAGACGGGCTGAGCAACATCCTTTCTGCCGTCAGGGAATACAATGTCCCCGCCACCTTCTTCGTTAACGGTGAATTCATAAGACGTTATCCGAATGAAACAAGACAGCTTGCACTCGGCGGCTTTGAATGCGGCTCAATGTTCTATACTTCTGCTGACCTTACTTCAAAGGGCTTTGTTGTTGACGAAGAATTCATAAGGCGAGGTCTTGCCCGCAATGAAGATGAATTTTTCCAGACTACGGGAAAAGAACTTTCACTCTTCTGGCATGCACCTCTGAACAGGAAAAACAGCGTAATCCTCAAGGGCGGGGCTCAGGGCGGTTACCGTTACATAGACACTTCAAGATACAGCCTTGATACGGTAACGCTTGAAATGGCAGTTGCAAAGGAAGGTGAGTACCTGAGTTCATCAGAAATCATTTCACGTTTTGTTTCAAATGCCGCTGACGGAGACGTAATTACCATTTCAACGGGAATCAGTTCCGGAAGACGCAGGGACTATCTCTACGAAAATCTTGATATCCTTATAAGCGCACTTCTTGATAACGGCTTTGAAATCGTTCAGTTAAAATAAAAGGCATGCAAGGCGGTCGAGGATTCGTCCGAAAATTCCCGACTGCTTCATTGTCCTGTCTGCTACAAGAGGAACCCTTTCAAGCAGGGCATCCCCGAGCTTATATTCAATTGATCCGTATTCAGTTCCGGCATTTACTCCGCCGAAAACATATTCCGGGTAATTAATCCCTGCAGTTACTTTTTCCGCACATTCTCTGGCAGTTCCCTGCAATACATGAGGAACAGAAACAGCTTCATTCCATGCAGGAACAAGATATGCATATTTTCCGTCAGAACTTCCGGGAACTGCAATTGCAAACTCAGACGGAACGTGTTCGGAAGGAATGTAATCAGCAAAACTTTCAAAGGCCCATTCCATCAGAAGTTCACCGTCGTGCTCGCGGGTTCTGTTTCCCTCTGCAGTTGAATTTCCGGGGCCGCCGAGTGTAACTGAAATAAACCTCTGTCCGTCACGCATGCAGGTAAGGGCAATGTTGTATCCGCTTTCGTCGATGTAGCCGGTCTTGATGCCGTCACAGCCTTCAAGTTTTCCGAGCAGGGTATTCGTATTCTTCTTTGTCCAGCTCTGCGTATTTTTGTATTCAGGCCAGTCGGGAAGGTTTTCTTTTTTTGGATATGAAAAGGAAGGAAGTGAATGAAACAATTTTAGTCCTTCCGGGAAAATGTCGATGTATGCCCGGCAGAAACCTGCAAGTTCGCGTGCTGTCGTCGTGTTCTTCTCTGAATAGCCGCTCGGTTCAACAAAATGCGTATTAGTGAGGCCGAGTTTGAGGCATTCTTCGTTCATGCGCCTGATGAACTGTTCTGTTCCGCCTGAAACGCATGCTGCAACGGCAATTGCCGCATCATTTCCGCTTGTTACTGAAAGTCCTTCAAGAAGTTCCCGCAGAGTGACTATATGTCCCTGACCGAGTCCCATCCTTGAAGCATCTGAAGGAAGGTTTTTTGCCCAGCTCCGTTCCGGGAGAGGAATTATATCATCGAGGGTCAGGTTTCCTTTTTTTATTTCGTCAAGAACAACATACATTACGAACAGCTTGGTGATTGAAGCCGGCGGAATTATGTCATCTGCATTTTTTTCGTAAAGGATGCAGCCGTTTGAAGCGTCGATAAGGACTGCTGAACGCGACCATACGCCGAGTTCTGCCGGAGTAACCGGGTAGGGAAGTTTTTTTGCGCCTTTGTAACGCTGGACAGGATAATATGAATCGAGTACGCGTGAAAGGATTTCTGTCTGTTCCTTTGTCGCCGGCTCTGCATTTTCAAGCCTCGTAAAGGATTTTGCATAGTTGAAAAAGGCAAGCAGAAGGAGGATAAGTGCAGCTGCTGAAGAAATAATGCAGGCTTTTTTTCGTGAAATTCTGTGGAATGAGTTTTCGCTGGACATAAATAAAGTTTAACAGAAAAACCGCCGTAAAAAAAGCGAAAAATTTATGGTAATTTTAAAACCGCGGGTATATAATTTAAGTGTAGTGTACAATTAAAAATATCCGGAAAGGATCGGAGTGCTGCATGAATCTGAAACTTCCAAAGAAAATTCTGCTGTATGTTTTTTTATTTTTCATAATCATTCCTTTTATAGTTGCAGCCTTTATAGTCTTTGAGCGTGCGATTAAGAAAACGGTTTCTGAGAATTCTACCAGCTTCCTTAAGGAAACGGCCTTCCTGTATTCCGGAACATTTCAGGTTAAGCTTAACGACCAGCTTTCCATGCTTGAATCACAGGCACGTTATTTTAAGGAAATTGACATGAATGACTATAACGCCGTCAAGCGTGCAATCATTGCAACAAAGGGTGTAGGAGAATTCAAGAGAATTGCCGTTGCAAACTCAAGCGGAATGACCGTAAACTACGACGGAAAATCATCCGGCAACATCCTCATGAAAGAGTATTTCAAAAAAGCAATGAAGGGTATGCCGCAGATTTCTTCCAAAATTCAGATAGATGAAGACGATGAACAGGTTCTGACCCTTGCTGTTCCGATTTTCCAGAAAGAAGAAACGGTCGGCGTCATAACCGGTACCTTCGCATATTCAATCCTTGATAATATTTTTTCTGTAGATACGTTCGGCGGAGAAGGTTATTCCTTCGTAATCGATAAAAGCGGTAAAATCATCATCGGAAACTCGAGCAAGAACAGACTCTGCTTTGAAGACAACGTCTTTTCATTCCTCAGCAGGAACATTTCGCTGTCAGACTTTGATTCCTTCAGGAATGACATCATTTCAAACAGAACGGGAATCATTTCATATTCGCTCGGTTCAGAAAATCGCTTTGCAGTATATACTCCGATCGGTCTGAACGACTGGTATGTAGTTTCTGGCGTTACTTCTGATTACATCCTGTCACAGCAGAATAAGATTACAAAGATTACGGTTTCGCTGATCGTTGTCATGCTGATAGTATTTGTCTCAGTTTTCATAATTATATTGAAGCTTATCAGCCAGAATATCAGGGTAGAAAAAGACAATTCCCGCTATGCAATTAACTCTGAAAGTTCAAGGACACTGATTTTTGAATATGATTTCGGACACAAGGAAATTGAATTTACGGGTAACTCGGACTTCATATTCGGCGAAAACCTTAAAAAGCTTCCCCTTTCAGAAGTTTCAAAGATTGAAGACAGAATCCATGAAGATGAACGTGCCCTTTTCAAGCATCTGCGTGAGTTTGTAAGGAGCGGCGGCGATACCTACAATTCGGAACTCAGGCTTATCGAGGAAGACGGAAAATATGCCTGGTACAGGATTTCCGGCAGCCTGATTTCTTCTGAAGACGGCAAACCGCTTAAGTTTATCGGTAATGTCGTAAACGTAAATGCCCAGGTAATTCATGAACAGGAGCTTAAGGTCCTTGCTCAGACAGACCTCCTTTCAGGCCTCCTGAATAAAATGTATACCGAAAAATCAATCGACAAGTTTATGGCAATGAACCCGGATTCAATTTTCGGTGCACTCTATGTAATCGACCTGGATAACTTCAAGCAGGTAAACGACAGGCTCGGCCATTCATTCGGAGACAATGCAATCTGTGATACGGCAAACAAACTCACACTTGTATTCTCAGAAAAAGACTTTATCGGACGTCTTGGAGGCGATGAGTTCTGTGTATTCATGTGCCTGAGAAGTACGGTTCCTCATGCAGAGGCCATCGTCAAGGAAAAAGCCAAGACCTTAAAGAGTATTCTTGCCGAATGCTATTCAAACGGTGAGGATAATGTTGATATTACGCCAAGTATTGGTATTTCACTTTTCCCTGAACAGGGTACGACTTTCAGAAGCCTTTTCCAGAAGGCCGATACTGCACTGTACCATGTTAAGGAAAATGGAAAAAATAATTTTGCAATTTATAATAACGACATGAAAAATGTCGGGGAGTCGGTGTATGTACAGAACTAAAATTTTAGCGCTGGTTTCATCTGTTTTCCTGCTTGCTTCGTGCTCGAAGAAAAATCAGGAAACTGCCGCAGCAAATCTTCCGGAGTCAAACACACTTACAACTGCAACGATTACACTCGGATTTTCTACAAACATGGATGATCCGCGCGGAGTTGCTTCTGAACTCTTCAAGGAAGAAGTCGAAAAGAATTCCAACGGAAGAATTAAGATTGAAATTCATTCCGGCGGCGAACTCGGTGGTGACGGAGAACTTATTGAAGGCGTAATCAATGGAAAAGTTGACATGACTGTTTCAAGTGCAGGAAACTTTGCCGTTTATGCAACAAAACTCGGTGTTTCTGCAATGCCGTTCCTGTTTACTGACTTTGAAGATGCATGGGCATTTATGGACAGTGATTTTATAACTGACCTTAACAAAAATCTCAATGAATTCGGAATTGAAGTTCTTTCTCATTTCGACAACGGCTTCCGCTGTGTAACTACAACAAACAAGCCGATCAACAAGGTTGCAGACATGAAGGGCCTCAACATCAGGACTCCGCCAAACCAGATTGTAATGGAAACAATGTCTGTTCTCGGCGCAAATCCTAAGCCATATCCTTTCCCTGAACTCAAGAAGGCACTTAAAGACGGAATTTTCGATGCACAGGAAAATCCTATTCCTATTATCTACAACAATAAACTGTTTGAGGAACAGAAGTATCTGGCAGTAACAAATCACAGCTATGATGCAATGCCTCTGGTAATCCGCAAGGACCTGTGGGATGAATTCTCTCCTGAAGATCAGAAAATCATCCTCGAGGCTGCAAAAAAAGCCCAGGACCTTGACCGCAAGCTTATCAAGGAGCAGACGGATTCATTCGTTTCCAAGATCAAGGAAGCAGGTATGAAAGTTACTACTCCTGATCTTTCAGAATTTGCAAAGGCAACTTCATCTGTTATGGACGTGTTTACTACAGTCTACGGTGAAGAACTCCTTGCAAAGGTAAAGGAACTGACCAAGAAATAGTTTTTTAAGAAATCATGGATTTATTAAGGCCTTCCGGATAATGCCGGGAGGCCTTTTTTTGTCAGAATACTTTTATGAGGATGAGTTTTCCGTTTTTGAGGCTTATTTCAGCGGTTTCCCCCGGCAGGACTTCATTGCTGACGGCGTACTGGTATGTGTCTTTTATGGTTCCGTCTGTGAGCGGAAATTTTGCGTTCCGGATTGTAACGTTTTCTGTTTTTTCGTGCGGAGTTATAAGGGAAAAATAACTGAATGAATCTTCGACATAAAAGGTTCCGTCAGAAATAACGCTTATTTCACTCCAGTCATCCAGTATCAGTGCTTTTGCACCATGCTCTGCCAGATACATCAGGAGAGAAAGGTTTGCAAGCGTGTGGTCAATCCTTGCACCCGTCATTCCTGTAAGAAGAAAATCAGTGAAACCTCTTTTCAATGCTTCCTTTGCTGCATAGAACGTGTCGGTATCGTCTTTTTCCCTCGGAAGGACAATTATATTCCCTTCATCAGGCTTTTCATGTGAGTCAAAATCGCCGGTTATAAGGTCAGCCTTAAGTCCAAGTTTTTCAAGGTGTGACAGTCCCCCGTCGCAGGCGATTATATAATCATCCGGCCTGAGGTATTTTTCTATGCGGCCGTAATTTTCAACCGGTGCAGCCCCGAATATGACGCAGCGCTGCATCTTACATTGAGAAGTCTTTGCCAAGGTATATTTCCCGGGCAACTTCACTGTCGATGATGGTCTGTTTGTCACCCTGAACAAGAATCTGTCCCGTACTGATGATGATTGCACGGTCAGTTATTTCGAGTGTATCGCGTACGTTGTGGTCCGTTATCAGAATGCCGATTCCGCGTTTTGCGAGAAGCTTTATCATGGCCTTGATGTCAGCAACTGCAATCGGGTCGATTCCGGCAAACGGTTCGTCGAGAAGGAGGAATTTCGGTTCAATGGCAAGGGAACGTGCTATTTCGGTTCGGCGGCGTTCTCCTCCCGAAAGCGTGAATGCCTGCTGTTTTCTGATCCGTTCGATATTAAACTCTGATATAAGCCTTTCAAGCCTTTCTTTTTTCTGGTCGAGGGTAAGGTCCCTGCGGGTTTCGAGAATTGACCAGATGTTTTCTTCAACCGTGAGCTTGCGGAATACGCTCGGTTCCTGCGGAAGATATGAAATTCCTATCTGAGCCCGCTTATACATCGGAAGATCTGTAATCCTCTGGTTGTCCAGGAATATTTCACCTGAAGTCGGCTTGTAAAAACCTACAATCATATAGAAACTTGTCGTTTTGCCGGCCCCGTTCGGTCCAAGAAGGCCGAGGACTTCTCCGGTCGTCATTTCAAAATCAACGCCCTGAACGACTTTTTTCTTTCCGAAACTTTTGTAAAGGCTCGAAACCTTAAGGCAGTGTCCGCCGGTAAGCTCGTCACTCATCTGACTTTATCTCCTTTTCTTCAGGCTGCTCAGGTTCTGCCGGGATTTCTCCTTCCGGAGGATTGCTTTCTGCCGGAGTTTCCGGTGCTGCCGCATTCTGTGCCTGAGATTCTTCGTTCTGGTTCTTCTTTTCCGATTCGGTTACGGTTCCGCTTACCCGTCCGTCGAGCGTAATTTCCTGCGTGTCGAGGTTGAGCGTAATTTCCTGTGCCCTGAACGTATCCGTTCCCTGAACGATTTTCGGGTTTCCGCTCATCTCAAGCATTTTTGTATTTTTTCTGTATATTGCGTATGCGGAAGTACAGGTGTTGTCTTTCTGCTTGAGGTTAACGTCAATCTGGAGTATTGAAATTTCCGTGTTCTGGTTGTAATCAATGATCTGCGCCTTTGCTTCTATTTCGTTTTCGAGGTCCTTTAAGGTAACTGAATCTTCAAGCCTTACGATTTTTGTCTGGCGGTCGTACCTCATTTTTTCGCAGGAAAAGTCCATTTTGCTTTCAGTGTTCTTGCCGCTTATGTTTCCTTCCGCAGTTATGAACCTGAAATCATCGCCGCTCATCGAAATCTGATCTGCTGAAATTTCCATCGTGTCGGTTTTTATGTAGGCATGGCCGATTAAGGTCGTCGGCTTGTTTTTGTTTTTTGTGTTTCCTTTCATCATGTCAGCATGAAAGGTTATGTTGTCGCAGAAAGCAGCTGAGGTCACGAGTGTGAAGAGTACAATCAGGAGTTTCTTCATTTTTTCTCCTCCGGCCGTGCTTCAGTTTTTTCCTGTTCAGTATGGACTTCGCCTTCAACTTCATACATGAAGGCATAGGAGTTGCTCATCGTGCTTGCGCTGAATCCGCGGCCTGAAGTCTGAATGTCTTTGTTTTTGATTTTGACTTCACTGTCCCTTTCGCTTGTCAGCTGTTCTGTTTTTGCGTTGTACCTGAGGGCCTGTGCTTCAATATCCATTTCCTGTGAATCAAGGTGAAGCTTTATGTCTTTATAGAGCCCGTATTTTTTTTCTTTTGTATCTGCTGAAAATAATCCGCAGCTGCCTTCTGCTTCCGTTTTGCCGTCTGAATCAAAGCTTTTGAACTGGACATTTTTGGCAAAGGAGGCATTGTCAGCCTTGTACTGTTCAAGTTTTTCTGCAGACATTACGATTTTTTCCTTTCCGTTTTCAATGCGCCTGAAATTTGCATTTGAAAAGCTGAGCTCGGGAATTGAACTTTCGGAATTGATGTCACGGCCATAATTGAGCGAGCAGGAACTAATGAGAAGAAGGGAAAATGCAGGCAAAAACTTGAATTTCATCTGTAATAACGATTTTACCATAGAACAAAATTTAGTGTAAATATAATAGATTTTTATTGTTGAAGTTTACTTTTAAAAATTATGGGGTTATAATATATGTTATGGCAGACTTATTAACAGATGCAGAATTTGAGAAATTCCGCAAAGTAATTTACGACGAGAGTGGAATCACATTCTCGGCAACCAACCGTTCAATTCTCGACAGTCGTCTCAAGGAAAAACTCAGGGAAAAACAGCTTGAAACAATTGAGCAGTATTATCAGATAATAATGTCCAGCAAGGAAGAAATGAAGATAATGCTGGATTCCGTTACGACAAACCTTACACGGTTCTTCAGGAATCAGCCTCATTTTGATGCACTTGTTAATTATGTTATTCCGCATGTACTTGAAAACAAGAAAAAGACGGGTGATACGACCGTAAAAATCTGGAGTGCCGGATGTTCTACCGGTGAGGAACCTTATACTATTGCCATGATCTTAAAGGAAATCCTTCCTCCGCCATATAAATTCCAGATAACTGCATCTGATATTTCACTTAAGTCGCTTATGGTCGGACAGCAGGGCTTCTATCCTGAAAGCCGTATTGCAGGAATTCCGCAGAACTATCTCGACAAATATTTTACAAAGAATGACAAAGGCTATCAGGTTAATTCTGAACTTATGTCAACGATAAAATTCGACTATCACAACCTCAGGAACGATTCAGGCGCAAGAAACCTTGACGTCGTATTCTGCCGTAACGTTCTGATCTATTTTGATGAGGCTGCACAGAAGGCAACCATCGACCGCTTCTGGGATGCAATGGGTGCTCATTCTTATCTCTTTATCGGACATTCTGAAAGTCTGTTCGGTATGGAAACAAAATTTGAATTCCTGAAAACAGACTGGGCCTGTTTATACCAGAAAAACGTTTAATCTGAGAGACAGGGAGGCTTGCGGTATTTATGGACGATATTTCTGTACTTGTATGCGATGACTCAGCTCTCATGAGGAACCTTATTTCCAGGGTAATTAATGCTGCTCCTGGAATGAGTGTCTGCGGAACTGCCATGAACGGACAGTTCCTTCTCGAAAAAATCCCGCAGCTGAAACCGGATGTAATTGTTCTTGATATAGAAATGCCTGTAATGAACGGCGTTGAATTCCTGAGAAGACGGCGGCAGGAGAATATTGATATTCCTGTCATAATCCTTTCAAGTATTGCTGAAAAGGGCGCTGCCGTTACGATGGAATGTCTCGAACTTGGTGCAAGTGATTTTATCACCAAGCCGAACGGTTCTGTATCTGCCGACATTAATTCAGTAGCTGACAGGATTACAGAACTTGTCGCTTCATACGGCGGACAGTACGCACGCAGAAAGGGCAAGATTGTTTACGGATATGACTATTACCTGAAATTTGCAGCAGAACAGCAGGTTAACCGCAAGCTCGAAGAAGCTATGGGTAAGGAAAAAGCCAAGGAATTCCTTGCTGCAAGTGCAAAATCAGCTCCTGCTAAGCCTGTTGAAGAAAATCCGTTTAATTCACTTACAACTAAACCTAAGGAACCGGCAGTCATCACTCCTGTACGCAAGGAAGGCAGGATTGAAGTCGTTGCCATTGGTATTTCTACGGGTGGTCCGAACGCGCTTCGTGAAGTATTCAAAAATATCGCGCCGGACCTTAATAAGCCTGTTCTTGTAGTTCAGCATATGCCTGAAGGATTTACAAAGGAATTTGCAGGCAGCCTCGATAAAATCTGTCCGCTTCACGTAAAGGAAGCAGAAGACGGGGATGTAACACAGAAAAACTGCATATATATCGCTCCGGGAAATCATCATATCGTTGTTGAAACCGGACTGTCCGGAAATGTCATAAGGCTTTCACAGGAACCGCTCAGAAACGGTCACAGGCCTTCGGCAGACGTTATGTTTGAATCTATTGCAAAGGTTTATGCAAACAGGGCTCTCGGCGTCATCATGACCGGAATGGGTAAAGACGGTGCCGTTCAGCTTGCTGAAATGAGAAAACAGGGTGCATGGACTTTGGGTCAGGATGAAAAATCTGCAATCGTTTACGGAATGCCGAAAGTTGCCTATGAACTTGGTGCCGTACAGAAGCAGGTTTCGCTCGACAACATGGCCGGTGAGATTTCAAAGCTTGTAAGGGAACACGGCTGATAAGATCTTAATCAGCGCTGATGTTCAGTTAAGGGCGGTTGTCCTGGGAAATATGCTTCATCTGTTCCCTGCAGACGGCTGCCCCTTTTTTATTTCCGAGTTCTTCGTAGGTGTCGCGGAGGTTGTACAGCGCATCATAATAATACGGGTTGATTGATACTGCCTTTTCGAATGCGTTGCAGGCTTCCTCGTAGTCGCGCGTATTAAAAAATACAACTCCCAGCGTATTCCAGATTCTTGCATTTTCAGGGTACAGGCATGTTCCGAGCATGCAGAATTTTAATGCTTCTGCATAGTCGCCCGTGCTCTGATACAGTGAGGCGAGCATTTCAATGATATCAATGTCTTCGTCGTCAATTTCAAAGGCCATGAGGAGAGCTTCTTTTGCTGCGTCAGTTTCACCGGCATCACGGTAGGTAACCCCGAGATTGAACCAGAGCAGGGAATTGTATTTCTGCATTCCGAGAGCCTTCTTGAGGCAGGCAATTGCTTCCCTGAAGTCACCGTTGGAGGCAAATTCGATGGCCTGCGTGTTTAATGTTTCAACAGTTTCAAGCATTAAAATTACCTCCTTACTTATGTATTGATGCAAACAGCTCTGATATCAGGCTGCCTGCCTTTGTTTCTTTTCCAAACAGTACCGAAAGCTCTTCTGATTTTTTCTGAACCAGTTCGCTTCCGAGTTTTCGTGCCTTTTCGATTGAACCGCCTTTTGACAGTATTGAAATGGCACGTTCAATTGCAGGGGAATCGATTCCTTCTTTCTGTGCCCTGGCAAAAAGTCCTTCAAAGATATCCCTGTCCTGAGGGTGTTCGTTTATGTGCATCAGAACGACGAGGCTTTTTTTACCTTCAACAATGTCATCTCCGCGTTTTTTTCCGGGATTGCCTGTCGTAAGGTTCGTAACGTCGTCGAGAATCTGAAAACCTGTTCCGATGTCTTCGGCAATTTTTCCTGCTTTTTCTATTATGTCTGCACCGGCATTCATTGCAGTAAGGCCGATTTTGACTGCCATGCGTGAAAGGGTGCCGGTCTTGTTTTTGACCATTGCCTTGTATTCATCTGCAGTCGGAAACAGGTCAAGGTTTCTGTGCCAGAGAATATCCATTGCCTGGCCAAGATGAAGTTTTCTCAGTTCAGTCATAAAAAGTTCATAGAGGGCGCATTTCTGTTCTGCCGGGAGCCGTGTGTTTTTTATTACTGAGGCTGCTTCAAAATAGAGCCAGGAACCTGCATTTATTGCAACATCAGTTCCGTATTTAATGTGGGCAGCAGCTTTTCCCCTGCGCCGGTCTGCGTTGTCTTCTATATCATCGTGAATCAGTGATGCGGTGTGTGCAAATTCTACAAGAGGAGTCAGTTCGTAAGCCGTATTAACGGATTCTTCTCCGCGGTTAAGGATTTCTTCAGCCATTTCAGCGCACAGGACGCAGAGAAGCGGACGCCAGCGTTTTCCGCCGAGGGAAACAAGACGGATGCACGGCTCTGCAAGCTGGGAGAAATGAGTTTTTGTTATGCATTCATCGAGTGAACCGAAAGAATTGTCCTGCCAGTTTCCGTTAAGGTCTTCGGGCAGAGCCCTGTTTAGGACAGATTCAATCCGTTCAAGCCGCTGTGAAAATTCCTGATTCATAGCCATAATTATATCACAAAAAACAATTCGTGTCGCATAAAGATTTTTGCAGGTGAAAAGGGAAGGGGCAAAAAATCCTCTGTATTATACAAGACATTTATACTAAAATATGGTTTAATAAATTCCGATAATCAGATAAGAATGGCTAATAACAGTTACGAAAAACCGGATTACTGGTCGCGCAAGGCATTCAGTGAAGGATACCCGGCAAGATCAGTTTATAAACTCAAAGAGATAGATGAAAAATTCGGAATGATAAAGAAGAATTATTCCGTGCTTGATCTTGGAGCTGCTCCGGGAAGCTGGACTACTTTTCTGCTCCGTTCGATGGAAGGCAGCGGCAAGGTTGTCAGCTGTGACCTTAATCCCCTGTCAAAAGACGTTAAGGGTGAAAACCTTGTCTTTATTCAGGGTGACCTGATGCAGAAGGAAATTCTTGATGAAATCAGGTCTCACGGGCCTTATGATCTGGTAGTATGTGATGCTGCCCCGAAGACGACGGGAAACAGGGTTGTCGATACGGCCAGAAGTCAGGGACTCGTAAAAATGGCCATTTATTATGCTCAGATAATGCTGAAAACAGGCGGAAACTTCTGCGTAAAGATTTTTCAGAATGGAGACCAGCAGGCTCTGCTCAAAATGATGAGGGAAATCTTTACTTCTGCGAAGGGATTTAAGCCGGTTGCGTGCAGAAATGAGTCATTTGAAACTTATTTGATCGGGTGCGGTAAAAAGTAAATATGAAAAATGCAGTTAAAAAAATAACAGGATTTTTTACCAGAAAAATTTCAAGGATTGAGACAAAATCTGCCGTTCAGTATCTTCTCGTTACGGTCTGTTCCTGCATGACAGTTCTTGCAGGTGCTGCCATTTATAACGGCGGAACTTCACATCCTGACGGACAGGGCGGTTTTGAAACTCCGGGTATTCCGCTTGTTAATGAAGAATCATTTGTTTCCGGAGAAACCCTTGAACAGATTGCTGCTGATTTACCGCCGGCTGCTGACGAAGAACTTTTTTATCAGGTCTACCGCGTTAAGCCGGGTGACATGATCGGACATATTGCTGAAAATTTCGGAATTTCTCAGGATACGATTATCAGCGTTAACAGCGTTCATTCATCAAGAAACCTTCAGATCGGAACTTACCTCAAGATTCCTTCAATGCCTGGAATCCTCTATACAGTTAAGAAGGACGGAGAAACCCTCGACAAAATTGCCGAAAAATATTCCGTTGAACTTGCAAAATGTGCTTCCGTAAACAACAGAAAAGCCGATGAAAACCTTTCTGCAGGAACGATGATTTATGTACCGGGCGGAAAACTGAGCTGGGCTGAACTTCAGGAAATAAACGGTGACCTTTTCAAAAAGCCGATTCATGCAAGATGGTATAAGTCTTCAAGTTTCGGCTGGCGTGCAAGTCCTTTCACAGGTTCACGTTCATATCATTCGGGAATTGACATGGCATGTCCTACAGGAACATGGATTTATGCCGCACTCGACGGAAAGGTAACTGCTACCGGATTCAACAATACATACGGAAATTATGTAATCATAACGCATCATTCTGGATATAAAACTTTGTACGGCCATATGAGCGCAATTACTGCCGTCAAGGGACAGTATGTCAATTCAAAATCAAAGATCGGTAAGGTCGGAAGTACAGGCATGAGTACCGGACCTCACCTGCATTTTACCGTCTATAAAAACGGTAAGGCCGTAAATCCGGTCAATTTGTGGAATTAGCGGATGTCATTCTACGATTCCTTTGATGTAGCCGTTATCGGCGGCGGTCATGCGGGAACTGAGGCCTGCCTTGCCTGTGCCCGCATGGGATTAAAAACCCTCCTCATTACTCAGACAATTGACTCAATCGCACGCATGAGCTGCAACCCGTCCATCGGCGGAATTGCAAAAGGTAATATCGTGCGTGAAATAGATGCCCTCGGCGGTGAAATGGGAAAAATCATTGACAGGTCGATGATTCAGTTCCGCATGCTGAACAAAAGCCGTGGTCCTGCCGTACAGGCTCCGCGTTCCCAGGCAGATAAAATCCTTTATTCTCAGATTGCACGACAGACAATAGAAACTACTCCGAACCTCAGTACGCTGATGGATACGGTCGTCGATATTATTACCACGGCAAGTGATACTCCGCTCCCTCCTGACAGTGATACTTCTGCAGAAAAGGGAAGCATTCCGGGGGAATTCAGGAGCCGGATACTTACTGAAGCTGCACGCAGCGGAATGAGGCAGAAGGTAACGGCTGTAGTAACTGAACGCGGAAGGGTAATTCCTGTCCGTTCCGTTGTCCTGACTACCGGAACATTTCTCGGCGGAAGAATCTTCATCGGTGAATATGATGCTCCGTGCGGAAGAATCGGTGAGGGCGGAGCCTTCGGACTGACACATTCCCTCAACAGGCTCGGATTTACAACGGGAAGGCTCAAGACGGGAACTCCTCCGCGAATCCTGCGCCATACGGTAGATTTCAGCTGCCTTGAAGAGCAGAACGGTGATGATGAGGTAATTCCTTTCAGTTTTGACGATGAAACGGTTGAAAGGCCGATGGTTCCGTGCCATGTCGTATATACGAATGAAGAAACTCACAAAATAATCAGAAGCAATATCGGGCGGTCTCCGCTTTATTCAGGAAAGATAAACGGCGTTGGACCGAGATACTGTCCAAGCATTGAAGACAAGGTAATGCGCTTTGCTGAACGGGAAAGACATCAGCTTTTTGTTGAGCCAGAAAGCCTGCTCACGGACGAAATATATCTTAACGGACTTTCATCAAGTCTTCCGGAAGAAGTTCAGGATGAATTTCTGAGGACTCTACCCGGATTTGAAAAATGTGTCGTAAGCCGTCCGGGCTATGCCGTTGAATATGATTATGTTGAACCGACCCAGCTTTATCCGAGCCTTGAAACCAAGCGTGTTGCAGGACTTTTTGATGCAGGTCAGATAAACGGAACTTCAGGTTACGAAGAAGCTGCCGGACAGGGGCTGATTGCAGGAATAAATGCAGGCCTTTATGCGCGTGCCCATATAAAACTCTGCGGAGACATTCCGTGCGCAAGGGCGGGACTCGGTCAGACTCCGGCAAGCGGAGAAAAAGATGCCTTCCAGCCGGGCCCGAAGATGAGTGAAGAAGAAATCAAACGCTTCGCGGAAATTTCAGAAAATGAAACTCACCTGATAAATACCATGATCCGGGATTCACTTAAGGATAAGGGATTCAATACTTTCGAAAAACTTCCTGAATGGGAGCCGCTTATAATCGGTCGTGACGAGGCCTATATCGGAGTTCTTATAGATGATCTTGTTACCCTCGGAACAAAGGAACCGTACAGAATGTTTACGGCAAGGGCAGAATACCGCCTCAAGCTCAGGCATGATACGGCAGACAGAAGGCTCTGTGAAAAAGCATTCAAAGCCGGCTTAAAGACCAGGGAGCAGCTGGACTGCGTTAACAATAAATATGCGCAGGTTGCTGAGGCCACTGAAATCCTTCTCAAGGATCCGTCGGCAGAAAATCCGGGCTTTTCTCCCCTGGTATGGGAACTTGCACAGGAAGACGCAAAATACAAATACTATATAGAAAAGCAGGATGCACGCGTTGCAAAAATGCACAGGATGGAGCATTTTCATATACCGCAGAATTTCGATTACGGAAAAATCCCGGCATTAAGTTCGGAGAGCCGTCAGAAGCTTGAAAAAGTAAGGCCCCTGACCCTCGGCCAGGCCTCGCGCATTTCCGGAATCCGCAATTCCGATATAATGCTACTAATGGTATATTTAAAATAACCATGGTTTTACGCAGTAAAAGCATGGTTATTTTAAATAAATAAATAATAGCCTTAATTTCGAGCTGTTAAGGATTTAATTAAAATTGACGGGAGGGAGCAGAAAGACGGGCAAAAACACTCTGTTTGTGGATGCTGCGAAGCGGCATTAAATAAGTTCCATTGCCAGAAACAGCGTGTAGTGCGCCAGCGCACGGTTTTGACCCGCATTTATGCGACCGGTAGTCAATTTTGATGATATGGTTTATAAGTTCGAAATTAATGCCGGATAAAAAAGTTTTTTGTCAGAAGCAGGTGAAGATATGAGTGATAATATTCCGCTTAGAAAAGATGTTCCTGAGGAATACAAATGGGACCTTTCAACTCTTTTTAAGGATAATGACGAATGGGAAAAATCCCTCGCTTCCATACCTGAACTTGCGGCAAAAGCCGCTTCCTTTAAGGGAAAACTTGCTTCAAAAGATTCCCTGCTTTCCTGTCTCAGGGCAATGGAAGAACTTGACCTCGTGACAGAGACTGTTTACAACTATGCAGGCCTTCAGTACACGGCGGATGAAAGTGATTCTTCTGCCCAGGACCGCAAGGACAGGGCCCTGATGGCGTATTCAAAGGCAGAAAGTGAAATGTCGTTCTTTTCCCCGGAACTTATGTCCATTCCGGAAAACCAGCTTAACGAATGGCTTGAAGATCCTTCCTTTGCAGATTATAAGGTGTTCATACAGAAGGAACTTCACGCAAAACCTCATATTCTCAGCGAAAAAGAAGAAAAAATCCTTTCGCTTCATTCTGATACTTCACAGACTGCAGAAAATGCCTACAGCCTGCTGACGAACGTTGACCTTGAATTCGAAGGCGTTGAAATTGACGGCAAAAAACAGCCGCTTACACAGTCAACTTTTGTCCTTTACCTTCATAACCAGGACAGGAATGTCAGAAAAGCTGCATATGAAAAATATTACAGGGTATTTGAAAAGCACGAGAATACCCTTGCAGCCCTTTATTCAGGCAATGTTAACCAGGACATTTTCTATGCACGTGCCCGCGGATACAAATCAAGCCTTGATGCGGCGCTCTACTCAAATAAAGTTCCTGAAAAAGTTTACAGAAACCTCATTGATACGGTTCACAAAAACCTTCCGGTTCTTCATAAGTATTATTCCCTGCGCAAAAAGGTTCTCGGCGTAAGCGAACTGAGGCATTACGATGTTTATGTTCCTCTTGTAAAAAATGTTGACGTAAAGACGACTTATGAGCAGTCAGTTGAAATCTGCAGGAATGCACTTGCACCTCTCGGAAAAGAATATACTGATACTCTCTGCGGAGGCCTGCTCAACGGATGGGTTGACCGCTTTGAAAACAAGGGGAAACGTTCCGGGGCATTTTCAAGCGGAGTTTACAAAGGATATCCGTATATTCTCCTGAACTACAAGGAAGATTCCATAAGGGACGTATTTACGATGGCGCATGAAGGCGGACATTCAATGCATT
>DGTU01000129.1 GCA_002394465.1 Treponema sp. UBA4328 | reverse complement strand
TGATACGGTCACCTTTAACATAAATTTCACGCGGACTCTGGAATTTAACAGGAAGAACGCCTTCAACCTTTCCAAGGTCAACGTAAATTGAACCGTTATGTTCCCTCTGATAATAACCGATGATGATTTCACCGATTTTATCTTTATATTCACTCATAAGGGTGTTTTTGTAGCTCTCGCTCAGTCCCTGATGAACGGCCTGTTTTCCGTTGCTGATTGCGGCACGGTCAAAGTCCTTAGGATTTACGAGAATATCAATTTCATCACCAACTTCACATTCAGAACTCATCTGAAGTGCATCTTCCAGTTCGATTTCAGTTACAGGATCATAAACGCCGTCGACAATTGTCTTGCGTGAATAAACTGAAACATCAGACATATCATCTGCAAATTTTACATAGCAGTTGTCTGCCGTACCAAAAGTTCTTTTGTAAGCTGCCTTAATTGCAGCTTCTACTGTCTGCTTGATCGATTCCTCAGAGTTTCCTTTTTCCTGGATAAGCTCACGGACCGCATCTGCCATTTCTGACATATCAAGCCTCCTATAAATGAATAAATTTTGCTTTTGCTATATCGACAAAAGAGACTTCCTTCTCAACAGAAGAACCGTCTTCATTTGTAACTTCCAGAACCAGTGACTTTTCATCAGCCGACTTCAGGACGCCTCCGACCCAGTCCGTAATGTTTTTGTCCCATACACGGATCTGCCTTCCGGTAAAAAACCTGAATTCAGCTGCATTTTTAATATTCCTTTCCATTCCCGGAGAAGAAAGCTCCATGGCTGTATCCTCAGTTCCAAGAACTTCCTCAAGGTGAGCCTGAAGTGCGCGGTGAACTTTTGTACAGTCATTGACGCTCAGGTTTTCCTTTGAATCTACAGGTGCAATTACGGCAGAAATGTGTGTCGTACCGCCTTTTATCGGAGTAACATGCAGCTCAACAAGATAAAAGCCCATGCCTTCAACAAACGAAGCACAATCCGAATAATGAGGAAAACTGTCCAGCGAAACGTATTCCATACTTCCGTCCTGCAATAAAAAAGGACTCGTTTTGCGAGTCCATTTTTATACTGAATATTAAAATGTACTTTATGACTATACATTTTTTACAGGACAATGTCAACATCCCCGGATGCATCTGCACCGAGTAATTTTATTTCATCAGGTGTAAGTGTCCTGCAGCAGCCGGATGCTACGTTTTCATCAAGAACGAGGCTTCCCATTGCAACCCTTTTGAGGTAAACGACTTCATTTCCAACCTGAGCAAACATTCTTTTTACCTGATGATACTTTCCCTCAGTAATCGTAAGCAGGCAGTCAACCTTCAGTCCCGGGCACACCTTTTCATACGGAGTTCCGGTGACATTCCATTCAAGCTGAGAAGGCGCACAGTCAAATCCAGTTTCCCTGCCCTCATGATCTACGAAAAATCCTTTTTTAAAAAGAGCCTTAAGTTTTTCCCTGTCAGCTTCATTGACTTCATCACGCAGTCCGACTGCATAAGTTTTGGGAGCATGATTTTTTGGAGAAAGGATTCTGTGCGTAAGTTTACCGTCTGTCGTAAGAATCAGAAGGCCTTCAGTATCAATATCAAGGCGTCCGACACAGTGCAGTTCCCCGCCGGAAAATTTGTGCTTATATTTTTCATCAACGAGATCAAAAACGGTCTGATGTTCACCGTCTTTATTTGCGCAGACGACGTCCCGGCACTTGTTCATCATGAGATAAACGTCATGGACTATTTCAAGCCTTTCACCGTCAACGCAGACTTCATCACAGTTCACGTCAAGGAGAAATCCCGGATCATAGACATTTTTTCCGTTTACGAGGACAAGGCCGTCACGAAGAATTCTTTTTACATCCCTGCGTGAACCGAACCCCTGATGCGACAGGACTTTATCAATTCTTTCCATGGATTCAGCAGGCTACCGGTTTTCTATAGGAACATACTTCCGCTCAGCGAGAATATTCTTGTATGCAGGACGATAGATTCTTCCGCCGGCAACAATTTCCTCAACGCGGTGTGCACTCCATCCTGCAATACGGCTTACAGCGAACAGCGGAGTAAAGAGTTCACGCGGAATGTTAAGCATTGAATATATGAATCCTGAATAGAAGTCAACGTTTACGCAGATACGCTTGTCGTCTCCGTGGCGTTCATAAATGACTTCCGGAGCCAGACGTTCAATGAGCTTGTAAAGGTTATATTCGTCTTCAAGTCCCTTTTCCTTTGCAAGTTTTGCAGCCTTGTCACGAAGAATTGAAGCACGCGGATCGTTGACCGTATAGATTGCATGTCCGAGACCGTAAATAAGTCCAGTTTTATTGTAAGCCTTTTTGTCTGCAATTTTCCTCAGGTATTCACGGACTTCATTTTCACTTGACCAGTCCTTTACGTTTTCCTTGATGTTATCCATCATTTCCATTACCTGAATATTTGCACCACCATGACGCCTTCCCTTCAGTGAGCCGACGGCAGCACCGATTGCAGAATAAGTATCAGTATCGGCAGATGAAACAACATGTACAGTGAGAGAAGAGTTGTTACCGCCACCGTGCTCTGCATGGAGAATAAGTGCAAGGTCAAGAAGTTTTGCTTCATCATCAGTAAATGCCTTGTTATTGCGGATAAGACGAAGAAAGTTTTCAGCCGTAGAAAGATCCGGAAGCGGATTGTGAATATACATTGACTTTTCGTCATAATAGCGGCGTTTTGCCTGATAACCGTAAGCCGTAAGCGTTGAAAAGCGCGAAATGAGTTCGATACACTGCCTTAAGACATTTGAAAGCGAACGGTCTTCAGGATCTAAGTCATATGAATAAGAAGCAAGGACACCACGGGCAAGCTTGTTCATGATATCACGCGAAGGAGCCTTCATAATCATGTCTTCAGTAAAGTTCGTCGGAAGGTTCCTCATTGAACCGAGAAGTGCCGTAAAATCATCAAGTTCTTCCTGTGTCGGAAGCTTTCCGAAGAGAAGCAGATAAGCACACTGTTCATAACCGAACTGATTGTGTTTTTCTGCATCTGCAATCAGGTCTGCAACATCATAGCCGCGATAAAGGAGTTTTCCAGGAATTGCAATTTTTTTGTCGCCCTGAATTTCATATCCGACAACATCACCTATCTGGGTAAGTCCTACAAGAACACCGGTTCCGTTTGCGTTTCTCAAACCGCGCTTTACGTCATACTTTGTGTAAAGGTCAACGCCAATAGGGTCGTTATTCCGGGCAACGTCAGCAAGTTTTTCTATAAGTTCGTTTTCATCAAGTTTTACGTCAATTTTTTTACCGAGAGACAGAAGATGTTTGCGTTCATCGGCACTCAGGGTAATATTGGTACCCTGATGAATTCTGTGATCAATCTTGCTCTTGATGGCTTCAAGATAATGGCGTTCCTGCTCGCTTATAGACATCCCTGCCTCCTGCATTCTGTATATCTTGCATAAATATGCACATTTTTTGTTATATCTCTATAATTATACAAAATTCATCTTTACTGTTCAATAGAGCAGATTATCCGTATCCCGCAAATATTGTCTTTTTCTGCAAAATAATGCATTATTATGAAAATTTTCTTTATTATTACCCGGAGTAAATCATGTTCAAACCAGAACTCATTAAAAGCATCCGAAACTACAGCGGCAAAACCTTTGCCTCAGACCTTACGGCCGGAATCATTGTCGGTATAGTTGCACTTCCGCTCGCAATCGCATTTGCAATCGCCTCAGGCGTAAATCCTGCAGCAGGACTCATAACGGCAATTGTAGCAGGCTTCTGTATTTCAGCATGCGGCGGCTCAACGGTACAGATCGGCGGACCTACCGGGGCTTTTGCTGTCATAGTTTTTAACATAGTTGCAAAATACGACATTTCAGGACTTGCAGTTGCAACCATAATGGCCGGAGTCATACTCATACTTCTCGGCGCATTCAAGATGGGCGGTCTCGTAAAATTCATTCCATATACAATCGTTACAGGCTTTACGGCCGGAATCGCAGTTACAATCGCAGCCGGACAGATCGGAGATTTTCTCGGCCTCACATACACGGTGTTCCCTGAAGGAATGCAGAAAATGCCTGGAGATTTCGTCGGAAAAATCCACACCTACGCCCTCAACATCGGAAACATAAACTTTTATTCCCTTGCAATGGCAGCAGTCAGCCTCGCATTTATTTTCATCTGGTCTAAGTTCATAAAGAAGATTCCGGGAAGCTTCGTTGTACTTATTCTTGCAACCGTAACTTCAATTCTTCTGGACAAATATGCAGGACTCAGAACTGATACAATCGGCTTCTTCGCAGACGGAACGCCTCACTTTACGCTTCCGACGGTTTCAGACTTAAAGCCTGTAGTTCCTTCTTTCAGCATTGACAGCATCGTAGAACTTTTCCCGACGGCAGTTTCAATCGCAGTTCTTGCAGCAATTGAATCACTTCTTTCTGCAGTAGTTGCAGACGGTATGACAGGCGACAAGCATGATTCCGACACGGAACTCATCGGACAGGGAATCGCAAACATTGCTTCTCCACTCTTCGGAGGAATCCCGGCAACAGGAGCAATTGCACGTACAGCTACAAACATCAAGAACGGCGGACGCACTCCTGTAGCAGGCATCGTTCATGCACTCACCCTCTTTGCAATCCTTCTTTTCGCAGGAAAATACGCTGCATACATTCCGATGTCGGCACTGGCAGCAGTACTTATAAACGTCGCATGGAACATGGCAGGCTTCCCGGCAATCAGGTCACTCGCAAAAGGACAGAAATCTGACATCTGTGTATTTGCAGTAACCTTCCTCATCACTGTATTCATCGACCTTACAGTTGCAATCGAAGTAGGCCTTGCCTTTGCTGCTTTCTTCTTCATCAAGAAAATGATTGATCTTTCTGAAGTCCAGAACAAACGTGAAGCTCTTACAAGCGGAATCCATTCAGCTGACATGCCTGAAGAGAAGCTTGACCTTCCGAAAGGTGCAATGGTTTATGAAATTGAAGGTCCACTCTTCTTCGGAACCGTAAGGAAATTTGAAGTTGCAGTTGAAAAAGCCGGCGTTGATTATAAGGTTCTGATCCTGAGGATGAGGAATACGATTTACCTTGATGCAGGCGGAATCCGTGCCCTTGAACAGGCAAAAGCCGCATGTGACAGAAAGGGAATAACGATCATCATTTCCGGAATCCATACACAGCCATACATGCTTCTTGAAAAGACAGGAATGGCAGACAAGATGGGAAGGGAAAATATTTTCGACCACATTTCAGGCGCACTTGAACGTGCAAACGAACTTCTCAAATAAATAAAAGACAAACAAAAAAGCCGTCAGTTTTACAGACGGCTTTTTTCTTTTCAGATAATATTATCAGTTTATTTTTTTATCTGGCGGTATTCGTTGTAAGCAAGGATGAAAGGTCCGACACCCTTTGCATCATCCTCAACGATTGGCTCGCTCATGTAATAATCGAATGAACCGTCACGGCGGGTATCTTTTTCAGGACCAAGACCTGCAACAAGACAGATTCCCTTGAGGCTGAGCCTTCCGTTGTCAGTATTAAGGTATTTTTCACAGATTCCGTTAAAGGCTTTAAGTCCCTTCTCCTGGAATTTAGCATCAAGGATTCCTGTCCTTACGCCTTTGAGAAGTGAATATGCAAAAATTGCAGAACCTGAAGTTTCAAGATAATTCTTGCCCTTTCCAGGGTAATTCGGTACCTGCCACCACATTCCGCTTTCATCCTGGAACTTAATCATGCTTTCGCACAGGTCAACAAAGATTTCCCTGAGTTTTTTCCAGTTTTCAGAATCACGGTCATCATCAATATTAAGCGTATCAAGAAGGGCCATGCTGTACCAGCCGAGGGAACGGAGCCAGAAGTTTTTGCTGAGGCCAGTTTTTTTGTCAGCCCAGAAAATTGATTTTGTAGCATCGTATCCGTGATAGTACAGGCCGGTTTTAGAATCCCTCATGTTTTTGTAAACATTGAAGAACTGATTGTAGATATCCTGCTTGTTTTTTCCGCCGTTGAAACGTACGTCATATTCCATATAGAACGGCTGTCCCATATAAAGACCGTCGAGCCATACCTGATTCGGGTAAATTGCCTTGTGCCAGAAGTTTCCTTCAGCGGTACGCGGCTGATCCTTTACCTGTGCATAGATCGTATCAAGTGCCTTGCGGTATTTTTCCTTTTTTGTATGATCATAAAGAGTAAAGAGATTTTTTCCGCCGTTTACGTTATCAATATTCCATGCATTCTTGTCATATCCGTCAATGGAGCCGTCATCATGAATGCGGTAGTCTTCGTATTCATCTGAAAATTTCAGGAATTTCTCGTCACCGCTTGTCTGATAGATTTCAAGCAAAGCCATAATCATACATCCGTCGATGTAATCCCAGCCGGGTTTTCTGCCAAGTTTGATCTTTTCGATGTTCCAGATAGGTGCAGTCGGCGTAGATTTTGCCATCAAATCGTCAATGTACTGATCAATAACTTTTGTGTCCACAGTGTTGCTCCTGATGCTTTCTTTATTTTCAGGAACTCCCGCACAACCAGAAATTCCCGTGAAAAGCATAAAAGTTAATAAAAATAAAATAATACTAGCTGTTAGTTTCATCTAGTTAAACAATATTACATAAAAATCAGTTTTAAGTATAGTAGATGTATGCGGCTAAAAACATGCCTTATCTCATCACGGTTATGCTCCTGAAAGCATGTAGATGAATGCGTGTCAAAATGCGTCTTATCTCATCACGGTTGAAGGTTTTATATTTGTTTCAGAATATAATATGTGTCTACGAATTGCTTTGTCGTTCTAGCTCCTTCAAAGTGAATCGAAAGCCGCCTTTTGACCCGCATACATTTATGAATTCTCTGAACATACAATGTCATTGTTGTGATTAAGGAACAGCATATTTGTCATTGCCGTGCTTAGACACGGCAATCTCTTAGAAGATAGATTTCCGGGTCAAGCCCGAAAATAACGTAAAATAATATGTCTGTATAAAAATTGACTTCCGGTTATACAAATAATTATGAAATAAAACGGCGGGAGGAAGCGGTTTGGAGACCAGAAACATCCTGTTTGCGGCTGCCGCCTTGGGCGGCAATTTTTATAGTTCCTTTGCCGCAAACAGAATGTAGCAAGTAAACGGCTGTTCTGGACTCCGAAACGCGACCGGTAGCCGTTTTATTTCATTCACTTACTTTATGCGACCGGTAGTCAATTTTTTTTTATTAAATTAAATGCTCTCGAAATTAAGACCGTTTATTATCTGTATTGCGCCCGCATTATTTTTTCTATAGAATATACGCCATGGCAGACACAAAATCACAATTCAAATCACTTATAGCAGACGCAGTTAACGAAATCATAAAAGAAAAGAATCCTGAAGCAGAAGCTGTTCAGGCTGATAAAATCGTAGTACAGCCTTCACCTAATCCTGAAATGGGCGATATCGGTTCTCCGATGTTCATGTTCGCAAAAGCCCTCAGGCTTGCTCCTCCGCAGATTGCCGCAGAAGTTGTTTCAAAAATCGGCTCAAAGGCAGCAGAGCTCGGTGAAGTCCTTGCAGCAGGCCCTTATGTTAACCTCAAGATGGACAAGGCAGGAGCCGTAAAATCAATCCTCACAAAAATCGAAACTGAAGGCGAAAAGTACGGTACCCTCAATAACGAAGGAACGCCTCATCTCGCCGGAAGCAAAATCATGGTGGAATTTTCTTCGCCAAACACAAACAAGCCTCTTCACCTCGGTCACATGAGAAACGATGCACTCGGCGAATCTTTAAGCCGCATCCTCAAAAAAGCAGGCGCAGAAGTTTACAAGGTTGACCTCATCAACAACCGCGGAATCCACATCTG
>DGTU01000083.1 GCA_002394465.1 Treponema sp. UBA4328 | reverse complement strand
AGCTCGCTCATCATCTTGTCGTGGAATTTTTCCTCAAGGCCAAGGCCACTAAGCATCTGCTCAATCTGGTTCTCAGCCTCATAGCCGCCCAGCTCGCCGAATTCAGCCTCAAGCTCAGCCGATTTGATTCCATCTTCCTCGGTGAAGTCTGCCTTTGAATAAATCTCGTCCCGGGCCTTTGAAACCTCATAAAGCTTGGGGTAGCCCTGCATTACGGTGTCCTTTACGCTGAAAGAATCGAAGGCAAAGTGATCCTGACTCAAGACGGCCATTCGCTCGCCCGGCGTCATGAAAATCTCGCCCGTGTCGTGCTCCTGCTCGCCTGAGAGGATTTTGAGGAAGGTTGATTTTCCCGCGCCGTTTGCGCCTATGATTCCGTAGCAGTTTCCTGCAGTAAATTTAATATTTACGTCTTTGAAAAGAGGTTTTTCGCTGAAATGAAGTGAAACGTCACTGACTGTAATCATTGTTTTCTCCTGTAATCTCCATTTAGTTTTATTATTTATTTCTTCCGATAAGGCTCTTTAAGCGGGCAAAGAAGCCGAGTTTCTTCGGCGGAATCTCTTTCTTCTTATCCTGTAAAGCATTTCTGCGGTCTTTACCCCTGCCGTGATGCTTACCCTTCGTTTCGTTACTGTAAACTGCAGAAGAAGCTCCGGCATATTTCTCCCTGAAATACTTAATGCGCTCGTCACTGGACATTCCTGAAAGCCTTGCAATTTCATCGTCATTTGCACGGCGCACGGTATTCCGGGATTTATCACCTTTAAATGATTTAAAGTCGTCACCTGAATATGAAGCTTTTTCACCGCGTTTTCCGCGGAACGATCCGGATGAACTGCGGTCTTTACGGTTTCGGCCCCTGCCGTCTCCACGGCTGCCTTTGCGTTCTTCACGCTCTTCTGATTCAAGACGGATGAAAACATCCTTTGACTTGTCTTCTTCAAAATCCTCAGAAACAGCAACACGGCTCGGAATCTGCTTTTCGATATAGCGTTCAATCGGAGCAAGTGAATAAACATCCCTCTCAGAACAGAAGGTATATGCCTTTCCGCTCTTTCCTGCCCTCGCCGTTCGTCCGATTCTGTGAACATAATTTTCGGCTTCGTTCGGGAGATCATAGTTTACGACCATTGCAAGGTCATTTACGTCAATTCCGCGGGCTGCAACATCGGTAGCAACAAGGCAGGTCACTTTTCCGGCCTTAAAGGAATTCATGATCTTAAGGCGCTTTGACTGCGGCAGGTCACCGATAATATATTCGTTTTTAATGCCGTTGATGTTAAGGCGCTTTGATACGATTTCGCACATCTTTTTTGTGCTGCAGAAAATTATCACGCTCTCAGGATTTTCCTTTTTGAAAATACCGAGAAGAAGCTTCATCTTGTCATCGCTTGAAACATGGATAAGTTCCTGGTCAATCTCATCAACAGTTATGTTTTCAGCTTCAATCGTAATTTCCTTTGCACCGCGTGTGTATTCCCAGGCAAGATTTTTGACATACGAATTAAGCGTTGCAGAAAACAGCATTGTCTGACGTCCGCCGTCTGAAGGCAGGAAGTGAATGAGCTTGCGAAGGTCCGGATAAAATCCCATGTCAAACATGCGGTCTGCTTCATCAATTGCAAGATATCCGACCCTGGAAAGATTCATCTGATGACTTTCAGTAAGGTCAATTACACGTCCCGGAGTTCCGATTATAATGTCGATTCCTTTCTTTAAGTCGGCAACCTGTTTTTCATAGCCTACACCACCGTAAAAAGAAGCAAAGCGAAGGCCTGTATGTTTGCCGAGTTTTGCTGCTTCTTCTTCAACCTGAACGGCAAGTTCCCTTGTCGGAACAAGAATAAGTGCTTTTTTCTTTTCATCAGATTCATCTGAAAGCATTTCCTGCATGATTGTAACGAGAAAAGCTGCAGTTTTTCCGGTACCGGTCTGAGACTGAACATAAAGATCCGAACCGTCCAGGGAAGAACACAAAACCTGCTCCTGAACCGGTGTACATGTAACATAGCCTGCTTCTGAAAGGCCGGCCTGGATTTTTTCATTTAGATTTAATTCTGAATAATTCATTAGATTCCTGAAAAAAATAGATTATGGATAGTTAAAACAATTATACAGGATTTTTAAGGGAGTGTACACACTATGGAAATCCACTGAAATTTATGTTATTCTTTGTACGAATTTACAAGGGAAATTATGAATCAGAATACACAGGAACAGAATGATTATCAGGCAAAAATCTTTGCAAACCGCCTGTCAAAAAAATACAGGCAGCTCAGGAAATGGGCACGACGTGAACGCGTTACCTGCTACAGGCTCTATGACCGCGACATTCCGGAAGTTCCGCTTGCAGTAGATCTGTATGAATCACTCCCGGACGGAATGGACTCAAAAACACAGGCCGCCGTTTTTCTCAGAAAAGAAGAAGAACTCATTTCCTCAAACGACATTACGGCTGCAAAAGAAAAATCAGAAAGGCTTTATGTTCACCTGTATCTCTATGAAAGACCCTATGAAAAATCCGATGAAGAAGAACAGGCCTGGCTTGACTGCATGACTAAGGCAGTTTCTTCCGTGCTTGAAATACCTGAAAGCCGCATAATCCAGAAACTCCGTAAAAAGCAGAAAGGTGAAAACCAGTACGAAAAAATTGAATCAAAACGTACGGTTGAATTCTATGCACAGGAATGCGGCCAGCTTTTTAAGGTTAACCTCAGCGACTATCTTGATACGGGACTTTTCTTTGATCACCGTCCCCTCCGTTCAATAGTACGCGATGAATGCAGCGGAAAATCAGTCCTCAATCTTTTCTGCTACACGGGAAGTTTTTCTGTCTATGCAGCAGAAGGAAAGGCCCGCCGCGTTGAATCAGTCGACTTAAGCAACACCTACATTGACTGGGCACGCTTTAATTTTGCACTGAATGATTTTGATCCGGACAGCAGAAAATATGTATTTACGAGAAGTGACGTTTCAAGATTCCTTGATGACAAGCTTTCAGAAAAGGCAGAAGCTGACGGTTCAAACCGCTATGACATCATAATTCTCGATCCGCCGACCTTTTCAAATTCCAAGGCAACAAAAAACACGCTTGATATAAACAGGGACTGGAGTGTGCTTGTAAAAAAATGCCTCAACCTTTTAAATGCCGGCGGAACCCTGTATTTTTCGACAAACTCACAGCGGCTCAAATTCGATCCGGCCCTGATTCCGTCATCAACAGACTCTGGAAAAGCCACAGCTGTTTTTGAAATGACTGAAAAATCCCTTCCAGAAGATTTTAAGGGAACGAAGGCACACAGGCTCTGGAAAATCCAGACGGCAGGTTAAAAAAACTGCCGGTTCAAGCCCGGCGGTGACATAAAAAAAACTCTCCGGAAGGAGAGTTTTCATACAGCCTTATAAAAAGCTTATTTTGCTGACTTGATGCCGAAACGTTTGTTGAAGCGCTCGATGCGTCCTGCAGTATCAACGAGTTTCTGCTTGCCTGTAAAGAACGGATGGCATGCAGAACAGATTTCAACGTGGATATCTGATGCTGTTGAACGTGTTTCAATTACATTGCCGCAAACGCAAGTAATTTTTGTCAATTTGTATTCAGGGTGAATACCGTCTCTCATGTTATAACTCCTTATTTCTTGCCCGATATTAAAGCAACCCCAGTCACCACTAGCTTGAAACAAAACGCTCCATCTATCATTCCATCACTGTTAGGAAGCAAGTTAATACCACAAGAATATTAAACAATTCTATAAAAAAAACGCAAGTTTATCAATACCAAAGGCAGTTTACGGATTAATCCATTGCTGCTGAACCGGTATTCATGTTTGCAAGGAATGCCTTGTTATCCTTGCTCTTCTTCATCTGCTGAAGGATCATTTCAGTGATTTCAACATCTTCCATCGGAGCAAGAACCTTACGCAGAATCCAGATCTTCTGAAGCTCTTCTTCAGTAAGAAGGAGCTCTTCCTTACGCGTACCGGATTTTTTGATGTTGATTGCAGGGAAAAGCCTTCTCTCTGCAAGCTTGCGGTCAAGGTTAATTTCAGAGTTACCTGTTCCCTTGAACTCTTCAAAGATTACTTCATCCATGCGGCTTCCGGTTTCAATGAGCGCAGTTGAAATAATCGTAAGTGAGCCGCCCTCTTCAATGTTACGTGCAGCACCGAAGAATCTCTTTGGCTTATGAAGTGCATTCGAATCAACACCACCGGAAAGAACCTTTCCTGATGTCGGAACGGTAATATTATATGCACGTGCAAGGCGTGTAATCGAGTCAAGAAGAATTACAACATCCCTCTTGTGTTCAACAAGACGCTTAGCCTTTTCAAGAACCATTTCTGCAACCTGAACGTGACGGGTAGCCTGCTCATCGAAGGTAGAAGAAATAACTTCACCCTTGATTGCGCGCTCCATTTCCGTAACTTCCTCAGGACGTTCGTCAATCAGAAGAACGATAAGGTAAACTTCAGGATTGTTTGTGGTAATGGCATTTGCAATCTTCTGCATAAGGATTGTTTTACCTGCTTTCGGAGGAGCAACGATAAGAAGACGCTGTCCTTTTCCGATCGGTGCAAAAAGATCTGCAATACGTCCTGAATACTCATCACTTACAGTTTCAAGCGTAAGCTTCTGGTTAGGATAAAGCGGCGTAAGGTTTTCAAAAGGAACGCGGGTCTGAGCAACACGGGTTTCATCAAAGTTAACGGTTTCAATTCTAAGGAGTGCGAAGAACCTTTCCCCTTCCTTAGGGCTTCTTGTCTGTCCGTAAACCGTATCACCTGTCTTGAGGTTAAAGAGACGGATCTGGCTCGGACTGATGTAAATATCATCAGGACCTGGAAGATAGCTGTTCTGCGGGCTTCTCAAAAATCCGTATCCGTCAGGAAGGATTTCAAGTGCTCCGGAAGCAAAAATCAATCCGCCGTGCTCGGTATGAGCCTTAAGGATAACAAAAATAAGTTCCTGTTTTTTCATTGAAGGGATGTCTTCTTCAGCGCATCCGTATTCGAGAGCCATCGCACGAAGTTCAGGCATTGTTTTTTTGGTAAGGTCATTGATAAGAAGGCGGGGTTTAGATTCGTATTCTTCAGGATTTTCAATAATCTGAGCTGCAGCTGTTGCTTCATCACGGGCAGCATTTCTTGCAGCGATTCTTTCGCGGTAACTCTGACGCCTGTCATTTCTGTTTCCGCGGTTATTGTTCCACCTCTGCTGCCTCATTCCGCCCTGATGGAACTGAGCATCATTATTCTCTGACTGCTGGGAATCAGCTGCAGTTTTGTTTTCTCCCTGAGTTTCTTCCGAAGAAGTTTCAGCAGCCGGTTCTGCAGAAGGTTCAGCCTTAGTGACTACAATTCTCTTTCTGCGGATAACGGTCTTCGGCTCTTCAGCAGGAGTTTCTGATTCAGCTGCCGCCGGTTCTGCACCTTCATTTTCCTGAGACGGTACACTTTCATAAGATTCCGGCTGAACATCAAGTTCAAGTTGAGAAGATTCTGTCTGAGGTTCTTCAGACTTTGGAGCACGACGTCTAAGTAATGCCATGACTAATTTTTCTCCATGTATATTTAAAATTTATTTAGGTTCATCTGTTTTGACAATCAGTGTCTGTTTGTATTCACTGGAAGCAACCGAAAACAAATCAACGTCAGGTACGGTATCAAGCATTGTAACCTGACCTTCGAATTCAACGTCATCATCGATACGGATTCTGGCAGTTTTTATGTCACCCTTGACTTTGCTTCCGGCACAGATTTCAACGCGTTCAGAAGCATTGAGGTTTCCGTTTACCTTTCCAGATATTACGATCGAAGAAGCATCGATTGTGTCCACATCGCAGACAGCACTTTTATCGATTTCAAGTTCTCCGGTAGCCCTGATTGTCCCTTTAAATTTTCCTGTGATTATTAATTCATCCGAGAATTCAAGAACACCTTCAAATTCGGTTTCCTGTCCGAAAACGGTAAGATTTTTGCTTTCTTTTTCTACAGCCATTCTAATACTACCTTATAGGAACATTAAAAATCAATACACCTTCTGAAAAAGGTTCAAGTTCACACAATACCCTGCCATCTGCATCTATTACACAGGTCTGCCCGGAACAGGTGCTTCTTACCGACGGTATCCGGTTTTCTGCACTTCTGAAAACAGCCGCTGCAAGATGCTGTCTCTGGCACGCTTCAGAATGAGACCAGGAATCATTGGAAAGATTCACAAGCATCTCACTGCCTGCCAGCTTCATTTTTGATGGTATTTGTGGAAATGTGTCTTCGAAACAAACTGGTGTCGAAAATTTTATTCCGCCGCATTCAAAAATCTCAATTCTTTCTCCGGGAGTCCAAAAATGCGAACCATTTTCAACAAGGCTATTATATACTGTCGGAAGAATTTTATCAAATGGAAAATATTCTGAAAACGGCACTAAATGATTTTTATTATAGATTTTTATATCTTCAATCCGGCCGTTAAATCCGTTTTCAAAATAAAGTGCACTGTTATAGCTTTTTACACCCCCCGCGGAAACCTTAGAATAATTATTTCCGGTAACAAACGAGCAGTTTTTCGAGGCAAAATATGAAACAACCCTCCGGGCAAGCTCATGACGTCTCCGGTCTGTACCGTTCCTGTAATGATAAATAATATCCGGAACGACAGCCGTCTCAGGCCAGACGACAAGATTTATATTTTCATCTCTGGAAAAAGCTTCATCCGTCAGTGCAATTAAATGTTCAGTTTCTTTCTCATACTGCTCAATTCCGTCTTTCCAGGGATCAGAATTACTCTGAATCAGCGCAACTTCAATTGACCTTGCACAGGGCGTATCAGGCCTTATTATTCCTGCGGCAAAAAATATGATGATAAGCGACGCGACGCAGATAAAATCATATTTTAATTCCAGAAACTTTTTTTTAAGTTCCTGAACATTGATTACTTCAAGCCCGTTAAGGAAATATCCGGCAAAGGCAGAAAAAAGGAATATGAGAAAACTTACGCCGTATACGCCGGTAATATCTGCATTCCTGACGATAAAGGATATCTCATACTGACTGTATCCAAGTGTTCCGTATGTAAAGCCCAGAAAGCCGAGTGACCTGAGATACTCAAAGAGCGTAAAGGCAGAGGACTGAAAAAGATATGAAAAACGGTATTTTGACAGGGCGTTAATAATCATGAAGAGCAAAGCGTGAAAAACAGACATTGCAAGGCAGACGGCAAGCGCACAGGCAAAATCATATTTATAGAGCCAGAAACACAGAAAACTGTAAGAAAAAAATCCCCAAAACAATCCGGACAGAAAGGCTTCTTTAGCCTTTAAGTTTTTGAGGACATAAAAAGCGGGAATATAGCATAGCCATGCAAATAAAAAAAAGCCTTTTGAAATCAAAAGACCCGGAAATGAAAGTGAAAAAAATATTACGGAAGAAAAAAGAAAAAGGATCTTATTTTTCAACGGGAAGTTCCCATGTAGATTTTTTTAATTCCTGACCTGAACGGAATGCAACTACATAGTGCGGAGCAACTGCAAGCTGCTCACCTGTTTTCGGATTACGTGCCTTATCACGGCCTTTTCGAAGCCTGAGCTCAAAAGTACCGAATCCCCTGAGCTCTATCGAGTTACCTTCCTTGAGCGATTCCTTTAACTGCTCAAGAAAATGCTCGACGACATCCTGAACAACCCGCTTTTCGTGTTTTGAATTCTGATAAATAGAATCAACTAAATCATATTTAGTAATTTTTTTGTCAGACATTTCAAACCTCAAAGCGGTGTTCAATCAGTTATTTTGCAGAAGCAAAAGTAACGTTGTAAAGTTTCATCATACGAGACTTTTTGCGAGATACTGCATTGCGTGTAAGAACTCCCTTGCTGCGGGCAGAATCAAGCTTAGAAACGAGAGTTGTAAGCTTTTCCTGTGCAAGTTTTGAGTCCTTAGCCTGAACAGCTTCTACAAACTGTTTGGCATAAGTACGGCATTCACTTTTAATTGCCTTGTTGTGAAGACGACGAACTTCACTCTGCGCATATCTTTTTTCTGCAGATGTTTTCTTTCCAGCCAAAAGAGGGCCCCCTAAATAAAAAGTAGATTAATAATAGCAAAGTAAAAATCTCTCGTCAATAGAGTAAAAAAAATAATTATTATCGCCCCATGTCTTATTGACAGATAAGTTTTAATTTTGATATTATTGCAAAATAATCGATTATTAATTTTTGGAGGCTAGTCATGGCTGGTGCAAGTAAGAACTCTCGTACTACAGTTACAACACACAAGTTCATCTGCCCTTGCGGTGGTGAAATCAACATGAAAACTCTGTACGAGAACGGAAGACTCAGAAACATTGCTGAGTGTACAAAGTGCAAACGCACAGAACGTCGTCCTAAGGATTTCAAATAATTTCTAAAAGGATATGAGAGCCTGATTCATAAGTGCACCTTGAATCAGGCTTTTTTTTTATTCACTGCGCCATTCATCCAGCTGTTTCTGGATAAGTTCTTTTCCTTCTTCAAGGATCTTAACCTGCTCTTCCTTTGTTGCAGGTGCATCATAAATCTTAAGAACCTTTACCCTGTATGAACCGTGATGAATGTTCTTGAAAATAGTCTTGAGGTTATTAATCTGCCATCCGCCGTCAAGCGCACAGACTGCTACAGGAAGGCGGCATCCGTCTGAAAGTCTTCTGAATCCTGCTGCATAAAAAGTTCCAAGTGAACCGTCCTTGCTTCTCGTTCCTTCCGGGAAAATAACCGGTATCTGATTCCTTTCTACAACGCGTTTTGCAAAGGCATCAATTGTCCTCATTGCAACCGTCGGACTTCCGCGGCGCGGAACCATACAGTGCTCTTCTGCACGGAGCATTTCTGAAACAAGCGGAATATGACGTGACAGGGAATCCTTGGCTACGAAACGTACTGACTTGTCCCTGAAAAAGTTCATGTAAACAGGGATATCAAGCAGGCTCTGGTGATTTGACATGATAATGAACTGAGGAGGAAGTTCATCCTTAAGGTCTTTGTATCCCATGAAATTAAAGTGCTTGTAGGTATTCATTACGGCAAAGACTCTTGGAGCATCTTTTTTTGATATATGCCTTGAAATCTTAAGGCAGAGTTTTTTTGACAAAGGATAGGCAAAAATATTTGCAACTGCATCGAATATTACAGTCTGAACCAGACATGCCATCGTAATAAAATTTGTTATAAAACTGAACATATTTTAATTTTACCCCTAATTTATGAAATTCTCAACAGAATGTACAATTTCATCTGTCGGAGAATACATTTTTTTTGTTTCAGGAATGCTGCGCAGGAATACCGATCCGTAACGCTTTTCAATTATGCGCCGGTCAAGGACTATAACACAGCCTCGGTCATCCGTCCGCCTGATAAGCCGTCCGAAGCCCTGACGGAATTTTATGACTGCATCAGGAACACTGAGCTCCATAAACGGGCTTCCTCCCCTTTTTTCAATAAGTTCACTTCTGGCAGCAAAAACCGGATCAGACGGAACTCCGAAGGGAAGCTTGACTATTATTACCTGCGACAGGGAATCACCCGGAACATCTATTCCTTCCCAGAAAGAGTTCGTTGCAAACAGCACGGATGAATTGTCGTCCTTAAACGTGGCAAGCAGCCTTGACCTGTCATCATCTCCCTGTTTCAAAAAAGTTATTCCGCTTGAACGGAGAAGTGTTTTTGCAGTATCACAGGCATGACGAAGGGAATCATACGAAGTAAAAAGGACAAGGGTTCGTCCACCGGCAGCTGAAATGAGCTTTGCAACGGCAGTTTCGATGTAGGGCTGGAAATTCTCGTTGTCAGGAAACGGCGCATCACTCGGCACTGCAAAAAGAAGGTTTTTGTCATACGGGAACGGAGAATCAAATTTATCTTCATAAATGCGTTCTTCTTCGGCAAAGGAAACGCCCGTACGTTTTTTCCAGTATTCAAAGTTTCCGCCGGTTCCGATTGTTGCAGAAGCACAGACTACGCTTTCCATCGGTTCAAAAACTCCGGAATTCATCATCGGAGCGATATCGAGCGGTGTCTGAATATAGCTGAAATAAACACCGTCTCCTGAAGAAGACGAAGACGCAAGACGGCGCTTTTCAATCCAGAATACACAGTCCGGATGCTCTTCCCATTCACTGAAATTCTTGAGAACTGCCACAATATCATCAAAACGCCTTAATACGCTTTTTGTTTCCCAGACGGCAGGAGTATCCCTGTCATCGTCACTTATTCCGTCAATCATTTTGCGGCACAGTCCGGTCATCCGCGCTATGTGAGCCTGAAGGATATGCATGCGGTTTATTATGTCGGATGCACGTGAAGCAGTGCCTGAGTGCAGTCTCAGCGAAAACGAATAATCCATGACATCAGCGGTAACGGTTTCAAGATCGGCCATTGCATCCTTAATCACGGAGATTTCCTGCTGTATTTCACCTGAATAATCTTCTTCTGTCGTAAGGGCACCAATAGTAAATATAAAGCCTGCTGCACTTCCCTTTTTGAGGCGGAAAAGATAGTTAAGCTGCCTTATGATCCTGAACCTCGTAAAGCCTGAACTGAAAAAACTTGTCGCAGATTCTTCGATACCGTGGCACTCATCAAAAACTACGCGTCTGTACGGAGGAAGGACTGCAGTATCATCGTAACCTGCTCCTGCAAGTCTTGATTCAATATCTGCAAACAGAAGATGATGATTGACGACAAGGAGATTTGCATCAGCAGCTTCCTTACGCATCTTAAGGACAAAGCATTTTTCACGGAAAGGACAGCGCATTCCGAAACACGAATCACTTTCAGAATTTACGCGCGACCACAGGCTTTCACTGACATTGAAGGAAAGGTCACTCCGGCTTCCGGTTTTTGATTCTTCTGTCCAAGAATAGATTTTATCAAGGATTTCCTGATCTTCATCAAAAAGGTCTTTTTCGCGGGTACAGTCTTCAAGGCGCCTTAAACAGACGAAATTCTGCCTGCCCTTAACAAGGACAGCCTTTATTTTTTCTCCCGTGATTTTTATTGCCTGGGGAATATCCTTTTCCGTAAGCTGCTGCTGAAGGTTAATCGTTCCGGTGGAAATGACGACCCTTTCACGGTTTTTTGCAGCCCAGAGAATTGAAGGAATCAGGTATGCAAAGCTTTTTCCGACACCGGTTCCGGCCTCAAAGACACCTATTCCGTTTTCGTTAAATACACGGCTGATCTGAGTTACAAGTTCAAGCTGACCTTTGCGTTCTTCGTACATGGGCGAAATGCGTGCAAGCGGTCCCTGCGATGAAAGGTAAAATGCAGTCTTATCAGGATCAAGTTTATGAGTAACGGCAGGCTTAACGGGTTCAAGGACGACATAAACTTCAGAACATAAATTATTTATGATATAAAATCCCTGCGCATTTTCCGAACAGTTTGAAGCAACGGAAAGGTCTGCATCCGACGGAGTAAGGTTTCCTGAAGGATGATTATGAATAAGAACTTCTCCCCTGCGCGCACCGTCAGCATGAACGGGAACTTCATGACTGTTTCCGCGGGCAAAGGCCTGAACCTTAACTACAAGACCTTCAGCGTCTATATTTCCGGTAAAAAAAACTTCATTTCCGTCAGAAAGGGCAATCTGTTCCCTTATTTTTTCTATTACTTCTGCTGAAAAGCGTCTGCCTGTTTCCAAAAATGAACCCATGGAAGTAAAAATAACATCTTTTCGGACATTGGTAAACGCACTTTTAACTTTAAAAAAAAAGGTCTATACTGAATACGTGCGGAATTTTCAGTGCGATGCCCTGATTTTAAATGTCACAAGGCAGGGTGAAAACAACAGGAACGTATGCCTTCTCAGTCCCGAACACGGAATTTTCAACGCTACCCTTTTCGGAGGAGCAAAAAGCCGTTTCCGCTCGCTCGTAAGCCCCTTTAACCGCGGAACAGCCTATCTCTATAAAGATGAAACAAAACACACCTGCAAGCTCACCGACTTCGACGTAAAAAAATATCATCCGAGCTTCCGCGAAAACCTTTACAAATCCTATGCAGCCACTTTTGCAAGCGAACTTGCAGTCAGGACAAAAGGTTCAGGAAGCTATAAGGATGCCTTTACCCTGATCAACGGCTTTCTCGACGGAATGGAACTGAGCAGCGAAAATGAATCCAGACTCGGAACCCTGAGGTTTATATGGCGCTACCTCGGAATAATGGGAATACGTCCGTCCGTTTCAGAATGCTGTCAGTGCGGACGTTCATTTATCAGTGGAAAATTAGAGGAAAATGCAGTATTATGTAAGGGAGCATACAGCGAAGCAGACAACGGTTTTATCTGCGATGAATGTACGTCAATGGACGGAAAAATGTATGTTCTTGATAAAAAAGCCCTGACATATCTTGAGGCAACCGCGTCACTTTCACCTGCACAGGTAAGGAACATTTCAATAGACGGACAGGTGATGACACAGCTGAGGCAGTTCTGTTTTTATATCATTCAATTTGCCTGCGGTTCGAGACTCAAGTCAATTGAGAGCGGTCTGGGCATATTATGAAACCGGGATTAACATATTTTATGACTACATATAACTTATTTTCGTTCAGTTCCATTTTTAACCGTCAGGAAGTACGCTGATGAAAAACTGGAACAAAAAAAATGTCTCACGCCTTGTCACAAAAGAACTTTATGACAAATACGGCATACCACCGCTTACGGCATCTGTTTTTGTCAGAAGGGGAATAACTGACGGCGAAGAAATTCAATACTATCTCGAAACTGACAAAAGATTCCTTCACAATCCGTTTATGTTCTCAAACATGACGGACGCAGTCGAGAGAATCATTCAGGCAAAGGAAGAGGAAGAAAAAGTCCTTATTTTCGGCGACCGTGACGTAGACGGAATTACGAGCACGACAGTCCTCTACAACTGCCTTAAGGGAATGGGAATCGACGTTACCTGGCGTCTTCCGGGAACAACAGATCCTTACGGCCTCAACATGCAGGCTGTTGACGATTTTGCAAAAAATTACGGAACGCTGATAATTACTGTAGACTGCGGAATTTCAAACAACGAGGAAATCGCACATGCAGCAGAACTCGGCATAGACGTAATTGTTGCAGATCACCACAATCCGCCGGCAGAGCTTCCCTCACCTGCAATTATAATTAATCCGAAATGCGAAGATTCAGGATATCCGTTCAAGGATATTTCTGGCTGTGCCGTTGCCTATAAGCTCTGCTCTGCCCTGCGCTTTTCCGCAAGTGAATTATACAGAAACGAAGTCGTTCTCATGTCAGTCCGTCCGGTAAACGACGCATACACAATTGAATGCATCAAGACAGAAAATCTGGTCGAAACGGACAGCATCACTGAGACGATTATTCCGGGAACAGTTTCCTTTACGCAGACAAGACTTGAAAAATTCCTCAGGGGACACCAGATTTTCGTATGGGACAAAGCACTTACGCTCAAGATGCTTTCGCAGGTTTTCGGAAACGGCATTGAATTTGAAGTAATGGACATGCAGCCTGAGGTTGCAAAAGCGTTTCCCCAGCTTGCACGCCTGAGCCTCATGCGCCTCAAAAACCTTTCACGCCTTGCAAGATACAATCCGTCCCTGTCAACAGAAATTCAGGGCTTTTTCAACATTTTCGTTACGTTCATGACGAAAAGCTATTACACAACTTTCAAAAACATTGAAGGCCTCGAGGAAAGAGACCTTCAGCTGGTTGCCCTTGCCGCCCTTGCCGACATAATGCCTCTCAAAAACGAAAACAGGATTTTCCTCAAGCACGGAATCGCTTCCCTGAATGCAGGACATGCACGCGAAGGCCTCGTTGAGCTTCTCTCCCGCCAGCAGCTGCTTGGGAAAAGGATTTCAAGCACTGACCTGTCATGGAACATTGTTCCCGTACTCAATTCCTGCGGAAGGCTCGGAAGGCCGGAACTCGGAGTTGAACTTTTTACAGAAAGCAATGCAGAAAAACGACAGGCAATTGCTGATGAGATACTTAACCTCAATTCCACACGCAAACAGCTTGGAACCGAAGGCTGGAATTATGCACTTGAAAGCGCAGAAGAAAGCATCCGTAAATACTCAGGAAAACTTTGCGTTGTAATAGATGAACGCATTAACCGCGGAATTTCCGGAATCGTTGCCGGAAAACTCGTAAGCCAGTTCAACGTTCCTTCAATGGCAGTCACCTTTGTAGATGACTGTGCAATAGGTTCAATGCGCAGCTGCCGGGGATTTTCAGTAACGCCTTTCCTTGACCAGATGAGCGATATCTTCATAAATCACGGCGGCCATGACCTTGCAGCAGGCTTCAGTTTTAAAAAAGAAAGGCTGAATGACTTCCTTGAAAAACTTTCCCTGCTCGCACCGGCGATTGACCTGCTTGAAAGTGACACGGAAACCTACAATATCGATGCAGAAATTCCTCATGAATACCTGAATCCAGACCTCATAAAAACCGTAGATACCTTTGAACCTTACGGTGAACAGAATCCAAAGCTCACGTTCATGAGCAAAAACCTTAAGGTTCTTGATGCAAGGCTTATCGGTAAGGCTGAACCTTATCACCTTAAGCTCACGCTTGAATCAAAGGGAAACAAATGGCCGGCACTCTTCTGGAACGAAGGTGAAAGGCTGAACAGGGATTTTAAGAAAGACGATTACATAGACGTGCTCTACGAACTTGAACGTAATACCTTCAACGGAATGGAAACACTTCAGCTGATAATCAGGGACATTGCAGCCCCGGGAGAATCTGAATGAAAAAAGCCCTGCTGTTTACGATTTTTTTCAGTTTATTGTGCGTCCTCAATGCTGAAAAAGGAACCTGGAAAAACAAAAACTATAATTTTACCGTCTGGTACAATAAGACGTCACATCCGGGCGATGCAGTTTTTGCAAGGATAATCTTTACGCCAAAGACAAAAGAAGCAAAAGCTGCAGCCGGAAAATCTGGCGGACAGATGGTTCTTGTCAAAAAAAATGCCGCTGAAAACGCAAAGCCTGCAGGAAAGGCAGATTTCTACATGATTTCAACTGACACAAAAACTGACACGATTCTCGCAGGCATTCCGCTTTCTTCATACCTTTCTGAAGGTGACTACGAGCTTAAATTTACGTATTCAGCCTTCGGCATGTCACCGGAAACCTTTTCACTTCCGGTAGTAATTGAACATAAAGATTTTGTTTCTGAGACAATTCCTCTCGATGCACAGAACACTTCAATCAAGACAAACACCTCTTCAGAGCGAATGGACCAGATAAAAAGACTGAATGAAATACTAGGCCGGAGCGACCCGCAGTCCGTATACGAAACGAATGCATTTGTCCCGCCGAATCCGGCAACAAGGCGGACTTCTTTCTTCGCTGACAGGCGCGTTTATGCCTACAATAACGGAAAATCATCAACAAGCCTGCATTACGGAATTGACTACGGCATTCCGACCGGAAGCGAAGTACGTGCATGCGGAAAAGGCAAAGTCGTAATGGCAGAAAACAGGATTTCCACCGGCTGGAGCGTCTGCATTGAGCATCTGCCGGGGCTTTATTCCCTTTACTACCACATGAGCAGCCTTAACGTAAAAACCGGACAGACAGTAAATCAGGGAGACCTCGTCGGTCTTTCAGGCGCAACAGGACTTGCAACGGGTCCTCACCTTCACTGGGAAATACGCCTGAACATGGAAGCCGTAAGTCCTGATTTTTTTACCGGCGACTTTACTTTTGAAAAAGAAAGCAGCCGTTAGTTAAGTCCGCTAAGTTCACGGGCCTTTGCTTCAACTTTTTCTGCAAGCTTAGACCCGTCATCCTGATTTTCAGAGATAATCCTTACAAAGGCAGAACCTGCAACAATTGCTTCAACTGAACCTGCAAGGGCTTTTGCCTGTTCACCGTTTGAGATTCCGAACCCTCCGTAAACTTTACTTCCTCCCTCACTCACTTTGTTAAGGAAAGAAAGAGTATCAGAATCGATTTTTGTATCTGTTCCGGTAATTCCAACCCGGAGAGCGGCGTAGATGTACGGGAAACCTGCGTGAGCAAGCTTATGAAGCCGTTCTGCGCTCATGCTCGGGGCTGCGACAGGAATATTTATCATGCCGTTTGCCTTACAGGCGGCGGTAAGTCCTTCGTCAAAATCAAAAGGAAGGTCAGGAATAATCATGCCCTTTACACCGGCCTCTGCGGCTTTTTTGCAGAAATTCTCAACACCAGGAGTGTAAATCAGGCTTCCGTAACTCATAAGATAAATCACTGTATCAGGGAATTCTTTGTGAATCTGCGAAATGAATGCAAGTCCGTCAGAAGTACGGTAGCCGCGCTCAAGGACTTTGGTACATGCAGTCTGGATTGCCGGACCGTCCGCACTCGGGTCAGAGAAAGGAAGCTGAATTTCAAGGATATCTGCACCGCCTTTTATGAGTGAGCGTGCTGCAGTAAGGGAAAGTTCGTCAGTCGGATAGCCGGCTACGAGGTGCGACATAAGTTTTATTTTGTTCATCTTATTTCTCCATTGATTTTGCTTCGTGGATG
>DGTU01000017.1 GCA_002394465.1 Treponema sp. UBA4328 | reverse complement strand
TGTATGCTATCAACCCAGAGGCAGGCTTCTTCGGCGTTGCACCGGGAACTTCTGCTGAATCTAACAAAAACGCTCTTATTTCTGCTTCAAAGAACACAATCTTCACAAACTGTGCTCTTACTGAGGACGGAGACGTTTGGTGGGAACAGATTGGTTACCCAGCAAAGGGCAAGCTCGTTGACTGGAAAGGCCAGACACGCGACGCTCTTCCAAAAGACAAATCACCAAAAGGCGAGGAATTCGCTCATCCAAACGCACGCTTTACAGCACCTGCAAAACAGTGTCCATGTATCGCTCCAGAGTGGGAAAACCCGGAGGGTGTTCCAATCTCTGCTATCCTCTTCGGTGGACGCCGCCCATCAACTGTACCTCTCGTACACCAGAGCCGCAACTGGAACCACGGTGTATTCCTTGGTTCTATCGTTGGTTCAGAAATCACAGCAGCATCTACAATCGATGCTTCACAGGTTGGTAAAATCCGCCGTGACCCATTCGCTATTCTCCCATTCTGTGGATACAACATGGGCGACTACTTCCAGCACTGGATTGACGTTGGTGCAAAAGCTGACCAGGACAAATTGCCAAAAATCTTCTACGTTAACTGGTTCCGCAAGGACGAGAACAACAAAGACCTTCCAGGCGGATTCATGTGGCCAGGCTACGGCGACAACTCACGCGTTCTTGCATGGATTTTCGACCGCTGCGACGGAAAAGACAACTATGTTGACACACCAATCGGCTTCATGCCAAAAGAGGGTGCTATCAACACAGACGGATTGCCTGACTACTACAAAAAGACTCTCCCACAGATTCTCAATGTGGACAAAGAGGGCTGGTTGAAGGAAGTTAAAGACATCCGTGAGAACCACTATCCGAAATTCGGAAAACATCTTCCGAAAGAACTCACAGCCTGCCTCGATGACCTCGAAGCTCGCCTGAGCAAATAATTCCAGCGTAAGCTGATTTAATTCCTGCTCACAGGATTTTTCTGTGGGCGGGATTTTTTTTATATTCCATCAACTCCAAAGAAAAAGAAAGAACCTTACTTAAGCATGTTTTTTACGCGGTTCAGGTCGGCTGAAAGTATCTTGTTTCCCGGGTAAATCTCAAGCTGCTCCTCGAGAAACACCTTCGCTTCCTCATATTTTCCTGCCTTTGCAAGGCCGACATAAAAATTATGAGCATCGTTTACCTTTGCCTTTATCAGCTGATTTTTAATATTGTTATAGTTTTTCTGTGAAAGATACTCTTTTCTTGCGTCAAGCTTTGCAAGTGCTTCATCATAACGGCCGGCATTATAATCCCTGGCCATTGAATTATAAGCGTATGCATAATACTCATTCAAAAGATACTGAGACTTTCCGTACCTTCCCATAACGTATTCAAGAAAGCAGGCAGCATCATCAGGAGAAAGCTTCTTTTCCGTTCCAATTGCAAAATTTCCAAGAAGTTTATCCAGGGTTTCACGCTCCTCTTCCCTTTCACTGTCTGTCATAAGCCTGAGGGCTGCAAGTTCAAGAGGAACTGCAAGCTCATACTGATCAGCATCATTCATGTGACTTACATTGTTTGAAGCAATTCTTGAAACTGCAAGCCTGTCACTTCGTTCACGTCTGCGCGAATAGTTGCTTCTCGGGACAAGTGTTACCGTTTTTTTACCGTTAACAATTTTTTCCTTACGGACACCCGGCTCAAACCCGTTTTCATTCGTACACTCGACGTCAATTTTCTTTCCCTCCACGTAAACCGAAACAAATACATGCCCGGGCACAAGCTGAACCCGCGCATCAATACCGCATTCCTTACAGAGTGCCATATACACAACGGACGAAGTGACACAGTTATATTTACCAAGCTTAAATGTCCTCACAAGGGAATCTTCCTTCAGCCCGTAAGACTTAAGGCACATCGAAAAAAGCGTCTCAAGAACAAATTCTCCCCGCTCTTTCTCTCCCATAGCCATAGCTTCATCAGACGTAACTGCAGCAGCCATCTGGTCATACGCGTCAAAACACTCTTTCCATTCATCACTTCCAGGCTTACACAGGCAGAAGCTCAATCCAAGTGCAATCATATCCCGGCCGGACAAAGCTCCCTCACGGGCAAAATCATTACCGTCACTGTCATAAATTTTAAATTCATAGTCAAGAAATCCCCATTCTTCAACAGGAACCTCTGCAAAGGTCAGCGGACAGAGAAAAACAGAAAAAATAAGTTCAAATAAAAAAATCAGCCGTTTCATACCCCAAATTATAACAGTAAAACCCTTAAATCTCCAAAAGAAAATATGATATAATCATTTCATGAAGAAAATATTAATCACCTTAATTTCAGTATTATTAATTGCGGGCTGTCAGAAAAAGATTTCTGTCGATGAATTTATAAGTCAGAATAAAGACAACTCTGACGGACTCATAATTGCAGCTTTATATACGGACAACAGCGAAATCCTTAGCCAGCTGCTCGAACGCGGATACGATGCAGACCAGGAAATGCATGGCGGCATAACCCCGCTCATGTGGGCAGCAAGAACATCAAATTACATGGCAGTTAAAACCCTTCTTGAAAACGGAGCAGACCCGAACCGCGTAAGCGGAGAAGATTTAACACCGCTTGAATACGCCTGCATTGAAGCCGATGAAAAATGTGCCGGCATCCTGATTGATGCAGGTGCTGACGTTAACAGGGTATCAAAAGGCGACTTTACCCCGCTTTTTACAGCCGTAACACAGGCAGGAAAGCAGAATTTTGCAGAATTCCTTATAAGAAAAGGCGCCGACATAAACAGACAGGATAATCACGGAGACACAGCCTTAATCTATGCCGTTTACTGTTCAGATTACGAACAGGTAAAAATGCTTCTTAAAAACGGTGCAGACCCTACCATTACAAACAAGGACGGAGAAACCGCCCTCTCAATCGCAAAAAATTCAAACAGCCCAAAACTCGTAAAACTTCTTTCAGAATAAAAAAAGGCTCCCCCGTACATCGTACAGGGAAGCCCAAAACTGCTCAAAATATTTTCAAAAGACAGGAGGTATCTTTTGCTTACTGGTTTGAAATACCTGTGATGCGGTACCACTGGTACTTCTTGTTGTTTGAAGAAGAACAGTTTGTAACTGACATTTTTGCAGTGTTTCCGTTGCCGTCGTATCCGCAGGCAAGGTTGTGGTGTGCATTACAGCCTGACAGGTAGTGAACTACGCTCTGTCCTGATTTACCAAGTTTAAAGCCGTTTCCGTCACCGTTAGCTGTTGTTGAGCCAGACTGTGTGTAGCCGTTATATTTAGCTTCACAGTTTACGAAATATACTGAGTATGGCTGGCCGTAAAGGTCCCATCCGTCGTCAGAGTTGTAAGCAGCGATACAGCCTTCGAACTTGTTGTTCTTTCCGCCTGAAAGTTTGCAGGCATATCCGTCGGCATTTTCACCGCCGTTGGCTGTGTCATAGTTGTAGTAAGATTCGCACTTGTAGATGTAGTTGTCGTGTGAAGAGTTGTAAATCTGAAGACCTGAGTCTTTGTTGTTAAGTGTTTTTACATAGTAAACGTAGTTGTAACCGCCGCTCTGGAATACGAGACCGCAGTCTGGGGCGTTTTTAATTGTCATGTTACAGATGTTCCAGTAAGAACCGTTACATTTAACACCCCAGCCTGAAGAAATGCCTGAGCAGTCAAGTGTGTAACCGCAGCCGTTGAAATTGATTTTGCTGCTTGAAGTACCGCTCTTAAGGAGCTGAAGTGTGCTTGTCAGCTTGATGTTTGCAGCAAGATTGATTGTTGTTCCGGCAGATGCGTTGTTAACGGCAGACTTAAGGGCACTTTCGCTTGTAACGTTGTAAGTTGCAGCGCGTGAAGCAGAAGCGTCAGATTCTCCGTCAGCAGCAAGATCTGAACAAGACATAAACATTACGGCAGAAGCCGCAAGAACCATTGAAACTACTTTTTTAGTAACTTTCATAATATACCTCTCTTTTTTGTGGATGATGCCATAATACAACAGGGGTATCAGTATTATTTGAACTTTTCCGACTACGTTTTTATTAAAAGATTACTAATCATTATATTTTATATTTTTCATGATATTTTTATATATTATTTCATCATAAAATATGGGTATATTATTTTTTATAATCAGAAATTACAGTTTATAAGCATTTTTTAAACATTTTTCAGGACGCTGAATGCATTTTTTTATAAATTATAAAAAAATACTGTAAAATTCATGAATAATCACGCAGAATCTGCTGTTTCAGGAGATTTTCTGAATAAACTGTTTTTCTTTGTGTTTTACCGCAAAATCTGTTATAGTTATAGTATGGCTGAAAAAATTATAAATGTAGAACTGGACAGTCAGACCGCAGATGCGGCTGAATCAATCCTTAACAGGCTTGGCCTTACATCTGAACAGGCTGCTAAAATATTCTTTACACAGATTGTACTCAAAAAAGCTATTCCGTTCACAATCTCACTCGGCTCTGACACAGCGGCCGTTAATGATGAAACTTCAGTATTAGATGCAGACAATTCTTCCGCAGAAGAAAAAACATCATCAAAAAAATCCCGCTCAAAAAGAACAGTCAAAAAACACGTAATTCCTGAAATTGCAGAAAACCTCGACCTTACTCCTTCAAAATCCAAGGGAGCACCGGATCTCGAAACAGGCGTCGTAATCAAAAAACAGATGATTACAATTCTTGAACAGGAAGATACGGAAGAAGAAACTTCAGCCGAAAAAGAAGAAAAACCGAAAGCAAAAAAGACCCGTTCAAAGTCAAAAAAAACTTCAGAATCTAAGAAAAAATCCGGAAAGACAGGCCGCAAAAAGGCAGTTAAAGACACAGAACCGGAACCTCAGATTGAAGAAAGCGCTGAACCTTCAGAAATCCAGGTTTCTTCTGAAGAAATATCAGCTGTACCTGAAGTTCAGGATACAACCTTTGACGAACCGGTCATAGAAGAAACAGGCGTTGACCTTCCGGAAGAAAATACAGAATCAGAGCCTGAAATTCAGGAAGAATCTGAAGTTCAGGAAACTCCTGCTCAGGATGATTTTGCAATCGAAGAAACCATAGCAGAACCTGAAATCACCCCGGAAGAACATGAAAACGAAGAAATCACGGTTCCTGTACCGGAAGAAACAGAAACCCCTTCAGAAGTGCCGGCAGAAACACCTGAAGAACCTGAAGAAAAACCGGCAAAAAAGGCTTCAGAAAAGAAAAAGGCCTCTGATACTTCCGGAGAAGATACAGAAGAAGAGGATGACGCTGACACAGACGAATCCGTTCCTGACAACCTCTTTGACAAGTGGGATTTCGGCGAAAACGCCTGATTACCGAAGATTCAAAGTACATGTAACAGGAAGATGATCAGAAAAACCGTCACCACTGTAGATTTTATATTTACGCGGCTGGCGGTTTTCTTCTGTCCATTCACCTTCACTGCAGGCACAGAAGTCCACAGCCATTGAACTGCCGCTTACAAAAAAATTATCTATCCTGCTCCACTCTCCCCTGAACCAGTAGCTTCCGCCGTCAATCAGTTTTCCGTCACTGTCAAACCATGGAGAATAAAGGGGAATGTTTTTCTTTCCCTGAAGGACTATCTGCCCCGGACATTCTGGATTACGCTTAAACTCAAGCACATCCATGTTAAAGTCCCCGCAGCAGATTACAGGCCTTCCGCTTTTTTCATTCTCTTCTGCAATGAGGTCTGCAAGAAGTCTTTCCTGCCGCCTTCTCCAGAACGCTGAAGTCTCTGAATCTCCGCTTTTACTCTTCCAGTGATTTGCAAAAAGAACAAACTCAGCATCATCTTTTTTAAGGACGCATTTAATTACGGGCCTTAGTGACGGCTGCTTTAGTCCGGCTTTTCTTATTCCATGAACCGTAGCTTCGCAGATCTCAAGACGCGAAATAATTCCGGTTCCGATTGAAGCGTCTTTTTCCTTTGCAAAGAATCCGTAACTCCAGTTCCTCGCGGAATTAAAATCTGAAGCAAGCGCATTTGAAATGTCATAGAGCTGGGTTTCCTTTTCCAGTTCTTCAAGTACAACGATATCACAGTCAAGTTTTCTGATTACACCGGCGAGCCGCTTCAGCCTGACCGCATATTTATCCGTATTCCATCCGTGAGAGGAATCCCTGAAATCCCTGTATTCATTACCGTCAAATACGCCGTCAAAGAAAGTCTGCACGTTCCAGTTCATGACAGAAACGCCCTTCCCTGACTCAAGTGAACACGAGCCGGATATTACCGCCTGAATCAGAACAAAACTCCACAAAAGATACCTGAACATAAAAAAACCTCCACTATATGAATAGCAGAGGTTTTTCAAAAACTGCATTTTTTCAGTTCAAATTATCATACATTAAACTTAAAGAACATGCAGTCTCCGTCCTGAACGACATATTCCTTGCCTTCCTGACGGTATTTTCCGGCAGCCTTTATCTCGGCTTCACTTCCGTATTTTCTGAGGTCTTCAACAGAATAAACTTCTGCCTTAATGAATCCCTTTTCAAAATCAGTATGAATTACGCCTGCAGCCTGAGGAGCCTTGTCTCCGTTGCGGATTGTCCATGCACGGCATTCATCTGGTCCGCCCGTAAAGAACGTTCTCAGCCCCATGAGGTGATATGCAGCCCTGGCAAGAACAGTGAGTCCTGACTCTTTCAGTCCGACACTGTCCATAAATTCCTTCCGGTCTGCCGGATCTTCAATATCAACAAGCTCGCTTTCAAATTTACCGCAGATTACGATTACTTCGCTTTTTTCTTCTGCGGCAATTTTCTTAACGCGTTCAACATAATCGTTTGTACCTGCAGAAATCGTATCTTCATCAATATTGCAGACAAAAAGCTGAGGCTTTACAGTCAGAAGATGAAGGTCATAGATTCCTTCGCGCTCTTCATCCGTGAGGTCTGCCTGGCGTGCGCATTTACCTTCCTGAAGCAGCGGAAGAATCTTGTCTACTGCACTTCTGTAACCTGCAAATTTCTTTTCTTCAGCTTTTCCCATTGCACGAATCTGACGTGTTACCTTGTCTTCACGCTTTGTAATCGTATCAATGTCAGCCTGACAAAGTTCATAGTTAATCGTAAGGATGTCACTTTCAGGATCAATAGGAGCATCTGTTTTGGCATCTTCACGGACATGCTGGATGTCAGGATTGTCAAAACAGCGTACAACATGGGCAATTACGCTTGTTTCGCGGATATTGGCAAGGAACTGGTTTCCAAGGCCTTCTCCCTTGCTTGCACCCTTGATAAGGCCTGCGATGTCAACAAAATCAACTGTAGCCGGAATTTTCTTTTTCGGCTGGAATACGGAAGCCATAAAATCAAGGCGTTCATCAGGAAGTTCTACGACACCGACGTTCGGATCAATCGTACAGAACGGATAATTTGCTGCTTCAGCTGGAGCACGCGTAAGGGCAGAAAAAATAGTAGACTTTCCTACATTTGGAAGTCCGACAATACCACAAGTAAGTTTCATGAAATAATCCTTCTTAGTTTTCTTAAGTTTATTTTAGTATTTTGCGGTAACAAAATCAATTTACAGTTTTCAGGCAGTCAGTCTTCAAACCAGTAAGAAGAAACCGGATACATCTTCTTTGAACTCAGGACTTCAACTGCATCTTCATACCCCTGATCCATAATGCGGTTAATCGTCGGACGTGAAAAATCAATGCTTCCGAGCATGCCGTTAAGGTCAATTGTCGGCCTTATTTCAATTAGATCGGCCTTAAGGTCTTCAGGAACGGACACTTTACTTTCGAAATCAAGGTATACGATTATTATGCGGTCGAGCTCCGGATGGTTTTTAAGGAGGGGCACGAGGGGAATATTGTCTCCGCCGTAATTTTCAAAGCCACCGTCAATATAGTCATAGCCGTCAGACAGGCGTACCGGATTCGTCAGGTAAGGAACTGCAGAAGTTGCAAGGAGCTTGTTTTTTATCTCGCCTACATCTTTTTCCGTGTTAAGAAGAAAGCGCTTTGTTCTGTCAGCCCAGTCGATAAAAATCGAACTTATGATTTTGAGCGTCGTATAGCTGTCACGGACTGCCGTCACGTAAACTTTCGGATAAATATTCTTCTGCAGTCTTGAAAGATCAACCATTTCAAGCATTTTTTTGAGGCCGGTCTGACTTATAAACTCATCATCCCTTGTAAGCTCAACGGGAACGACTTCCCTCCACAGCCTTATGCATTCATCCGTCTGTGAACAGGTAAACATTGCACTGTTGAGTCCGCCGACGCTTGTTCCCGAAAAAACGGTTGCTTTCTGTGCGATTCCGTATTCTTCAAGGGCCTTCCATACTCCGACTTCATATGCGCCTTTTCCACCGCCGCCGGAAAGCACTATTCCGTAATTCTGGGCAAAGAGGCTTACGTTAAAAAGAGAAAAAATAAGACAGACAATAATACGTTTCAGTTTCATTGAACGGCCGTTACCCTGTCAGCATTAAAAAATGCCTTTTTATTGTAATAAAGGATTGAAAAATCAGACGGAGTCGAAATGTCAAGATTCTCAGAAAAATATTCATTGTCCGGAATGAGCATCACAAAAGTTGAATAAATGTTTCCGTCAGAATCAGTCCTGAGCTTTATTCCTGTCTGCCTGCCCTTTTCCTCAGCATAAGGATAATCCTTACCGTATACTGCCGATACGAGCGCATACCGCCTGCTCCAGGTTTCATCAAAGGAAAGCGAGTTTTCCGTCATATAGTCGTTCCACAGTTCCGTATCATTGCGTTCAGGCTCACAATAGCGGACATACATTCCTTCGCCGGATTTTTTTACTTCAAAGGGATATTCAAGCACGCAGCCGTCAGAGGATTTCCAGACGCCCCTGATCTGCTCGGGAGATTCAATTGCAACAACCAGGGCAGAAAAGGTACTGCATTCAATGACGAGAAAACAGCAGATAAAAATCAGCACGAATACTGAAGCTTTTTTCACTTGAACGAAGCCCCCAGAGTGTTCATTACTTCGTAGAATCTCGGAAAACTGACGGCACAGCATTCAGCATTTTTAACGTATACTGCATCTTTGTCCCTGAGTCCGAGTCCCATGCATGAAAGCGACATTGCCATTCTGTGATCATCATAGCTTTCACATTCACCGCCGTGAATTACGAATTTTTCGTTCGGAGTTCCGTCAGCATTAACAGGGCTGTGTCCGTGAATTATGAGCGCATCCTGTTTTTCTTCAATGACAGCCCCAAGCTTAGTGAGTTCAGCATTAAGCACAGTAAGTCTGTCTGTTTCCTTGCGGCGGCAGACTTCAGCATCTTCAAGAACAACGGTTCCTTCCGTAAAGCAGGCAATGACGGCAAGTGCACATATGGCATCCGGGAACGATGACATCTTTACATGAAGTTCTCCGCCAGGAAGTTTTTCCGTTGAAAGGCGTCCGATACCGTCAGAAGCTTTCTTTCCGCCGCGTACACGGAGCGTTTCTTTTTCATAATCCCAGTCAATGTCGGCACCGAGCTGCTTAAGCACATCTACAATTGCTTCATCGCCCTGGGTTCCGCTTGAATCAATATTTTCTATGGTTATGTCAGAATCCGTTATCAGGGCAGCAATCAGCGGGAATGCAACTGCTTCCCAGTCAGAAGGAATTGTCACTTCAAAGGCTTTTATCGGGCACGGACCTTCAACTTCGATTTTTTTATAGTCATCAGAAACAAAAGCCTTAACGCCTGCTTTTTCAAGCCACTTCTGCGTCATTGTAAGATACGGAACTTCCTTCGGATTTGAAAGGTTAAGTGTCAGTTTGCCGTTCATCAGGACGGCTGCCATCATAAGGCCTGAAATATACTGACTGCTCACTTCACCTGAAGTATTGATTGTACCGGCCTTTACAGGACCTTCAATAATAAGCGGGCATCCGTTATGCCCCGGAACCGCTGTACATGCCCTGGCACCGATCTGATTCAATGCATCAGCAACATGAGCAACAGGTCTTTTACGGATACTTTCATCACCGGTGAATATACTAATTCCTTTGAAAGTTGCAGCTATCGGAGAAAGGAAATACAAAAGCGAACCGGAATTTCCTACATTCACGACGTCATCAGGAAGGTGAATGTTTTTTCCGGCACCGTGAACTACCCACTGAGTTCCCGGAGTTCCCTCTTCTGAAAGGTTAAGGTCTACTTCTGCACCGATAAGAGGAACGGCTGCAGCAGTAGAAAGACAGTCTGCACTCGGCAGAGGATTACGGATGACTGAAGTTCCGTCTGCCATTGATGCAAGAATGAGTGCACGGATTGTATGTGATTTTGAACCGGGAACTATAACAGAACCGGAAAGATTATGTCTTGTTGCTTTTATTTCCATAGGATAAATAATAGCATAATTAATCTTTTCTTAACACACCATTTTTAAAATCTTTTAAGGCCTGTTTTTTCATTATGCTGTTGCGTTTTTTACCGGTAGCAGTACGCGGAAAATCATCGACAATGGCAAAATATCTCGGCTTTTTATATCTTGAAAGAACCTTGCAGTCATTGCAGCAGGCAAAAAGTTCCGAAACCGTAAGCGACTTGTCCTCAGGAATTACATAGGCAACAACAACTTCTCCACGAACCGCATCCGGAATCGACGTAACAAGGGTATCCCTTACTTTCTCGAATGAATTGATTGCTTCTTCCACCTGAGACGGATAAATGTTTTCACCGGAAACGACCATCATGTCATCCTTCCGGCCTGAAACCGTCACAATCG
>DGTU01000068.1 GCA_002394465.1 Treponema sp. UBA4328 | reverse complement strand
ATAAAACAATGATTCAAGAGATTATTTGCTGCTTTTGAGAATTTTTCTTTCTGCGAAGCTGTACTCCCTATTAGTTCAAGTGATTCAAACATTTTTATTTCCTGCCTGTTTTCTAATTATCTCAAAATCTGTGTATTCACATTTATCAGTTTTAACTCTCTGCTCTGTCTTCTTTACTCGATAAACCAAAGATTCTATTGCAAATAACCTTATATAAATAAGATTCTCGAAATCTTTTCGATTATTGATTGGAATATCAGAAGCCATTATCAAAGGTTTATCTCTTAAAAGTTCTGAAACATACGATTCAATTTTTTTTCTGTAGAATCGTGCCAGTTGCTTATCTAACAGTAATTTCTTTTTTCGAGCTTTTTCTTCTTCTGTAAGCATTTCTGCTTTAATAGTTGCTACTTCCTCATAGCTCTTTTTTTCTGGAATCTTTTTTATTGATTCTTCTGAAACATACTTCTGTACAAAGACATTAAACAGATCCTCCGGTACAAGTTCAGTTTCATCCGAAAACTCGGTTAGATATCGTAAGATTGTATTAATTTTACCTTCCTGATTTGTTCCTGAAGCCAATTCAAACTTTGCTCTTGAGGCTGCGTTCTTCATATAATGATTGTTTTTGCGATCAATATCTTCAATAATTTTATCCAAATTCTCAAAGGCAGTTTTTACATCTACAATCATTTGAATTATCATATCTTGAGCTATAGACGCATCTGTTTCCTGCTCAATTTCCATATAGCCATCAACTAAATCTTTTAGTATCTTAGGTTCTGTAAGCATCTTATCAAGATTGATTTTTATTGATTGTCGGAATTTGCCAACATTTTCACTGGTCTTTAATCGATACAATGACTTAGAAACTATCTCTTCATTATACGTTGTGAACATATCTAGAACTGCACCTAGGTCTTTATTTTTGGTCTGCTTATCAATATGTTTTTTAATTGAAATATTAAGTTTCTTAAGGCTCGATACCAATTGTTCTGTGTTGCTTACTACGTTTTTAAGAATGAATTGATATGGTTTTGAATAAAGGTCTTCATTCTGCAAAACCGCATGTATCTGAGAAATAAGGCCCTGATATTCAGTTTCTTCTTCCCGAATGACATCATGCATTGTTCGAATAAAAGGAACCGCATATTCAGTAAGTACAACATTTTGCTGATAGTTTTTCTCTTCCTCAAAATCCAACCAGCCACAATCTTTCAAGAAATTGATTGTTTTCTGAGCTTTACTTCGTGAATCTTTTTCAAAACTATTATCATCGTCAAAACTAATGTCATCAGTCCGTTGATTAAAATAATCAGTTAATGTAGAAACTACAGCTTCTCTATCAACACCATAGGAAATTTCTGTACGATACGAGTTATATATAGCTAGGAGACAATCTGCATATTGGTCCTTATATTTACTATTAAGAGGCTTAAAGAAATCAGCTGGTATGATAGAAAACAGGTTTTTCATATCAGTTAAATATTATACCACAGATAAAGTGTCATAGAATGCCACCGCTACATTTTTTTATAAATTGCCAAAATTGCAATTGCAAATTGAACCAGTTCTTCCTTCACATATCCCTGTATAAAGATTCCCGGGTCAAGCCCGGGAATGACAATGCCATTGCTCAGGAATGACAATCTCCCCTTCCCCTACTTCCATATCTTCAAATCTTCGGCAAGCGAGGTCAAATCCTTCTCCGTTACAGGGGAAAACAGTTCTGAGTCGACTGCAATAATATATGACTGTGTTGAAAACGATACTTCCTTTCCGTTCCAGTTATTCAGATACCAGCTGTCGGTTCCATTAACGGTAAGGCTGTGGCTTATTGATTCATCGAGTATCGGGGCGGTTTTCTTTTCGTCCATGAAGATGCCGTGAACGCTTCTGGCATTGTAATCATAATCCAGGTCAAAGAAGCTTACTGAAACAAACTCATTCTTCTGTCTGAGCATGGCTGTTGCATTCCAGTGTCCCACTATCGGAAGAGCCCACTGTGCATAGCCTTTTGACTTTGCATAGCTTACCTGAACTTTTTCAAGCGTAAAGGCAAGGAAATCCCTTTTTACTTCTGCACTGTCATCCGGGAGGACAAGGAGCGTACGGCGGAACTGAGGATAAATCAGTAGGTCATCTCCGTCCCTGTTTGAATCGAGGAATGCCATATACTCTTCCGGAGTAAAATCCCTGCTCATCATCATCAGGTAAAGGTTCTTTTCTTCACACTTTCCGGCAAGCATTATGAGGTCGTCAGCCTTATAGATTCTGCATCTTAAGATTCCGTCCCTGATCTTAAAATCGTATTCACTCAGGGCAACCCGTTCCGTTTTATCCTCAGCTATCGAATCACAGTCCATCATATAGACTTCAACTTCCCTGTCGAAAAGTTCATCGCGGTAAACTGCATACGTAACTGCATGAAGCTGTCTTGCCATGCTGAGTTTTTCCGTCACGTCGTCAAATTCACTGCCGAAGTTCTGTTTCCTGCAGTTGTCAAAATCTATGATTGCTGCCTTTTCAAGCTGAAAATTTCTGTTCACCGGGAAATCACGGATTGTATTGAGTATGTTTGCGGTGAAAAAATCCGGAACCGTGTAAACGCCTTCATTAAAGACGACTTTTTCTTCCTGAGTCAGTTTATCGTAGCTTTCAACGGCTTCTTTTGCCTTAGAATAATCCGTTACTTCACGCGTTTTGATTCCGAGTTCTTCTATCTTCTTTTTCTGGTTTTCAGCTTCTTCCATGTTTTCAAATGCGCCTGAATTAAGGTCAAACGAAAACAGTTCCTTTTCATCAAATTTCTTGACGACATAAGAATCTATTTCCTTTTCCCTGAGGCGGTCACGGTCATTGTTTGCCTGCTGTTCTTCCTTATAAGTCTGTATCAGGACCGAATAAGGTTTTTCTTCCGAAAAGAAATTTTCATCCGTTTCATTTTTTTCAAGTTCAACTGCAGCAGGAAGCGGCTGCGGAAGCGATGCAGGAACAGCTACTTCAGTTTTATCTTCCTGACAGACCCACAGCCCCTTAAGCTTAAGTTCTGAAGCAGCCTTCGAGGCAGAAAGTTCATCCCTGTACTTCCGGGCTTCCTTTATGTCATCAAATTTCTTTTCCGTAAGGACCCTGTACAGAATCTTTCCGTCTTTTTCAGTTTTGCTGGAGAAAGAGCTTATCCCCTCTTCATTGAGTTTTTTTACTGCATTATCGGCATTCTCTTTTTTTGAAAACGAACCCGTACATACATGCCAGTCTCCGGCACTAACCGGAGAATCCTTTGCTGCTGCAGAACAAAGAAGGCTTACAAGAATAAAGAGACAGAAAAATTTGAATTTCATCATTGAACCTCAGGAATTAAAAATATTTCAATTCTAAAGTAACACGCTTTTGGTAAATCTGCCATAATTTTTTTATAAAACCTATTGACATAGTAGGTAATAACACTGTATAACTTAATTACTCAATACCTAGTTTCCTACTAGGTATATATAAAATCAACTTCCGCACAGACGGATTATAAAGGGAGAAAAACATGGCAGAAAATGTACTTTTCAAGGATTACAACTCTGACGACTATGTAAAGTTTGCTGAGCAGACTGCTTCGTGGATCAAAACAACTGGTACTGCCGGAAAATACGGCCGGCTCTGGGCACAAAGTCCGGATTCAAAAGAGGATTTTACTGACTATCCGATGCTCACTCCTAAGTCCCTGTACGGAGGTTCTGCGGGGGTTGCACTCTTTTACCTGCGCCTGTATCAGGCTACAAAAAACGCTGAGTATCTTGAAGAAGCAGAATCAGCCGTAAAAGAAATCATCGAAACTGACGAGGGAACGGCATTCTACGAGCGGACACTGAACGCAAAGGCTTCGGGGGCTTCAAAACTGGTTCATGTAAAAAACATGCCGGGATGGGCTGCGGGTTACTACAACGGTCCTGCCGGAAGCGCCTACCCTGCACTCAAGCTCTACGAACTGACGGGCAAGGAACTGTACAAAAACTATGTCATCAAGGTTGCAGACGACCTTCTTGCAGCGGCAAAGAAATCTGCTGAGGGCATTTACTGGAGCGAACAGAACGATTTGTGCGGGGATGCGGGATTTGTAACCTGTCTTGCAGCAGTCTACAAACTGACCGGCGACAAAAAGTATCTTGATTCTGCGGTGAGCTTCGGAAACTTTCTCCTTTCAAAGGGAAAGCCTGCACCGCGAGGCGGAACTTACTGGAATGTCGTCGATTTGACGATTATTGACTTTCCCAAGGATGTTTTCTGGGTAAACAACGCTCACGGAACGAGCGGTGTCGGCTGGATCTTCGCTATTCTCTACAACATTTCAAAGGATGAACGCTTCTTAGAGGCAGCAAAAGAAGCTGCCTTATATATAGAAGGAATTGCTGTCGGGGACGAAAATGCGGTTCTCGTGCCCTATCTCGACAGCCTTGAGAGGGGACCTTCTACCGAATTCTACTATCTGAGCACCTGCCACGGTCCTGCGGGAACTTCGCTTCTGTTCCACCTGCTCTATAAAATCACTGGCGAACAGCATTACCTGGACTGGGTTTTGAAGCTGAGCCGGGGAATCATAAAGGCCGGAGCTCCGGAGATTTTCAGCCGCGGCTACTGGCAGAGTCAGGCCCTGTGCTGCGGAACTCCGGGACTTCTTGAACACTTTGTTTCGGTCTACCGGCTCACAAAAAATCCGGAGTTCCTGGAATATGCAAGGCGTGCGGCAAAAACCGTTGTGGGTCAGTCGTTCGTTGCAGACGCAGACGGCGACATCTACCATCAGAAAGCAGTGCGCAGATGGAGCGGAGCCTGGTGGAGAACGATTCCGACCGATGTTCACTCCTACACGGGGCTTTACATCGGAACTGCGGGAAACGCATGGGCGCTTCTTTCACTTGCGGCAGCCGAAAAAAACGAAAAGCTTATCGAGCTGATTGAATACAACTACTTTGAATAAAAATATAAAGGAGAATACTATGGCAAAAATTTACGATTCAATTACAGAACTTGTCGGGGACACACCGCTTGTCCGTCTTCACCGCTATGAAAAATCTGAGAACCTTGAGGCAAATATTCTCGGAAAATTCGAGTACTTCAATCCATCGGGAAGCGTCAAAGACCGCGCCGCCCTCAATATCATCGAGGAAGCAGAAAAACGCGGCGACATTCATCCGGGAATGACTCTGATTGACTACACGAGCGGAAACACCGGAATCGGTGAAGCAACGTTTGCAAACGCCAAGGGCTACAAATTCGTTGCCGTCATTCAGCCGCTGGTTTCAAAGGAGCGCTCACAGATTCTTAAGGCGCTTGGAGCAGAACTCCTTCAGGTAACTGATGTTCCTGGCTTCCCTGAGCTTTTGAAAAACGGCCTTACAATGACCGCCCTCGAAAAACTCTTCAAGGATTTTGCCGCATCCAAAGGCTGGTACTACCTGAATCAGTGCGCGGACATCAACAATTCCCTGGCCCATGTAAAGTCTACCGGCCCGGAGATTTGGGAAGCAACCGGCGGCAAGGTAGATTATGTCGTTCAGCTTGTAGGAACGGGCGGCACGCTTTCAGGCCTTTCAAAATACTTCCGTGAGAAAAATCCGGATGTAAAGATTATCGGTGCCCAGCCGGCAGAACAGTCAAAGAAAAATCCTGCCTTCCCGGACAGGAACACGATCGACGGCGTATTGAACTTTGACGGCGTACCGATTGAAAACTATCCGCCGCTTTTTACGAGCTTCGACACAAAATACGACGAATGCTTTAATGTCGTGGCCGAAGACGCCTACGAAACCGGCCGCAAGCTCGTACAGAGGGAAGGCTTCTTTGTAGGTCAGTCTGCGGGGGCAGCCCTGTGGACCGCAACCCAGATTGCAAAACGCCCGGAGGCAAAAGGCAAGAACATCATCGTGATTCTCGCCGACAACGCCTTCAAGTACCTTTCTACAAATATGTACAAATAAAAAAAGGGGGAACGACACCTAGTAAATCATGGTACCGATACCGCGGTCACTGAACATTTCAATCAGCAGTGAATGCGGTACGCGGCCGTCGATGATGTGGGTTCTCGGAACTCCGCCCTTTCTTGCCATCATGCAGCATTCAATCTTTGGAATCATGCCGCCTGCAATCGTTCCGTCATCGAAAAACTTCTGAACGTCTGCAAGATGAATTCTCTGAATAAGGGATTTAGGATCATTAACGTCCTTGAGGACACCCGGAACGTTTGTAAGCTGTACGAATTTTTCTGCCTTGAGGGCAATTGCAATCTTTGCAGCAGCCGTATCAGCATTGATGTTGTAGCGGGAACTGTCTCCTGCCTCACCAAGTGCTACGGTTGAAACGACAGGAATAAAGCCCTCGTCAAGCAGTGACTGGATTATCTCCGGATGAACTTCCGTTACTTCGCCGACAAATCCGAGGTCAGCGCCGTCCTTATCGATTTTTTTTGCACGAAGAAGGCCTGAATCAACACCCGAAAGTCCGACTGCCTTTCCGCCCTCCTGGAGGATTATGCCGCAGATATCCTTGTTGAGCTTTCCAGTAAGGACCATCTGAACGATTTCCATTGTTTCAGCATCAGTATAGCGCAGTCCGTTGATGAACTTAGATTCCTTTCCGACACGCTCAAGCATATGGTTGATTTCCGGGCCGCCGCCGTGTACAAGCACAACCCTGATTCCGATTGTACTCAGAAGGACGATATCCTTCATTACGGCAGCCTTTAATTCCTCATTGAGCATGGCATTTCCGCCGTATTTTACAACGACAGTCTTTCCGACCCAGTGACGGAAATAAGGAAGTGCCTGAACCAGAACGTCAGACCAGTGCGCATTATCCACGCGCGGATCAATTTTATCCCGAATTTCATTTTCAGTATTGTCAGCCATATTATTCTCCATTAAAAAAATCCGAATTCCGAATTTTTAAGTCCTATAGTCTCCGTTGATTTTTACATAGTCATATGTAAGGTCACAGCCCCATGCTGTTCCGGATGCATTACCGTCTTCGAGTTCAACAAGAATGTCAACGGCTTCTTCCGTGAGGATTTTCTTTGCAAGGGTTTCGTCAAAATTAAGCGGAACTCCGTGATCAAAAACCTTAATTGAAGATTCTTTTCCGCCGTTTACGTCACCGTCTTCAAAATAGCGCTTTGCACCTTCGCGGCTCAGGAATGAAACCGAAGTTTTTTCAGGCGTAAAGAAATATCCTGAATATCCCATTGCATCGAGGATGCGGCCCCAGTTTGCATCTGCACCAAAGAAGGCAGCCTTAACGAGGTTCGAACAGATTACGGCTTTTGCAAGTCCGCGTGCATTCTCTATTGTGTCAGCACCCTTTACGTTACAGGTAACGAGGCGTGTTGCACCTTCGCCGTCAGCAGCGATTTTCTTAGCCATCTGAGTGTTTAGTGCGTTCAGGGCAGCTACAAAGTCATCAAAATCCTTTCCTTCTGATGTAATTTCAGGATTTCCGGCCATTCCGTTTGCAAGAATGAGGAGGGAATCGTTTGTTGAAGTATCACCGTCGATTGAAACGCAGTTGTAGGTTCCTGCAGCAGACAGCCTGAGGGCCTTTTCGAGCATTTCAGAAGAAATTGCAGCATCAGTCGTAATGAAGCCGAGCATAGTTCCGAGGTTAATGTGGATCATGCCGCTTCCCTTTGCCATTGTTCCCATGCGTACCTTTTTTCCGCCGATTTCAGCTTCGAGGGCAACTTCCTTATAGTGAGTGTCAGTCGTCATGATTGCAATGCGGGCTTCCTTGTGACCTTCCTTTGAAAGTCCTCCGGCAAGCTTATCAAGTCCGTTGAGGATCTTTTCAACCGGAAGCTGCTGGCCGATTACACCCGTAGAAAGGACGAGTACGTCGTCAGAGTTGATATTCATCCTTGCAGCAACGGCAACGGCTTCCTTATTTGCATTGTCGTAGCCTTCTTTTCCTGTACAGGCATTTGCGTTTCCGGAGTTGGCAATTACGGCCTGAGCCTTTCCGTTTGCAATGTGGTCGCGGGTCAGCTTGACGCATTCAGCCTTTACGCGGTTCTGTGTAAATACGCCTGCTGCATTGCAGAGCTTTTCGCTGAAAATAAGGGCCGTATCATTTGTCTTACGGCTGGCCTTGATGTGATTTAAGATTCCGTTTGCAGTAAATCCCTGTGCTGCAGTTACTCCGCCGTCAATGAATGAAAATTGCATAAGCCACTCCAAAATTAACTGAAAAATGTATTTTTATGCATAAATATTACATAAATATGCAAACAGTATATGACAATACGCATATTTATTCAAGAAGGAATCATCTTCATAAAATTCTGAATGACTTTTATTTCCGTTCCGCTTATACTTATTTTATATGACAAAAGAATTCCTGCCGCCTGAAGACATTGCACTCTTCCTGGTACAAAAGCTCCGCGACAAAGACGCTTATTTTGTTTTTCCTACCGACACCGCACTGAACTCATGGGCCGAAAACATAATCTTAAACCCTTCTTCAGGCATTACGGCAGTTCCGCTTGAACGCTTCATTCCGTGGGACAGTTTCAAGAGAACCTGGCTCCGTTCGACAAAAGACGGCTATGAAGCAGTTCCGTCCGTACTGAGAAAATTCTTCATTCAGGAATTCATTGCCAGAAATGCTGAAAAACCGCAGGCTGAGAGGCTCCAGGTCATAATCAACAGCAGCGACGAATTTGCTTCGACTGCATATTCCTTTTCTGACTGGCTGTGCTCAAACCTTCCTTCCCTGCACTACTGGAAGAAAAAACTTGATGAAGCAGGAACAGCTTACGGCGAACTTGACGACGAAGACAGGGATTACCTTACGCTCTACGAAGAATACAGTTCCTTTCTCGAATCACATGCCCTTTTTGAACCTGCATGGACTGAAAAATACGCTTTTGA
>DGTU01000080.1 GCA_002394465.1 Treponema sp. UBA4328 | reverse complement strand
TTTGCGCCGCTACCACCTTTACTGCGTCCCATTTTTAGCCTCCGCTATAGTTTTTCAGTTAGTTAATTCCCGCAACCGTACATTTTCAGGAAATTCCTTTTGAAGGGATTCAAAACCCGTCCTCAAAAAATCCCCGATGCACTTAAGATATTCCTCATTTTCAGGGGAACTCTTCAGAACCTTCACACAGAATGCGAGATTTCCGCGGGAAGATTTATCAGCATCCAGCGTAACGTCTTTCACCTGCGAAAGAAGCTGCATTGCAGTCCTCAGCAGTATTGTAACTGCCGAACAGACTATATCAGCGCCCTCATACGAAAAACCGGCATGTCCGTTAGCTTGACATTGTTTTATCACGCCGTTTTTCCCGCAAGTCAGCGTTACGTCAGTCATTTTTAGCCGACGATATTCTTAACGCGTACGTTTGTGTACTGCTGCCTGTGACCGATAAGACGGTGATAGTCTTTCTTGCTCTTGTATTTGAAAACAAGAACTTTCTTGTCACGGATGTTATTCTCTACAACAACCTCAACTTTTGCATTGGCAACATAAGGTGTTCCAACCTTTACATTGTCTCCATCACTTACGAGAAGAACTGTGTCAATCTCGATTTTTGCTCCTTCTTCAGCGTCTGTAAGATCAACCTGAATAAGTGCATCTTTTTCAGCTTTGTACTGTTTGCCTTTGTATTCAAAAAGTGCGTACATTTAAACCTCTTTTTCGCCGCCAAGTGTAACGGAACTCCAACGGCTCATAATAAAAAATATAAGTACGAGATTTTATCAGAAAATCCCGTACTTAGTCAATAAAACAGAGAAGAGATATTTAAAACCTTAAGTTACAGTTTGTAGTGTCCGGTTGAAATTGTATGACCGTCATTATAAACGTCGAACCAGATTTCCTTATTCTTTGAAATATCAAGCTCCCTGTAGAATTCAGCAACATTTGTTACTTTTTTGTCATTAACGGCTGTAATTACGTCACCGTTCTGAAGGCGGAGGGCTGCAGCAGGAGATTTTTCAAGCACATCACCGGCAACAACACCCTGAATCTTATCCTCAACCTTAAGCTTTTTCCTGAGTTCATCAGTAAGAGGCTGAGCAACAAAACCCGGCCAGAGCTTCGAATTGTCACCGCTTACGGCTTCGCTGCGCTCTTCAATCTTTACTTTAAGGGTAAGTTCTTTTTTGTTCCTGATAATCTTGAACGTTGCAGTTTCATTTACAGGAAGATATGCAACTTTAACTACAAGATCATTATGATTCTTGACTTTTTCACCGTTAAGTTCAATTACATAATCTCCTGCCTGAATTCCACCCTTAGCTGCCGGCGAATCCATAAATACCTGTGAAGCAAATGCACCGCCCTTTTCCTTTATTCCGAGGCTTTCCTTATATGTATCAGGAATTTCAAGGAGTGCAATGCCAAGCCATCCGTATGTTATTTTTCCCTTTTCAATAAAGTCTGAGATAGCCTTTTTAACGCTGTTGATCGGGAGTGCAAATCCGAGTCCCTGGCTTCCGCCCGAGCTTGATGCAATCCATGTGTTGATTCCGATTACTTCACCGTAAATATTTACGAGCGCACCACCGGAATTTCCCTGGTTGATTGCCGCATCAGTCTGAATGAAACTGTTCATGTTGCCGATGTCATTTCCGCTGCGTCCGGTAGCACTGACGATACCCTGTGTAACTGACTGTCTGTATCCGAGAGGAGCACCCATTGCAAGACAGATATCACCGGTCTGAACCGTATCACTGTCTCCGAGCTTTGCTACAACGATATTTGCTTCCTTTCCGGCTTCAAATGAAACAAGTGCAATATCCTGTCTTTCGTCAGCACCGACAAGTTTTCCCTTAAATTCAGTTCCGTCATTAAGCTTAATCTTAATATCAGTTGCCTTTCCTGCAACATGATTGTTTGTCAATACATAAACAGTATTTCCGTTACGCTGAACGATTACGCCCGAACCAAGTCCCTTCTGTTCATATTCACGGGTCTTAGGCTTTTTCGAATCATCCTGATTTCTCGGTGTACCGAAGAAGAACGGAAAAAAATCATCCATATCCATCATAGGATTTGCAGGAACAGTAGTTTTTTCAACTACATCAATTTCAACTATGGAAGGAAGAACGCCTGCACTGACAGAACGGAAAGCCGTCTGAAGTGATTCAACGACTTTAAGAGCATCAGCCGGAATTTTTACGGCAGGATTTGTGTCTGCAAAGGCAGTATCGGCAGTTCCATGAACACTTTTTTTACTGCATGAAAGGCTTACGGCTGCAAATGCAAGGACTGTAACCGCAAGGCCGGCAAAAATCTTAGAAGTTAATTTTTTCATTTTTAATTGCCCCCATTTAACTTTTAAACAAGAGACCTCAGTTCAAGGTTACACAAAAAAAATCAGCAGACAAGGTCGTCGCAGGCAGTCAGAACTTCAGTGTGATCCGCAAAAACTGCAACTGTATGCTCTTCATGACAGCTCCACTCTCCGTCTGCAGTAAGAACCGTCCATCCGTCAGGAGCAAGTATAACGTCAGCGGTTCCAAGGTTAATCATAGGTTCAATTGCCAGAACCATTCCTGCCTGTATGCGCGGATTCGGGCCGCCTTCAGGAACGTTCGGAACGTTCGGATCTTCATGAACATCAAGACCTACTCCGTGTCCGCAGTATTCATAAACGACGCCATAGTTGTAGCGTCCGTAAGCAACGTCATTTACTGCAGTTGCAATATCACGGATTCTGTTTCCGGCTACACAGGCAGCGATACCGGCTGCAAGGCTTTCCCGTGTTGCCTTGACAAGGCGGCGGATCTCAGGCTTTACGTTTCCGACCTGAACTGTATGAGTAGAATCAGAAATATAACCGTCAAGGTCAATTCCAATATCAAGCGATACAAGGTCACCGTCCTTTATTATTCTTTTCTTTGATGGGATTCCGTGGATAACTTCATTGTTAATGCTGATGCAGGCAGCACCCGGAAAATCTTCTTTATACCAGGCCGGTTTTCCTCCGACTTTTTTAATGAACTTAACGACAAGGTCATCGACATCCTTTGTGCTCATTCCGGGTTCAACCTGCGGAACGACTTCTCTGAACAGATCTGCAAGTGCGTGACAGCTTTCGCGGATTCCGTTAATTTCCTTTTCATTCTTAAGACGAATCATTTTATATCTCCTGATAAATTATATACAAAAATCATTCAGTTTTTTCAGCTTCTGCGTCCTGAAAGCCTTCCGGCTTCTTCTTCACAGATCCATGCGGTAGCCTTGTCCCCCATACGCTTATATGCAGCAGCCATTTTCTGAAGGAAATATGCATCATCACGGTCACCGAAATTCAGTTCAAGGGCCCTCTCCCAGCAGTCAAGGGCAAGCTCATCACTTATATTTCCCTCAAGACGGAATTTAAGCACAGTCCGGGCAAGGTCAATTACTTCCGGGAAGAACAGCTTGAAATACGAATATGAATATTCCATCCGTATAATCTGTTCAAGAAGCACGAAAGCATCATAATATTCCCGCCTCATGACAAGTTCTTCACAGAGAATGGATCCGTAGTCCATAAAGTCTTCA
>DGTU01000016.1 GCA_002394465.1 Treponema sp. UBA4328 | reverse complement strand
GAAGCAATGGCAAAAGAAACCGAAGGCTTCAAAAAGTTCACCGAAGGAAAGACAGTCGCAAAGATTATCGTCGTTCCAGGCAAGCTTGTTAATATCGTTGCAAAATAAACTGAGCTGATTCAAAGCGGCTCAGACAAAAAAATACCCCGGTCAGACCTGCACATTAAAGTGTCTCAAGCCTGGCCGGGGTATTTTTATTTTCTTAAAACTTACTGGAGCTTGAACTTGTTGATTTCTGCAACAAGATTCTTTGCGTTGGCAGAAAGTTCTTCACTCATTGCTGCAAGCTGTTCAGATGCACTTGCATTCTGCTGGACAACCGTATCAAACTGAACGATTCCCTGGCTGACCTGACTTGCACCTTCATCCTGCTCTTTACATGCAGTTGAAATTCCGTTGATGAGTTCAGTCGTTCTCTGCATTTCTGCAACTACGCCGCTGATTTTATCTCCGGCCTGCATTGCAGTTTCAAGCGTTCTCTGTGCAACTTCAGTGATTCCTGCTGCATCTGCCTGACTTCGTTCTGCAAGTTTGCGCACTTCACCTGCAACGACCGCGAATCCTTTTCCTGCTTCTCCGGCACGGGCTGCTTCGATTGCGGCATTGAGGGCGAGAAGGTTTGTCTGTTTTGCAATATCTTCGATGAGGGCAATTTTTTCAGTGATTTCCTGAACGGCCTGGAGAGATTCGTTAACGGCATTTCCTCCGTCTGTCAGGTCTGCAGAAGACTTGTCGGCAATCTCACCTGTCATTACTGCATTTTCTGCGGTCTGCTTGATGTTGGCTGCCATCTGTTCCATAGTAGCGCTCATCTCTTCGGAACTTGCTGCCTGTTCACTTGCACCGCTTGAAATTGCCATAGATGAAGCTGAAATCTGGTCACTTTCAAGAAGAACTTCGTTCGCGGTGTCGCGGACCTTTATCATAAGGTTCTGGAGAATCTGGATGAAGGTATTTACGTTTGTCCCGAGGTCTGCAAATTCATCACGTCCCTTTACCTTTATCCTGTAAGTAAGGTCTGCATTTCCTGAAGCAAGGTTCCTGACTGCCTTACGGACTGCATCAAGCGGACGGATTACTTTTGTAAACAGGAGGGCTGTGAATGTCAGAAGGATTCCGATTGTACAGATGATGATTATTGTTATAAGCGGAGTAAAGATTGCAGAAGAAACAAGGTCTGCAACCTGAAGAGGTTTTCCGATGTAGAGTGTCGTTACGAAGTTTCCGTCTTTGTCATAGAACGGGAAGTAATATGAAATGTTCGGAATGCCGCCGATGATGTTTATCAGGAGAGTGTCCTTTCCTTCGGCTGCATCATCAATTACAAAGTGATCTGCAATTTCAGTTCCATTCATTCCTTCGATGCTCGTTGCTGCACGGATGTATCCGTCAAATACCGTTACGTTCGAGTGAATGTATGAAGAAATCCTCTTTACAAAACTTTCAGCCGAAATCTTTGCCTTTGCGGTTACAACACCGAATACATCGTTTCCGTTATAAAGAGGTTCTGCAATAAATGCATATGTCTGTGAGCCGATTTTAACGAAGGTTGAAGTTTTGTTTCCCTTAAGGGCCTTCGCAACAAGGTCAGGTCTTTCAGAAGAACCGTATCCTTTCGGCGAGATCTGACGGCCTGATTTGTTGTAGATTACAATACTTTCTGCATCAGAAGAGGTAAGGAAGCCCTTGCAGACGTTTTCGTTGAACCAGCCCGGAATTTCTCCTGCGATTTTCTGTTCGTTTTCAAGTGCATCCTTTGAGAAATGCAGGGTTTTGTCGAGCCTGTCGAGCATGAGTTCCGTTTCAAGTGTAAGCGTCTGTGCAAACTGCTTGGTATCGTTTTCAAAAAAGTCTATGAGACCGGAATTAAGCTGGGTTTTTACGGTAAAGAAAATAATACCGGCATAGATGATGATTATAACTCCCAGAAGGGCGGAAATGATTTTGGTGATGGAAATAGTCTTTTTCATTGCAAATCCTTTTTATGAAACTGCGGAGTTCCTCATAAACGAAACTTCTTTCATATCGTATATTTTAAACGCTAATCCTGGAATTTGCACGAAATTTATTTAAGAAAAGCAAAAAAAAAAGACCGGCAGTTCGTGCCGGCCTTGTATTTATTGCAGGTTAATTACCATGTTTTCTCGATTTTTTCGCAGATGTTAGGTTCACCGGCTTCTTTCGAGAAGAATTTTGCTTTTTCCATGTCAGGAGCAAAGTTAACTACGTCACCGAGCTGGAATTCAATCTCAGGAGCAGCACGTGCGATGATTACGCAGTCTTTTGTCTGAAGGAATACATGTGTATTTGCACCGAGAGGTTCCTTGTTTACAACTTTGAGCTGCATGTTGTTTTCTGAAGACGGTGTAGCAGAGTAGTTGAGGTCTTCCGGACGAATACCGAAAGTTACTTCCTTGCCGACATATTCCTTGAGGGCTTTCTGCTGTTCTTCTGTTGGTGTTACAGAGAAAGTTCCTTCTTCAGCGATGATCTTTCCGCCTTTTTCAACAATCTTAACTGTCATGAAGTTCATTGGAGGAGTTCCGATGAAGCCTGCAACGAACTTGTTGATCGGGTGATTGTAAAGGTAGAGAGGAGCACCAATCTGCTGGATGCGTTTTTCTGACATAACTACGATTTTTGTACCCATTGTCATAGCTTCGATCTGGTCATGGGTAACGTAAATCATTGTAGCCTGAAGCCTGTGGTGAAGGTCAGAAATTTCGGCACGCATCGTAACGCGGAGTTTTGCATCAAGGTTTGAAAGAGGTTC
>DGTU01000138.1 GCA_002394465.1 Treponema sp. UBA4328 | reverse complement strand
CGAATGAATTGATTGCTTCTTCCACCTGAGACGGATAAATGTTTTCACCGGAAACGACCATCATGTCATCCTTCCGGCCTGAAACCGTCACAATCGAATTTTTATTCCAGGTTCCAGTATCGCCCGTATACATCCAGCCCTTATAAAACCTTGCAGCCGATGCTTCAGGATTTTTGTAATACGTATAGGTACTTTTAGCAGGTGAACGGACAATTATTTCGCCCTCAGTCACTCCGTCCCTCGGAACAACGTCATCCGGTTCAATCCGCCTGTCATCTGACATCTTTATGACCCGAACCTCATCATCCGTACAGCTCAGGCCAACAGAGCCGGCGTTTTCAGGAAGGTGTTCAGGCTTAAGGAAGGAATTCCAGAACGTTTCCGTAGTTCCGTAGCCGTTAAAAATATTCGGAGTAAGAACCTGCATGAAACGTATGCAGTTGTCTTTTAAAAGAGGCGCCCCCATGGTAACGATTCCGCGGAGTGCCGAAAGGTCACTTTTCTGTCCCGTCTGGGCACGGCAGAGCATTTCAAGATTTGCCGGCGCTCCCATAAGGAACGTAATTCCGTATCTGCTCACCCATTCAAGTGCAGCATGGGGCTTGAAAATCCTCATTACAACTACGGCTGCACCGATATAAAACGAAGGACAAATCCCGCCTGAATGACATCCGCCGCGATGAAACCACGGTGTCATGTTCATCGTAACGTCATTGCAGTTCATGGGATAATGCATTATTACGTCATGCGCCGTCAGGACTTCGTTGATTTCATTTATCGGAACGTTTTTCTGAACGGCAGTAGTTCCGCTGGTACAAAGCCGCACTGCTTCATCATAAATATGCCGCCTGAAATCTATAACCGGTTCCGATTCATCTTCACCGCAGACAAAATCCTCATAGGCAACATGATGTAAAGGTGTTTCCGCACGTTCAATATTATCCGCAAGTACAAAATACGACGGCTTAAAATTACATAATTCCGCAGCTTCCTTCATCACGGAAACTACACATGCAGAATAAATGACAACTTTAGGTTCGTTTGCATCTATCAGAAGGGCCATCTCGGATGCACTGAGATTATAATTTGCTGCAAGGAATATTCCGCCGATTTTGCGCGGTGCAATGTAGGAAAAAGCAAACTCAGGACAGTTACGCAGTGCACACATTACGACGTCTCCGTGTCCTATACCGCATTTTTTAAGTTTTGACGAAAGACGGTTTACTTCTGCGTTAAGCTGTGAATATGTCCATTTTCTGTCTGTATCAGGATCTATCAGGGCTGCCTTATCTGCATAGCGTACGACGTTCCTCAAAAAACCGTTTGTCCATGTGTACTCGTGCTCAAACGTATCCCTGAACATCGAATCATCGTATGTCCGCTGCTGTTGAAGTTCGCTCATAAAAAACATTATACTATAAAATATGTTGTATTATCTAGGTGAAATAATTTCAAATTCTACTGATTTCGGGCCGGGACGCCTTCTGACCCAGCACTCAATCCTTATAGCACTTGCACTTTATACAGGTTTTCTTCTTGTCAGATACGGTCTTCCGGCTTTCTACAAATTCCTTCCGCATGACCGCGGCCGCGAATTTACGAAAGACGCTGAACTTGCAAAGGGAAAGCCTACAGGAGCAGGCGTATTCTGGATCAGTGCCTTCGTAATCCTGAGCCTCATTTTTGTACCGCTGGACTGGCTCAAGACAAGCATTCTGGTACTTACATGGCTTATGATGCTGACAGGCTATCTTGATGACAACAGCATTTCAAGCTGGGGAGAATACAAAAAAGCCGTTCTCGACCTGGCAATCAGCGTTATTGCAGCACTTCTGGTTGCAATTTACCTTAAGAACCAGAACTTTACGGAAGGATTCCAGACAATTCTTCAGGAAGACGGAACCAGCAGAATAACTGCGGTCATGCATGAACCGGACGGTTTAATCCATCTGTGGATACCGTTCATAAAGAATACTGTAGCTGTTGCTCCATGGCTCTTTGTCATAATCGCAACGATAATTCTGTGGGTAAGCGTTAACACGACAAACTGCACTGACGGTGTAGACGGTCTGAGCGGAACTCTTGTTCTCGTAGCACTCCTTACAACCGGAATCATTTTCTACTTCATACTCGGACATTACGATATTGCAACCTACCTTCTCGTTCCTCAGTTCAAGGACGGAGCAAAGTGGGCAGTAATGATCTTTACGCTTGCAGGAGTCCTTATGGGCTATCTCTGGCACAATGCATTCCCGAGCCACGTACTCATGGGAGATGCAGGCAGCCGCGCACTCGGATTTTTTATCGGAATCTGCGTACTTGTAAGCGGAAACCCTTTCATGCTTCTTGCAACATCTTCAATTATGCTGATTGACGGAGGACTGGGACTTCTGAAGGTTTTCTTAAAGCGTTTCCTTCATATTTCGATTTTTAAGACAATAAGGTTCCCGCTTCATGACCACATGAAGGTAGACCACGGCTGGAGTCCGACACAGGTACTTATAAAATTCCTTATCCTTCAGCTGCTGATTACGGTCGCTGTCGTAGGAATAATGTTCAAGCTCCGATAAAAATCATCTTAAGCAGGCACTTTCAACAAGACTGAGGGTGCCTTTTTTTACGGTCACGTTTTTCTTAAACTGATACAGAACCGAAGACGAATGCATGTAACTTACCGTAACTTCATATTCTCCTTCGTCTTCAACGGTAATTCCGCTTACGGCCGCACTTGCAGGAAAATATCTTGAACAGCGTACGTCAGCCCTTTCCACCGCTTCCGTATAGGCCTTTCCGGCAAGATCGAACAGCGTAAAAAGAAGTGCCGCTCCGTCATTTCCGCGTTTACGTGCAACACGGCTTCCTTCATGCATCACGGTATTGGATACGGCGCGCGTGATTGTCCTCATGAGGGAATGTGCAAGAATAACGGAATAATTTCTCTGAAAAGTATCGACTGCTATGTTTTCTACGGATTCGATTTTATCAAGCTTTGTTGCATATTTTTTACCGTTTGAAAGGCAGACGGCCTGAGCCTTTATTCCGGTTATTTCTGACTTCCGGCGGTTCATTTCAGGAAGAGCGAGCTTGTACCATACGCTTCCTGCGGCACTGTAGACACGGGTTGTCTTTTCTTTCTTTACCGGAGACTTTCCGTAGAGGGCAAGTATGTTCAGATGGCAGTCGTTCCTGGAAACGCTGACCTCCCTGTCAACCGAAGAAGGAAAAGCAAAATCATACAGATCTTTCTGAGTCTGGAAATCTTCGCGGGCAAACTTTAAGTCAACGGAAGCATTGCCGTAATCTCCGTCATTTCTGTACAGGAGAAGGCTGAGATACCTTGCAAGCGCACTGTCAGCAAACTGTACGTTCACCTTCTCAATGCTTACTCCGTTGTTCGATTTTTTTTCTGCATCAGAATTACTTACAATCTTTTCATAATCAGCCTTGAGAGTCCGTATTTTATTGTCAAAGCGTCGTACTTCAACCATTGCTTCATCATATTCACCCAGTGCAATGTAGTTCAGCGCCATGAAAATATTAGAATAAATGTCTTCGTAGTCTTCGCCCGAATAATCCTTTGCAGTATCGTTTGTCAGGAAGCCTGAAATTGACTGGGTGATGCTGGTTGCGCGGTATTTTTCTATGAGCTGCTCGGCCTGTGACAGGAAACCGTTTGATTTTTCATACTCGCCGGCATAGTGACAGAGAATTCCTGCATCCAGAAGGACAAGGACTTCATCATGGGAAGAATAGATTTCAGTCTTTTTAGCATCCAGTTCATTTATGACTTCATCATATTTTCCCTCTGAAAGTCCTGAATCTATCCGTGCATAATTATAGTCATTCATTGTCATGCACGAAGCCAGGAGAAAGCTTATAGCTGCCGGAGGAAAAATTCTCTTGAAGATGCCTGTGAAAATACCCATCTGAAATAAATTCTAACACATAAAGCAGTGTATTGCCATTACGGAACAGGGGAAGTTCACCTTAAGCTTCCGTAAAGAGCGCGCAAAGTGTCTCCGCATCAGCGATGATGTTCCTTACGCAACAGTATTCATTCGGCTGATGGCACACTTCATCGATGGTTGACCATATCGCAGCAGCATAACCGCAGTTCCTCAGTTCAGCCCCGACTGTTCCGCCTCCGATTCCGACAGGCCTTGCAGTAATTCCGTGAGCCTTTTTTATTGCCTGAGCAAGTTTCCTTACGACCGGAGCATCAGCCGAGGTTGCAGGAGACTGCTGTGCCTGAGGCTCAGTGATTTCAATTTTTACTCCGTACTTTGCTTCAACTTCAGAAACGCGCTTTTTAACTTCAGCACGAACCGTATCAAGCGGATATACCGGAAGAATGCGGCAGTCCATGTAGAACACGTCGTCGCCAGGAATAATGTTTACGGTTTCGACATTCGCTTCTTTTTTAGTCGGCTGAAAGGTCGAATAATCCGGCGTAAAAAGTTCATCCTTCGCATTAAAGAAATTTTCAAGGTCGTTCAGGCGGAGCGCAAGGTCACACGCTGCAAGATGAGCATTTTTTCCCTTGTCCGGCATTGAACCGTGGCTCTGCTGACCGGTTGTATGAACGCGGAGCCAGAGAATATTCTTTTCGGCAACTTCGATTGTCGCACCTTCACTGTCACCGCCGTCCGGAATGAGGATGAGGTCATTTTTTCCGAACAGTTCCGGATGCTTTCTGAGCAGGAATTTTATTCCGTATTCAGAGCCGAATTCTTCGTCTGCCATAAAAAGCAGCTTTACCGTATGTTCAGGAGTAATGTTGTTTTTCAGGAGTGCCAGGGCGGCAAAAACACCGGATACAAGTCCCTGCTGATTGTCTTCTACCCCGCGGCCCGTCAGTTTATCAGTTTCTTCATCATATACTGCGCAGAAAGGATCAGTTTTCCAGAGCTTTAAATCACCAGGCGGAACTACGTCCATGTGGGCCATAACCCATATACTGTAATCATCCGACTTTCCGTTTACCGTAAGTATGAGGTTTGGACGGATGCCAGAAGAAACCCGTTTATCAGGAGCGTCATAGTGCTTCATCTGAGAGCTGCTGAATCCTGCATCGCAGAGCCATTTTTCAAGGGCGGCACATTTTGCCGATTCCCCGTCACCACCGCTTTCGGGCGCAGTTGCTGGAACAGATGTCAGGAGTTTCTGAAGTTCAATCATCTTCTGCCTGTCGTTCCGGAGCGTATTTTTTAATGTATCAAGATTTTCCATAATTCCAGTTACTTAATTTTTTTGCCGATTTTCTCAAGCATTTCATTCAAATCGTTTTTAGTGGCATACCCTTCATCAATGTATTTCTTCCATACTGCTTCAGCATAGGGCTTAAAGGCTGCCCTCTGTTCAGGAGTCAGTACCGTAATCTGACAGCCGCCTTCCTGAATGTGCTTAATGAATTCTTCATTATCGGCCTCAGTAATTCGTGCATTTTCCAGCATCATGTCCCTTGCACAGTCGGAAAGGATCTTCTGGTATTCTTCAGGAAGGGATTTCCACCAGGAAAGATTGACATACATGAGTTCCGGGAAGAACTGCCAGTTAATCAGGGTACAGTATTTCTGAACTTCATAAAAATCACTTGAATCGATAAGTGCAAACGGATTTTCCTGACCGTCGACAACTCCGTCCTTCAGGGCCTTATAAAGCTTTGTAAACGGAATGACTGTTGCCTCAGCTCCGAGTTCATTGATGAACATGACTGTAGCCGGAATCTGCGGCGCACGTATTTTGAGTCCCTTCATGTCTTCAGGGCGTACAATCGGGCGTACGTTATTTGTTATCTGACGGAATCCGCTGTCATCACCGACAGCAAGAACATAAAGGTTGCTTACCGCAGCAATTTCAAGCATTTTTGAAACAGGAGCTCCGTAACACAGCTGGTGCACTTCATCAAGGGTATCTGCAATCATCGGAAGACCGAGCTGAATGATTTTCGGAACGAATTCAAGGTCGCCTCCCCTCACGGCTTCAAGGTCTCCTTCCGAAACGGCAATCGTCATTTCTGCTTCATCACCGAGAATTCCGTTCGGATAAAGCATTATTTTTATATTACCGTCAGAGGCCTTTTCAACTTTTTCCTTAAAGTACAGAAGTGATTTGTGCCTCGGCGAATCTTCAGTCTGGGCATGACCGACCCTCATGATGTAACAGTTTTCGTTGGCATTCAGGAGCGGCAGGTTATCTTCCGAGACTCCATACAGCTTGATTTTTTCTGATTTGCTGCAGGACTGGATTACAGCAGCAATAAGCAGCAGTGAAAATAATTTTATGAACTTAAAATAACACTTTTTCATATGCACACTTCCTTACATAAAATCATTATACCTTTTTTTCCCGGCTTGTATACTTTTTATTTTCAGATGCGCCTCAGTTTCTTCAGTTCTTCCTTCTGATCCGCCGTAATCCTGAAACTCCCGCACGCTTTCTGAACTGCCTTGTTGTGAGTCCATTTTTCAAGCCGGTTCTCCCTGAGGAAGGAAACTGCGCACTCATACTGTTTTGCAAGTGCCGTCGCAAAATACCAGGCCTGCATCATCTTTATGTAATATTCATCACTCTTAAAGGCTGCCACAGTTTCCATGTATTCAGCCTTAAAGTCATCATCAAGGAAATAACGCATCAGCATTCCCATGGCAAAACGCACGGAATATGTACGGGCGCTTTCAAGCCACTTTCTTATGTACGGCAGGAGTTTATCATGATGCTTTTTAAAAACTGCGGGAGAAAGCTGGTCACAAGTCGCCCAGTTATCAACATACGGCAGGAAAGCTTCAACGCCGCAAATGCATCTGTCAAAATCCTTTTCTTCACACAGCAGAAAGGCATGCAGCTGGTTTTCGTCATAAAACCCGTGCGGAAGGGATTTCATAAAGTCTTCAGCAGCATTCCGGTCCGAACGGTAAATTTCTTTCGCAAGCTTTTTAAGGTCAGGAGTACGCACGCCTATGATACGCTCCGCCTCCACGTCAGGAATCAGTTTTCTGTGGAAATCCCTGAATTTCAAATCCTGCAGCAAAAACAGCCTTTCTTCAATCTCATGAATATTCATAACAAAATCATACCACATTACACGTACATAACAACCTTCAAGCCGGCAGAAAGCAGATAATTATCTGAGGAACTTCTCAAGTCTCCGGGATAATAAAAACTAATTTGATAATCATTCTCATATTGACATTTTTCTCACTTTTCTTTAATTTGATAACCGTTATCAAATTGGTAATAAAAAAGGGAGAAAAACAGTCAGTATGGCACGAACACAATACCGCACTAAACAGCAGGACCTTATTCTTGCATATCTGAGGACAATTCCGTCAAAGCATTTTACTGCAGAAGACCTTAAGGAACACTTTGAATCAAAGCAGATTAAACTCGGAGCAGCAACAATCTACCGTCAGCTGGACAAGCTTGTTTCAGAAGGGAAACTGCAGAAATACCTGATCGACGAGCACTCTGCAACATGTTTCGAATACATAGAAGAACAGTGCAATCCACTTGAACAGCATTTTCACCTCAAATGCGAAGTCTGCGGCGCCCTCATTCATCTCGCCTGCGACGAACTCAACGACATTAAAACGCATCTTGAAAAGGAACACGGATTTATTCTCAATCCGTTCAAAACCGTATTCTACGGCACCTGCCCCAAATGCGCACAGAATAAAAAAGCTGAATAAAAAATCATTTTCACAGGAGATAAAAATGAAAAAAATCAGATTAATCACCGCGGCAGCATGCATTATTGCTGCCATGGCAGGAATGTCCTGCAGCAAAAAAGATTCTGCACGACAGGGAAATTCAGACGGAAGCGTAAAAATCGTCACGACAGTATTTTCACAGTATGACTGGGTCAGAAACATTGCAGGCGAAGACAATGACAAAATTGAACTCACTGTTCTTGGAGACGGAGGAGCAGACCTTCACAGTTACCAGCCTTCAGTTCAGGACATTGCAAAAATCTCCGGCGCAGACATTTTCATCTACACCGGCGGACTGAGCGACAAGTGGGTTGTAAAGGTAATCGAAAATCCGGTTAACGAAAGCCTCACTGCAATCAACACCATGGAAGTTATCGGAGACCGGGCAAAGGAAGAAGAAATCGTCGAAGGCATGCAGGCTGAAGAAGAGGAAGAAACCGGAGAGGAAGGTGAAACCGAATACGATGAACACGTCTGGCTTTCAGTTAGAAATGCAAAAATAATCTGCACGAAAATAGCAGAAGTCCTTTGTGAAAAAGATGCAGCAGGAGCAGAAACCTATCAGAAGAACCTCACTTCGTACCTTGCAGAACTTGATGAACTGGACAGGGCATACTCAGAGGCAGCAGCATCGGCAGGAAAGAAAGTCCTTCTGTTCGCAGACAGATTCCCGTTCAGATACCTTACCGATGACTACAACCTTAAATATTATGCGGCCTTTGCCGGATGTTCAGCAGAAACTGAAGCAAGTTTTGAAACGATTGCATTCCTTGCCAGAAAAGTTTCTGATCTCCAGCTGAATTGCGTGCTCAAAATCGAAACTGGAACTGACAAGATTGCAAAAACGGTAATCAGCAGTTCTTCACGGAAAAATGTTCAGATACTGACGCTCAATTCAATGCAGTCCGTAAAAACTGATGAAATCCAGAAAGGAAATGACTACATTTCAATAATGAAGGCAAACCTTGAAGTCTTCAAGGAAGCGCTCGAATAGAAGCTAGTCAGTTATATCAAAGTCAAACTGCACCTGAATGTCATAGTCGGGGAATACTTCACGGACATCATTAACGACATGTTCATACATTCCCTTCATGTCAGGTGCAGAAAATGAAACGATTATGTCAAAACGCATGATCTTTTCTTCTTCATCAACAAAAAAACCGTGCATCTGAAGTATTTCCTTGTGGTCATGCACAATCTGAAAAACCCTTTCACGTATTTGTGCAGCAGAATTCTTTCTTGTGTTTACGCTGTAGATTCCGACTGCTGCCATGACAACGTTATGCTTTTCATATACAGTACTTGCAATCTTACGCGTTACCCTGTCAATTTTGTCTGCAGTCCAGGTATCAGGAACTTCTATATGAACTGAACCGATATGCCTGTCAGGACCATAGTCATTTAAAACGAGATCGAATGCCCCACAGATTTCACTGTCAACGGAAGCAATCGTTTTTTTAATTGCCTTAGCTGTCCTGGCATCAGTGCGCTCACCGAGTATTTTGCTCAGAGTTTCACGCAGCGAATCATATCCGGATTTAATGATTGCGAGGGAAATAAGGATACCAAGATAAGCCTCTGCAGAAAAATTAAAGACGACAAAAATTACGGCAGCCACAAGCGTTGAAGCCGATATTATGGAATCCATCAGGGCATCTTTTCCGCTTGCAACGAGTGAATCAGAATTAACTTTTTTGCCGGCAGCCTTAACATAAAGGCCGAGCACGATTTTAACTATAACGGCAACTGAAATTATGATAAGTGAACTCAGGCTGTATTCCGGTACTGACGGTTCAATGATTTTTCTGACTGATTCAATCAGTGCCGTAAGACCTGCATACATAATGATTACGGCTATTACGAGTGCAGAAATATATTCAGAGCGGCCGTGTCCGAAGGGATGTTCCCTGTCAGCCGGCCTGAGGGCGAGCTTAGTTCCTATAATCGTTACGACGGAAGAAAGAGCATCAGTAAGGTTGTTGACGGCATCAAGCGTAACGGCAATGGAATGCGTCAGAAATCCGACAAGGGCCTTAAAAGCTGCAAGTGCAATATTTGCGGCAATACCTATGAGGCTCGTACGGACAATTATTTTTTCCCTGTTTTGAATCATGGGACAATTATTTATTCAATTTGCGGATATAGTCAACAGCACTCAGACCGGCTACTCCGCCCTCATAAACGGCCTTGCATACCTGAAGAAGTCCCCCGTTCGCATTTCCGCACGAAAAGAATCCCGGTGCATTCGTTGCCATTTTTTCGTTTACGGCAATGCTGTCACCGTTAAGTGAAAGTCCAAGTTTCTTTGCAAAATCCGCAGCACCTGCAGAACCCAGGGCAACAAAGATTCCGTCAAGGAGAAGCTTTTCTCCGTCTTCAAACTGAACGCCGCCGACCTTAAACCCTTCATCGTTCGGAATTATCTTCGAAACTTTTCTTTCATCAACGGTAAGCTTTCCTTCACTGATGAATTTTGTAAGGGAATCGTTTTTTTCAAGTTCAGTGCGGACTTCAGAAGCATCCTTTGAATCCGTAAGTATTGAGACATGCGATGCGATATGAACAAGATGAGCAGCCTCAGAAACTGCAAATGTCCCGTTACCGATTACGGCGACGTTTTTCTGCCTGTAGAAAAATCCGTCACAGACTGCGCAGTAAGAAACTCCACTGCCTTCAAAATCAATTATACCGTCAATCAGCGGGCGGAGTTTTTTGTTGCCTGTTGCAAGGATTATGGCCGGAGCACTGTAAGGCGTTCCGCCGGCAGTTACCGTATACTGCCCCGGTGAATCCATCTGTATGTCCGTAACCTCAGAACGGATCACCTCAATGCCGAGGTTTTCTGCCTGACGTATTCCGGCCGCATATAAATCCGGTCCAGAAATTCCGTCAGGGAAACCATAGTAATTGTCAATTTTATGTGCCTTTTCGAGCTGGCTCTCACCGGAATAAATGACTGCAGCATTCAGGTTTGCACGTTTTACATAAAGTGCAGCCGAAACACCGGCAGGGCCGGCACCGATTATTATAACGTCATGTTTCATGACCGTATTCTATTGAAAAGGCACATTTTATTCTATCTCTGAAAGCCCGTTCCAGAAGAAGATGATGATATTGTTGCCGTCGCACTTACGCTTGAACCGCCGGAAACTGTTGCCGGGAAATAAACTCCTGCATCAGAAGAATACAGGGTTCCTCCGACAGTTCCTCCCTTAACGAAGCTGTAAGATGTTCCGCCCGTAAGGCTCGGGCTGATCAGGATTGCAGCACCATACGACTGAGGAGATTGAAGTGCAATGATTCCGTTTACGCCGAGCGATGAAGATGAAGTTCCGAGGGATTTTGAATAAATCATCGGACTTACCGTACTTGAAGGAATGCTCTCGCTGAACATGTCACTTGTTCCCATTGCAAAGACAACTGCATCGCTTCCGGTAACGGTGAATTTGCAGCCGTCGCCGCAGTCAATCGGAGCATTTCCGCCGCCTGTCTGGCTTACGACAGTCACGCCGCCTGAAACAGTGATGTTTCCGTTTGAATCAAGTCCGTCTCCCTTAGCCTTAACGTAAAGGAATCCGCCTGAAATCACGAGTGAAGCACCGCTTGCAGAAACGTTTATACCGTCATCAGCAGCCGATACGATCGTATTTCCGCCTGAAACAGTGACGCCTGAGTCTCCTTCAATTCCTTCAGCAGCAAATTTAATGTAAAGGGTATCTGAGTCCGTGCTTGTAGATGCACTTCCGGTACATTTTACGAGAACGCCGTCTGCATCATAGTAGGCACCTGTTTTTTTGTCATCGCCGGTAAAGCCTGTAACACCTGTAACGTTAAACGTATTGTCACCGCCTTCAATGTATACGAAAGGAGCGCTGATTCCCTTTCCGTTGTAAGTCGTTACGTTTACGCTTCCTCCGGCAAGTTTAACGAAGCTGGAAGGATAATCTTCATCATCAGTTTTGAATCCGTTTGCCTTGCGCAGGTCACTGGTTGAAACGATACCCGTTCCGTCAAAGGTAACAGTACCGCCTGAGACGATGATTCCCTGACCGCCGAAAAGTCCGTTCTTTCCCGTATCCGATGAAGAATTGTAGTTTTTGAGCGTAATCGTTCCGCTTTCAATCGTAAGGACACCGTCTTTTGAAGCAATGCAGTTTTTGTAGGCCTGCGTAACTGAAAGGCTTCCTGAACCTGTTACGGCAAGTCCGCCCTTACAGTAAAGCGTACCCTTTGAATCGCTTCCTTCAGAAACTACATTCTGTGAAACCCCGCATTCCTTTGTCTCACCGTCATCTTCATAGGTTGCACCTTCTGTCGTTGAATACTCTTCGCCGTATCCGGTTCCGTAACTTCTTCCGTCAACGAGAACGTTATCGCCCGTGAGGAATACCGTCGCAGCACCGCCCTTAGTAATGTCGATACACGGATAATTCGTCGAAGTAATCGATACGTCTTCAAGGTAAACGGCAGTTTCATAATCCGTTGAAGTCTGAATCTTGATTCCGCCTCTTGCCTGAGTTCCGGTAAAATAAAGCGCAAGGCCCTGCGTAACGTCTGTGGCATCAATCTTGATTAATCCGGTCGAATTTCCCTCATCGTCCTTCGTAAACTGAACCGTTACGGTATCATCAAAGAACTTTGACTTCTTTGTCGTAATTTCTGCCCATGTCGAATTGTCAGAAGAAACCGTTGAATCCGTCAGGCTGAAGTAAAGCTTGTTTCCGGCTTCTGAAAGTGAAGATCCGGTTGCTTCTGCAGCAATTGTTTCGCCGGATGCATTCGTGTCAGAAACATCTGAAGGAGTCGTCACGGTAACGGTTCCCGTACCTGAAGTTCCCGATGAACGTGAAACTGAGCCGGCATCATCTTCCGTCTCACAAGAGCAAAGGAAGAAGCCTGCTGCAAGAACAGTAAAAATCTTTTTCATCATTTTCATGGTAATCACCTCTCTATCCCTGAGTTGTCCTCAAGTATAACTGCATTCTCAATGATTGCACGGCCGGAAAGCCCTTTCTGAATGAACTCTTACCCTTCTCTTAAAGCATTCAAAAAAAAGCTGTCAGAAATAACGATTTTTTATAAAAATGTGTTAAGATTGTAGAGGGGGTGTTCTGCCCCGCATATCATTAAACTAATTAAGGAGAAGTTTATGAAAAAGCTTCATGGAATCATCTGTGCGCTGGCATGTCTCAGCCTGATGTCATTTATTTCCTGCGTTGAAGAAGAGGAAGAAGAAGCCTCAATTTCTTTTTCTGCAGAAAGCACAACCGTCAATTCAGGTAACAATATCACCGGAACCTTAAAATTCGAAAATTTCGATAAGATTCCTTCAAAGGTTGACCTTTACATTGAAGGCGAGTCAGATCCTGTTGCCGGAGACCTTACCGTAACAGCCGGCAAAATCACAGTTCCGACAGCAGGGTTTCCGCTTGGAACCTACAAAGCCTATGTAAAAAGCGGAGACTATAAGAGTAACTCCATCTCAGTAAGAATTGTAAAAACATATACATGTACTTCTTACAGATACGTTGCAACAATAGATAATGGAACTGAAACAAACGAGTTTACGAACCTTGCAACGAGCCTTGAAGTCGGAGACGGTCCTTTTGGAATTGAACTGGACTGGGACTATGGCAATGAAGATCCTAATACAGGAATAGTAGTATGCACAATTGAACCTGTCATTCAGCCAAACGGAAAACTTGAGTATGAAGTTGAAATTGATGAAGACCTCTCAACTGAACACGGTCCGAGGGATTTCATCAATTCAAAGCCAGATGACTATTATCTCGAAGGAGCTTTTGAGTTTATCAAAAAAATCATCATCACAGGTGACAGCACCCTCGAATTTGTAAATGGCAGCAAGACTTACCAGGGAACGTACACAAATTCTTCTGTTTCATATACTGACGGCAGCAAAACCGTAACCTTTGAAACATTTAACAATTCGGACACTGCATACAGACTCCGCCAGACAGTAACGGATGCAGCTGAAGATACTACAGAGTATGTATGGACATTTACTCTTGAAGACTAAAGTCTGACTTTTAAGAACGGGCCATAAGGCCCGTTTTTTTTGCCCCGGAAGTGCTGTTTTCTCCTTCCGTGTAGAAAAACTTTGCACTTTCTGATACAGTGAGTTCATCTTTTTTAGATTTTTTTGGAGAAAAACATGTCTACACCATTGGAAAATTACCTTTCGTCTTGCGGTGGAAAGCCTACTGCCGCAATGTGTGCCTATGTTGCAAACCTTCAGCAGGTTGC
>DGTU01000134.1:284-4811 GCA_002394465.1 Treponema sp. UBA4328 | reverse complement strand
TATTATCAGCCTGAAGCCTATGTTCCGGCCAGAGACTTGTATATAGAAAAAGATGCAGCCGTAAACAAAGAAATTGATAACCTGCGCCTCAAGGCAACCTATTCCCTCATGGAAAGAAGGGATGTAATCGTCGTCGCCACGGTCAGCTGCATTTACGGCCTCGGTATGCCTGACTTATACAAGGAAATGCGCGTTCACATTGAAAAGGGCGAAATCTTTGATACACGCAAATTTGAGCGGGCAATGACTTCAATACAGTATCAGCGAAACGACATGGTTCTTGACAGGGGAAATTTCAGGGTCAGGGGCGACACAATAGAAGTATTTCCGCCTTACATGGAAACTGACACGGCCTACAGGATAGAACTTGATTTTGATGAAGTTGCGTCAATCAAGAGGTTCAATGTCCTCACCCGCGAAACCGACGAAGAACTCGATGAAGTCCAGTTTTATCCTTCAAAGCACTTCGTCGTTCATCATGATACTCTCCTGTCTGCAGCAGACAGAATCATGGCCGAAATGGAAGAACAGGTCAAAAAATTTGAAATTGCAGGAAAACCGCTTGAAGCAGAACGCATAAAAACCCGTACAACCTACGACGTCGAAATGATGAAGGAAATGGGCTACTGCTCAGGGATTGAAAACTACTCAGGCCCGATTTCAGGAAGGAAAAGAGGCGATCCGCCTGCAACCCTCCTCCACTACTTTCCGGATGATTTTCTGTGCATGATGGATGAAGCCCACGTTACGGTTCCGCAGATCGGTGCAATGTACGAAGGAGACAGAAGCCGCAAGCAGAACCTCATAGACTTCGGATTCCGTCTGCCGAGCGCACTGGATAACCGTCCGCTCAAATTTGAAGAATTCGAAAAAAAACTCAACCAGGTAATCTATGTAACGGCAACTCCGCGCGAACAGGAAATAAAACAGTCAACCCAGGTCGTCGAGCAGCTTATCCGTCCTACAGGACTTCTCGACCCGGTTATTGAAGTGCGTCCTAGCGAAGGCCAGATGGAAGATATTTTCAGGGAAGTAAAGGAACGCGTCAAAAAAGGAGAGCGGAGCCTCATCCTTACGCTTACAAAGAAAATGGCCGAAGACCTTACGGACTATCTCCTCGGTTTTTCCATGAAAGTCAAATACATTCATTCAGAAATCGATACGTTCGAACGGGTTGAAATCCTCAAGTCCCTCAGAACCGGAGAAATTGACGTTCTCATCGGCATTAACCTTCTCCGCGAAGGAATTGACCTGCCTGAAGTAAGTTTCATTGCAATTCTTGACGCAGACAAAATAGGCTTTCTCCGCTCAACTACCAGCCTTATCCAGATTGTCGGACGTGCCGCACGAAACGAAAACGGAATGGTCGTAATGTATGCAGATACGATTACGCCTGCCATAAAGGAAACCGTTTCAGAAACAAAACGCCGCCGGGAAATCCAGCAGAAATACAACGAAGAACACGGAATCACGCCGCATACGATCAGCAAGGCAGTTCAGGATATCCTTGTAAGGCAGCAGCAGGATGCAGAAGAAAATGCTGAAGTCGAACTCAGCGTAATAAAGAAAAATGCAAACATCTTTGATGCTAAACAGCGCAGAAAACTTATCGAAGCGCTCAAAAAAGAAATGTCAGAATGCGCAGACCGCCTCGAATACGAACAGGCAGCAGCAATCCGTGACCAGATACAGGAAATCGAAGCTCAGTTTTCAAAATAAAGGCAAAAAAAACCGGCTCCCATGGAGTCGGTTTTTTGAATCACTGGAGTGATTAGTTAGCAGCAGCCTTTGGAGCACCAGCGTTAGCAGGCGTTACATTGATTTTCTTTGTAACGAATCCACTGCGAAGGCAGCGTGTGCAGACATTGATTGTTGCAGTTGTTCCGCCAACCTCTGTCTTTACCTTAAGAAGGTTTGGTCTCCAAGTACGGCGTGTGTGGTTGTATGACTTACTAACTGTGTTACCAGACTGTGATCCTTTTCCACATACATCGCAAATTCTTGCCATTTTATATTCTCCTAAAATTGGATCCTGTAATTAAATGCCGCAGTTCAGGCAGTCCGCCGGAACAATCAGCAAGTTCGCATATTCTATAAAAATGCCGGTTTTATGTCAATATGAAAAAGGTACATGCAGGAACTGAAAGCATTATAACCTTTACATTTAATCCATATGAAAAATATGCTCCCGGCGTGCTGTGTCTGTAAAATACGCGGCTGAGCGTGCGAGGTATCGGACTCCACGCGGTTATTCGAGTGTCATTGCCGTATTTAATACGGCAATCTCGTATCAGTATCTGGCGTTCGCCATCGCTCAGAGCGTATTTTCAGCCCCAGTACACCTGCGCATATTTTTGCAATTATCCAGCAGTTACCTGCATTCATCTTATATACTCAGTAACACATAACTGCATGCGGACAAAAAAAGCGGCTTTCGATTCACTTTGAAGGAGCTAGAACTACAAAGGAAATCGTAAACAGATAATATGTTCCGAAACAAATAAACAACCTTCAACCGTGATGAGATAAGCCGTTTTTTTTGTCCGCATTCAACTTATATGCTCACGGAGTTACGAGTTCGAGTCCGTCGTATGACGGCGAAACGCTCCCGCCGTCCTGTATGATTTTTTTGAGGTTAGCATGCTTTTCTATATGAGCATCAATATAATCCTGAACTTCCGTGTGAAGGAGATCATGCGTCATATGCGTAAACCAGGTATGAACTGCACCTATTCTGTCCGCATATTCAAGCGCCTGGTCAAAATTGTTGTGCGAAGAATGTTCCCTTACCCTGAGCGCATCAATTACAAGATGATCAAGGATTCCGCCGTCAGAGAAGGCATTTTCCCTTACAAGTTCAATTGATTCATCACTGATAAAACTGCAGTCAGTAAGATATGCTATGGAATGTTTTTTTCCGTCTGTACCATTTGAAATAAAGAGCCAGCCTGCCGTATGCCGGTTACCGTGAATCATCGGAACAGGCACAACTGTCGTTGCGTCAATGTGTACAGTCTTATATTTTCCGTCTTCTTCTACGGGAATAAAATGAAGCTTTGGGATTCCGCCGCCCTTATCGTGATCTACAAAAATATACGTAAACGTCTGGCGGATATGATTCATCGTCGTAAGGTTTGAATAAATCGGGAGTCCTTCTCCTGCAGTTTCAGGATACTTTTCCTTTATATTTGCATCCTCATTCATTGCCCTTGAATTCTTGTGGCTGAAAATCCTTAAGTCATCGATTCCGTGAATATGATCTGCGTGTGAATGCGTAAGGAAAACTGCATCAAGGGACGTTATGCCTTTGCGGAGTGCCTGCTGGCGGAAATCAGGTCCTACGTCAATAAGAAAATTCCTGCCTGCGTTTGTAACGAATGCACTGCACCTGAGTCTTGAATCTTTCGGATCAGATGATTTGCAGACACGGCAGCTGCAGCCTATAACCGGAACACCGTGACTCGTACCTGATCCCAGAACAGTAAGTACCATACATTCATTATATATAATTTTTTTCTGATATTAAACACAATATCTAGCGTAAAAAATAAAAAAATGTTAGTATTAACCATATTTTTAACAAATACGAGAGGATACAGAAAAAATGCCTTATTCTGAACCGACTAAACTTGGAATCATAGCCTGCCCAGGCGGTGCAGCTTTTGCGGACGAGGTAATCACACATCTCCGTCACATGTACAAACACCGTTTCACCCTTAAAAATGATGTAATTTCAAAGCGCTATGCACTCGAAAAGGAAAAGTTGATTCAGGAAATTAACCTCCACAACGACATTACGACTTCTGACCTTGTTGTCAGGGGCTCAACAGACAAATACCGCATTCCTAACTTCAAGGTGAACACTCAGTTCACCTGGTTTGCAAACGGAGAAGTTAAGGCTGAACTTTTTGATTCAGTACGCGGAAAAGACATTTATATTTTCCAGGACGCAGAGAACCATACACCGATTGAAATGAACGGCGGAAAGAACACCGTAACCTTCTCAGTCAACGACCATGTAATGACTCTCCTCGTAACGATCGATGCAGTTCAGCAGGCAGGAGCAAAATCAATTACACTCGTACTTCCTGCATTCCCTTACAGCCGCCAGCACAAAAAGAAGGGACGTGAAGGTTTAACTGCAGCCCTCCTCTGCCACATTTACGAAATGAAAACAGTTGACCGCGTAATTACACTGGACATCCACTCACGCGAAATCGTCAACGCATTCAATACTACACATCTTGATAACCTTCACGCTTCATATCAGATTATCCGTGAGCTTTCAAAGGTAGTTAACCTTTCAGGTCCGAACAAAGAAGACCTGGTTGTAGTTTCACCTGATACCGGAGCAATTGACCGCAACAAATTCTACGCTACAGGATTGAAAGTTCCTCTGGCAATGATTTATAAAGAGCGCGACTATTCAGTCGTTACTCAGGACGCAAAGCAGACAAACATCAAGAGCGTCAAGCTTCTCGGTGACGTAAAGGGTAAGGTTGCATTCCTTGCAGACGATATGCTTGG
>DGTU01000134.1:0-180 GCA_002394465.1 Treponema sp. UBA4328 | reverse complement strand
AGGAACAGGGAGCAACAAAGGTTATTGCTGCGATTTCCCTTCCGTTCTTTACAGGAAATGCAATCGAACTTTTTGACGAAGCATACAAACAGGGACAGTTCTACAGAATCATCGGAACGAATGCCGTATATCATCCGGACCTTGCAGACAAGGAATGGTTCATCAGTACAAACGTTTCAG
>DGTU01000044.1 GCA_002394465.1 Treponema sp. UBA4328 | reverse complement strand
CTGGAAAAAATATCGATGAAGAATGTATCAACTTTTATAATCCAGATATTGTAAAAATAGACCGTGCCCTTATTTCAAATATTCACAAAAATGTCACAAATCAGAAGGCATTAATTGATATTTGTAACTACCTGGAGAAAAAAGGAATTATAATTCTTGCAGAAGGTGTTGAAACTCAAGAAGAATATGATTACCTCAAAAACTATCCAATAAAACTTATGCAAGGTTTCTTCTTGGGTAAACCTCAGATTTTTAAGGACTATTCAAAGTAATTTTGATTACGCTTCCCGTTTTGTGTATTTTACTCGTGGAGAAGTTTTTCCATATAAATCATATCATACCATCTGTCAAATTTTATTCCGCATGAATGAAAATGACCGGCAATTTTATAGCCCATTTTTTTATGAAACTTCATGCTGTCAAAGGTAAGATATTCATCTGCTTTCTTTGGTGGAACAGCAATGCAGGCATAGAGATTTTTAATTCCCTGTTTTTTCAATCTTTCTTCGAGAGCAGCATAAAGTGCCCGGCCACAACCACCACGCCGTCTTTCCAGATCAACATATATAGAAAGCTCAACCGAATGTCTGTAGGCTTCCCTTTCATGAAAGACTCCGGCGTATGCATAGCCGATTATTTTTTCATCTGCAATCGCACAAATGTAAGGATATTTTTTTGATATATTTACAATTCTCTCGCGAAATTCTTCAAGAGAAGGAACCTCGTATTCAAAACTGATGGCAGTATTTTTAACATAGTAAGAATAGATTTCCAAAAGTCTCTCAGCATCTTCTGGGGTTACTGTTCGTATTTCAATCATTTTCCTGGCACTCTTTTTTATAATTTTATATTAAATTCCTTTATTTTTCTATTATTACTGTCTTGAAATACACTCCCCCCGTTCTGTTTGAGCCACTATCAAGGATTTCCAGCGGCATAAGAACCAGCAGAATGATTATGCAATTATTCCGGCATACTCATAGCCTGCTTTTTCTACAGCGGCCTTAATTACGCTTTCATCGACTTCTTTTGAAGTTTCGATTGCAACCTCAGCCTTTTCATGTGAGGCTGTTGCACTTGTGATTCCATCGATAGCTTCAAGAGCTTCTTTTACATGCTTTTCGCAGTGTCCGCACATCATTCCTTTTACTGAAATTTTCATGTTTAACTCCTTAGCGTTTGAAGTGACAGTCTTGTCATCCCCTGGCTTGACGTAATTGTCACCCCGGGGCTTGACCCGGGGAGCTTCAAACTGTTTTGATATCAGATTTCCCGTAACGGGATTCTTCACTTTTTTATCGCGCCTTGCATCGTGCGTTTTTAATAAGTTCAGTCGCAGGGCGTTTGATACAACGCAGAAGCTTGAAAGCCCCATTGCGGCGGCACCGAACATCGGGTTCAGCTCCCAGCCGAAAGCAGCGACATAACAGCCGGCGGCGAGCGGAATTCCAGTCACATTGTAGAAAAACGCCCAGAACAGGTTTTCGTGAATGTTTCTTATTACACTGCGCGAAAGCCTGATTGCAGCACTCACGTCGAGCAGGCTTCCTTTCATCAGAACCACGTCTGCGGCATCGATTGCGATATCCGTTCCTGCCCCGATTGCAATTCCTAAATCCGCACGGGTAAGCGAAGGAGCATCATTGATTCCGTCGCCTACCATAGCAACTTTTCCGCTTTCCATGAGCTTACGGATTACCTCTTCCTTTCCGTCCGGCAGAACTCCGGCCACAACTTCATCCACGCCGGCCTGAGCGGCAATCGCACGCGCAGTGATTTCGTTGTCGCCGGTCAGCATTACCGTGTGGATTCCCATATTTTTAAGTTCCCTGACTGCCTGTGCAGAATCTTCCCTGATTGTGTCTGCCACGGCGATGATTCCGAGAATCTTGTTTTCCTTTGCAAAGAGCACGGGCGTTTTTCCCTGAGAAGCAAGTTTTTCAAGTTCAGTTTTCTGACCTGAGGTAAGCTCTCCACATTCTTTCCCGATATATGACGCATTGCCGCCCGCAACTGTTTTTCCGGCCAATGTTGCCCGCAAGCCGTTTCCGGCTTTGATTTCAAAATCACTTGTTTCAGCCAGCCTGATTTTCTTTTCCGCCGCGAACGAAACAATCGCCTTTGAAATCGGGTGCCCGCTTTTTGCTTCTAGGGCGTATGCCGCTTCAAGCAAATCACCTTCCGAAGCACCTTCCAGCGGAATGACATCAGTTACCTGCATGATTCCTGTGGTGACAGTTCCGGTTTTGTCCAAGGCAACAATCTGCGTTTTGCCGGCCATTTCCTGAGCGGCGGCTGTCTTGAACAGAATACCGGATTTTGCGCCCATACCGTTTCCGACCATGATTGCAACCGGAGTCGCAAGCCCCAGCGCACACGGACAGCTTATAACAAGAACAGAAACTGCCCGCGCAACCGCATAGCCCACAGTCTGTCCGGCAACAAGCCATACTGCAAAAGTCACGACCGCAGCCAGAATGACAGCCGGCACAAACACGGCAGAAACCCTGTCAGCGATTTTTGCAACCGGAGCTTTTGTGGCTGCTGCATCGCTTACCATGCGGATAATAAGTGAAAGCGTGGTGTCTTCACCGACACGGGTAGCCTCGCAGACCAGATATCCTGAAGTGTTTATTGTAGCTGCTGAAACCCGGCTTCCTGCCTGCTTTTCTACAGGAAGGCTTTCGCCCGTGAGGGCTGCTTCGTTAACGGCACTTTCACCTTCAAGTACGATTCCGTCCACTGGGATGCTGTCTCCAGGGCGCACGACAAAACGGTCGCCGGGTTTCACTTCTTCAACCGGAACAGTCTTTTCAACGCGCGCATCACCTTCACCTTCAAGAATCACCGCAGTTTTCGGAGACAGCTTCATCAAAGATTTCAGAGCATCGGTCGTTTTTCCTTTTGACTTAGCCTCAAGCATTTTTCCAAGGGTAATCAGCGTGAGGATTGTCGCAGCTGACTCAAAGTAAAACTGATTCATGTAATAACTGATTTTCTCTGCATCAGCCGCTACCACTGCACCACTCATTGCAAAAAGAGCGGCAGCACTGTAAACAAAGGCCGCACCCGCACCAAGGGCAACAAGGCTGTCCATATTCGGCGAACGGTGAATCAAGCCCTTAAATCCGCTCACAAAAAACTTCTGGTTTATCACCATGACAAGAGCCGAAATCAAAAGCTCGTACAGGCCCATCGCAACATGATTTCCGTCAAGAAAAGCCGGAAGAGGCCAGTTCCACAGCATGTGCCCCATCGAAACATACATCAGCGGAATTAAGAGAATTACAGAAGCAATCAGGCGCTTCTTCATTTCCGGCGTTTCAGTATCTTTCAGTTCATCTTCGTAAGATACTGCACCGCCGGATAATGCAGCACTGCCCGATTTTTTCAAACTTGCGCCATAACCGGCATTTTCGACAGCCTTTATAATTTCAGCAGAAGACACATCGCCTTCAACACCCATAGAGTTTGTAAGAAGACTCACCGCGCAGGATTTAACACCCGGCAGAGCGCTCACAGCCTTTTCAACCCGCACCTGACAGGCGGCACAGCTCATTCCTGTAACATTGAATTGTTCCATAGTCCCCCCGCCCTATTTCATCAGTTTTTGCATGGTCACAACGAATTCATCGATAACGTCATCGTTTCCTTTCCGGATATTTTCGGCAACGCAGGTTTTCATGTGATTTGCAAGGAGAGCCTTGTTAAAGCTGTTGAGTGCGCTCGTAACCGCAGAAACCTGCATCAGAATGTCCGTGCAGTAGGCATTATTTTCAAGCATTCCTTCAACCCCACGCACCTGGCCTTCAATACGCTTAAGGCGGTTCATAAGATCTTTATATTCTGCTTCATCACGTTCCTTGTGTTTTCCCGAGCAGTACGGACATGCTCCATTCATTTCTTCTTCTGACATAAGCTGCCTCCATATATACCCTATAGGGGTATCCTTTAATCTAAAACAATATATACCCTATGGGGGTATAATGTCAATACTCAAACTTATATGTTTTCTATGTCATTCTCCTAAAAATATGATACAATAAAGGAGAGTTTGAAAATGAATATTAAAAAAGTATTTTATATTATTATTTTATTATTTATTACAATTAACTGCTTTTCTGAAGAAAATGTTCTTGTTTCAACCTTTAGCAAAGGACCTCGTGACGGGATTTCCTGGCGTCAGAGAAAAATTCAATATAATATGGACGACACTACCCTTTCAAGAGAAAAACTGGTATCAACAATATGGCGTATGGATTCTTCTGTAAATCAATTTGCACTTCTAATATTCTATACAGATGATGTTTTCAGAATTGGTACATATCAGGCAGGAAAAATTATTGAAGGCAAATATCGGATAGATGATGGCAATTTAATTCTGTTTAATTATAACGATGCCGATGTAACAGGCAGGGGCCGGACACTAAAAGATGTGGAATGTTTATGTAAAATAAATTATTCATCTGAAAGTATTCTGTATAAGCATGAACTTGAAATAAATGGAATAAAATACTTTCCCTGTGGCAGTGAAAAACAAGCCGGTGAACCGGCAAAAATAGATGATATACCCGTTAAAACTGTACTGAAAAAGTATGTATTCAATGATTATGTAAAATTCAGGAATGCACCGAATTTATCATCAGATTTAATCGATATTATTTTATATAATGAAATGACAAACGGCAGGATTAAAAGGTCTTCATTTAGAAAAGGAACAGTAGTTACCGTACTGGCAGAAATTCCTCAAAAAGAAACTATTTCCGGCGTTACAGCTTCCTGGTGTTATATCAAAGTTTTTTCAGGATTTGAAGGCTACCAGTATGGATGGGTATTTGGCGGATATTTTGATGAATATGATCAAAACAGAGAAGCCGAATATGCCTCCCAATTAGAAAAGGAATTAAAGTTTTTGAAAAATTAGGCACATTCGGAGACGAACAATGAAAAAAATATTTATATTCATCACCACTCTATTCATAACAGCAGCTGCATTCTGTTCTGATAAAAGTTCATTAAAATTCAGATTAGTAAGGGAAGATATATTACCCGGTGATCCCCTTCCGGAAAATTGTGAAGAAATATCAGTTTATGAAGCCTTGAATAAGAAAGAACTGATTGTTGAAAAGGAACTCCTGTTTGACGGCAGCCGCATTAAAAAGATTGAATTAATTAAAGACTCATTTTTGCGGGTCCAGTATGGTATTCAGTTTACCTTTGATGAAGAAGGTAAAGAGTTATTTTCCAGTTTTACCGAAAAGCATATCGGAGAGAAACTCCTTTTTCAGGCAGGCAATTCATTTATCAGTTCTGCAGTCATACGGGATAAGATTGTAACAGACCAGGTAGTTATCTGGGGAATCCAGAATCTTGCCGTTTTCCAGACGCTGAATGAAACGTTTGACTGCATTGATAATACTGAACTGAATTTTAATGAATTACAATTTAATAAATCAGTTTTCGCCTCAAAACCTGACCAGAATACAGACCTAAAAAATCCGGTACAGGTAATTCATGCATTCTTATATTATTACATACTGGACAATCCTGAATGGAAAAAGTTCATATACGATTCTGATAATTATTATATCGAAAAACTGGAAAAACTCAGAAAGGATTTTTATTTAACTATAACAAGTTATGAGGTTTATATACCGGAAACGAAAGGAAAGTTTAAAATCCCTCCTGCGGCATTATTTAAAGAGCAGGTCTATTTTAATACAGATATTCCTTTTAAGCTTGTAAATCAGGAGAACACCTTTATCCAGAATATACATCTCGTTGTAAACAAAGAAGGTGAATACTATGTTACCGGCATTAACTGATTTCACAGATTATAAAAGATATAGATTAATTAGTGCGGAATATATATTCGCCGGAGTAGTATGAGGTTCCGCCTGAAACGCCTGCGATTTTTGCCGTATAGCTTCCGTTGAGGCCGATCTGGAATGTCCACAGAACGTAGTTTGTTCCTCCGATAGTTGTCACTGTTGAAGAAGAAACTGAAGCCTGCCTTGAGCCGTTAATGTAAAAGTCATATGACGTAAATGAGGCATTTGATGAGTCACTTACATTTACGGCGAGGGTCACGTAAGTTCCTGTCGTAAGGCCTGTTACTCCGTCAGCATCCGTTCCCGTCCGCGGGTATGAAGCAGCTGAAGAAGCACCGTAAGTTACTGAAACTGTAGAGTCTTCAAGTTTAATGCTTGCATCAGACGTAAGGTTGTAGTCTGCATAAACCGTAATGTTCTGGAAAGAAGTTATCTGAGATATCTGGTTTCCGTCAGAGTCCTGCCATTCATGCCAGTCCTGTTCAGGCGTATTAAAATACAGTACAGGATAAGCTGCCTGATGTGACATGTCATTTACATCCGTAATTGCGACCGGCTGGATTAGCGGAATGGCAGCATTCTTATAGATGTAATACTCACAGAAGGTTGAAGCGATTATGTACTCGTCGATTAATGTCTTGTAGGTTCCGCCGCCAATATTATAGGTCAGGGCAAGCGTATTTACGCGCAGATACGGAGATGCATTGCTTTTACCAAAACCTTTGAGGGAACCATATGAAGCATCAGAAGCAATGTCTGCTGAAGAAGTACGGGAAACAACTGCAGAAGATCCGTAACTGTTTTTTGAACATATTTCAAAGTCATACAGTTTTCCGGTCTTGAGCTTAAGTACGTATTCACCGCTGCTGTACAGAACGCTTCCGCTTACATATCCTGCACCGTCATTTTCGAGTGAAAGTGAGGAATAATTTGACTTATCGATTGAGGCAACCAGGCTTCCGGCGGCATAGTTTGAAGAATTATATTCATACACGTTGATGCAGAAATACTCTTCGTTAATTGAAAGGTCATCCCATCGGATCAGGGCATTATAGGAATCTGGAGTACATGAAGAATCAATCCTGTACACCTTAAGGTTTTCCGGTTCCTCAGGAGGAAGCAGAAGAATGTCAGGAATTGCGACAGAATCAGAAGTTTCCCTGCCCGGTTCAATATCAACGAGTTCAGAATATGTACCTGCACAGACCTGAGAACCTGTTGATGAAGAATAAAAATCTATCCTGAGAAGATAATATCCCGGATTTATTTCGGATACCGCAAGGTTATAGCCCGAAGAAGTCCATGCATCAAAACCGCTTGAAACGACACGTACGACCGGAGCTGAATTAATGTCGCAGCTCAGGGGATCACACAGATAAATGTTTATCTGGTCAACGTTCGCTTTTGCAAATGATGCAGAATCAGAATAGGTAAAGGTCAGGTCAAGGCTTCCCTTTGTATCAAGGTCGATGCTGTTGAGTACGAACGAAACTGTATCCTCATAAGTAGTATCAACTGCTGCAAATCCGTGAAGTACTTCATTGGTACATGCATTGTCTGAATAGGCATGAAGGACAAAATTCCAGAAGGATTTTTTAAGTCCCGTTACGGTACCCTGACCACCTGCATTAATTGCGATTGTCTGCTCGCATCTGTCGCCGTCATAAACCTCTTCGCCGGTAATCACGTATTTTGCAATTCCGGAAGACGAAAATGAAGAAGGTGCGATAGTTCTTGCAGACGCATTTAATGTTGTGTCTGAATAAGTCTTAAAATTTGAAATGACAACTGAAAGTCCCTCATCACGTGAATAATCAGAAACATACCTGCTGTCTAATGGAGATGAACATGCAAAAATCATAAAGCACAAAAGTCCGCCTGAAACGGCAGAAAGCGCACGCTTCGTGCAGTGCTTTAAAGAGAAAAACATATTTTTCAGATTTTTGAATGTATCTCTTGCCATAAAATCCTGAAAAAAATCAAAGCAACCTCCCCTCACCTGACAGGCGAAGGGAGGAAAACTTTGTTCACATTAATTAATTACCAAGGGTAACAACAAACTTAGACGAAGCCATTCCGCCGTTTGCAGTTACACCGACAACCATTACTTCGTTACCGCCAGACTTGAGCTTAGCAGTAGAGAATGTCGGGAATGAAATTGTACTTGCTTCACTTGCAGTAATTTCACCAGTCCATGTACCGTTGATGTAGAGGCGCCACTTAGCGAATGTAGTTCCGCTTGTCTTCGGGCCAACCTTAACGGTGATGTACTGTGCAGCAGCACCGCGGGCAACAGTAATTGTTGCATCCTTAGCATTTGTGCTGTTTCCTGTACCTGTTGAATCAGTTCCGTAGTATGCAAGGATACGTGCGGCATCTTCAGCAGGAAGGTCATCGATTGTGATTCCTGATACAGTTATAGTGCCTGATGAAGCACCGTAAGCAGCATGTACAAGAATGTTCTTGTATGAATTTACGTTGAATGCAGTTTCAGTTTCACCGCTTCCGCTGATATCAGCAATCCATGCGCTGAAGTCAGTGTTATCCCTTACGAGTGTCGGATAAAGTCCTGAAGCAGTAGTCTTGATTTCCTTGAGCGGCAGATAGATGTCTGCACAGTCAGTATCTGCAGGATCAGAAATGTCAGCAGCAGAAACGTCAACGCTTGTATCAAGTTTATAAACTGCATATTCAATGAAATCCTGTCCGCCGAATGTTACGGCAGAAGCAGTCTTGAGTGTACCGCCGTTCAGGTCGTAAGTAATGCGTACGAGGTTTACACGGAAGAACGGAGCAGAAGCTGCAGCGTCATATCCAACTACAGATTCACCGGTGAGTGCACCAACGAGAGATGTTGTTGCAGTTGCAGCACCAGTACCAGAAGCAGTAAGTGCTGTTTCAGGAGTTGCATCAGCTTCACGAGGAACTGTTGCAGAAGAACCGAAGTCGTTTCTTGCAACGATCTGGAAGTCGAACAGGCGTCCTGTCGGAACCTTGAGTACAAGTTCAGTGCTTCCTGCATACAGAGATCCGGCTACGTAGCGGATGTCACCTGTCTGGAGTTCAAGGACAGAACCTGCAGAGTAAACTGTAATAGCGTTGTCAGTAGAAAGGTCATAGTTAGCAGCATAAGCCGGCCAGTCTGTTGCAGTATCAGTGAATTCCTTAACTGCAAGGTTAAACTCTGTTTCGTTTGTAGAAGCATCAGCCCAGATAAGACGTACGTCATAGAAGTCACCGTCTTCTGAACCAAGGATTCTCTGAACCTTGAAGTCTGTCGGTGCATCAGGGATAGTATCGAGGATGTCACCGATTTCAAAATCCTGAGTTGTATTGCGTCCAGGTTCGATTACGAGGACATCAGAAGCAAAGGCGAGGTTTGTAGAACCGTTCTTGAGGTAAACACCGAAGAGGTATGTACCAGGAGTTACTCCGGTTCCGCTTGCAACATATCCGGCACCAGTAATAACGTCAGCAGCAGTAGAGTTAATTGTTGTAGCAGTACCGCCTGTTGCACCTGTATTTGTAAGGCACTCGCGTGTTACGACATTGTACAAAGCCCATGAGAAGCTGTAAGAATCATTTACCCAGTTTGAACCTGTGTATTTGATTGTAATGTCATAAGATCCGACAGTGCTTACGTCATATGAAGACAGGTTGAAGGCAACTGTAGTATCAGAATTGCTCTTCATCTGACAGAGTGTAGTTCCCTTCAGAAGAAGGTTATCACTTGAATCGTAAGCCCAGAGAGTAAAGTTCCAGTCATCAAGTTTTACGTCAGAGAGAGTAGCAGTTCCGCCTTCAAGATCTGTTTTTGAAGGGGTTGTGCTTGATGAATAAGTCTGCTCCGGCAGAAGATAGCCGTTAAAGACTGATTCACCGGTAATTTTGTAATGGTCAATACCGGCGGTAGTCAGGGTAGCAGGCGCCAGGAAACGGGCAAAAGTTCCGTCTCCGCCAAGTTTGATGGAAAGGGTTCCGTCAGAAGCGGAAGGATTTCCAGAAACGGTACCGTCTACAAGTCCAGAACAACTTGCAAACAACAACATTGCCCCTGCAAAAAGCATGGCAATTTTCTTAATGTGTTTTACCATTGTTTACCTCCAATAGTTTTTCACAAAGTTTTTTCAGCACTCCTTTACGGGAGCACTTTTTTATATATGAATAAGTTTTAAAATTCCTGCGTTTTGAAACTTATCCTAATATACATAAATCCAGGCCGTATCTTCCTTGTAATCGCCGTTGTTTTTACGGACGCTCAGGGTTAATTTATACGACCCCCATCTTTTAAGCTCACTTTTGAGCAGATAGATATTTAAATATCTGTCCGTTCCGAGCGTATACTTCGTTCCCGGGGTAAGTCCCGCTGCATTATCCCCCACTTCAACACGCCACATGTAAGACTTTCCGAGCGGAGCAGTCAGACAGAGCGTCGTAAGATAGCTTACGGCATAATACGGGCGCAGCATCGATTCTGCTGCAACATTTTCTACGGTATAAACTTCAGCATTCGAGCCGGAGTTTTTTACCCCGAAGTTTGAATTATAGTCATCCATTATGGAATCAACGTTTGTGCACGAATGGAACAGCGGCATTGTCAGAACTGCAGTACAGTACACAGCCGCACGAACAAACGTGCGTAATTTACTCATTCAGCATGCCTCCTGTTCAAAAGAATACGCAGCCTGGCAGAGGACAATAATCCCCCGTAAACAGGTCAGCGGAAATTTAAGCGTGTTTTTATGCAGATTATTTAACAGGACAGCAAGGAAACATCCGGCCGCATGCAAAATTGCATAAAAATACCGCTTTTCCCCACCCGGAATAAACTTTAACACATGCTTTTCCTAAATCAATTTAATGACCGGAAAACATGGTCAGCAGCCCCTTAAGCCCGCAATACAGGCAAAAGGATACTTTTCCCCGATTCATTATCGGCAGAAAATAAAGGAGACTTTAATAAAATTTTGTTAAGATTTTTTTTATTCTTTTACTTCAGAAGGCTCTGCTTTAGGCTTCAGTTTAATCGGGATGATGAATCCGAGATGAAGCTCCGGAGAGAATCCAAGCATCGAGTCATAGGTAAAGGAAAGTGAAGCTGAATAATGGCTGTAGCGTATTCCGGTTGCAAGACGTATGTTAGCTGAAAGTCCGACAGAACTGTATGCGACGCCGAAATTCGAAAGCATGTTAAACCTTAATGCAGGGGCAGCTTCAAAGAATATGTTTACCGGAAGGTTTTCGACGATCATGTCGATTCCAACAGGAATATAAAGTTCTGCAAAAGTCAGGTAAGGTGCGCCGAGGTCATTTCCGTCAGAGTCAGTATAAGTGTACGGATAATCATCCTTCGGAAGCCCGAATCCGAGCCTGAGGCCTGCTCCCTGATAGAGCGGCGGCGTAAAGCGGTTTGTATGAATGCTTGCATCAAGTCCGAATGGTTAGGAATAGTTGTCTTTTTCTTCGTCGAGGATTGCCCCGAATACATCAGTACGGATTTCAGGATATTCGATTATCTTTCCGCTCGGAAGAAGTCCGCCTTCACGGTATTTACGCAGTTCTTCCATAAGCTCTTCAATTGAAAGACCGTTTTTAAGTTCTTCCTGATATTTGTTTCTGTTTTTCTCGTCAATTCCGTCAGGAATATGTGCACTTCCCTTCTGTACGAGAGAATCCTCATCAAGGGACAGAAGCCCAGGAGGCTGAGAATCCGGATCAAGTACAGAATTTCTGAAGGCAAGCTTATATATAGAACCGTCTGCGTGTCCTGCAAGCACGTATTTTCCTGATGCACTGAGCGCAAAGCTCGTAAGCTTTGTAATGTTGTAAGGCGGAATGTAGCCCGTATATTCTCCGGTTTCAAGGTTAAAGAAACGGATGCGGTCATCAGAAGTAAGGACAGAAAGGGTATTTCCGTCAGAACTGAGGGCGATATCCCTGATTTCGGCCTTAACCTTAATCTTGCGCTGAGTCTTGCCGTCAAAGGAACGGATTGTAAGGGTTTCTGCGTTTGAAGCAGAAATTATTGCAGAAGAATCCTTCGTAAAAAGAACCGGGACCTTTGTCTTTGCAAAAACATCAAGTTCACATATCTGCTCGGCCGAGTTTGCATTATTGATTACGAGTTTTCCGTCAGAAGAAGCACTTGCAACAAGAGCCTCATCAGGACTTACGGCTACTGAATAACAGGCCTGCGCATGCTTCGTAAGCTCCTTTGGAAGAAGAACTTCCGTATAGCGCAGCTTAAAATATGCAGTTACGCTTCCGTCATCAAGGGCCGTTACAATTACATTGGAACTGCGGCTGAAGTTTGCAGCTACAATTTTTCCTGATTCAGATTTTACGGAAAGCTCATACGTCGGAGCCTTAACTTCTTTTTTGTCTCCGTCGGTTTCTACAACAGTGAAAATAGGATCATCCTTAAAATCCCAGATTGAAGCCCTTCCGTCATGTGAAAGCGCAAGCAGCATGTCCTTTCCGCCTTCATCTGCAAACCTGAGGAGAAGTACATTGTCAAAAGGAAGTTCATAAAGCGGGCTTGAAGTTTTTGCATCCCTGACGGTAATGTAATGCTCTTCACCGACCGCGAATTTGGTATCATCAGGGTTCCAGCTTAAAGTACCGGCCGGAAAAGGAATCTTAACGAGGGGGCTCGGAGATTTCTGCGCAGAAAGCAGTGAAATACAGAGAAAAAACAGAAGTGAAAATACTGAAACTTTTCTTATGCGCACAAAAAAACTCCGCATTTAATTATACTGCAAAGATTAATTTTTTTCACTAAATAAAATATTTTTTTTAAGGACGGAGACAAAGGTGCACATAAGGATTGTAAATGTAACAACCCAGCTTAAAGGATAACTGAGGAAAATGTTCTGATAACTGTATACCGCATCGGTTCTGAAAACCGTAAAGAGATAGATAAGCCTGAGTCCGCAGGCGCCGAGCAGCGTTACAATCATCGGCAGGAAGGAATAGCCCATTCCGCGGATCGAATTGGCAACCACGTCCATTATTCCGCAGGTAAAATATGATGCACCGATTACAAGAAGCCTTTCGCGGGCAGCAGCTATGATCTGCGGACTTGAAGAATATATGCCTAAAATTTCTTCCCCGAATATGACTGCCAGGTTTCCCATGACAAGTCCGATTACGGTTACGCTCAGGAGGCAGGTACGCACTCCCCTTTTGATCCTGTCAAAATTATGTGCGCCCATGTTCTGCCCCGTAAAGGTAAGCGAACTCTGGGCAACAGAATTCATCGAAGTATAAATAAAGCCTTCTACGCTCTGGCACGCACTGTTTCCGTCAACATAAACTTCGCCGAATTCGTTTACGGTCGACTGAATTACAATGTTTGAAAGGCTGAATATTGCACTCTGAAGTCCGGCAGGAACTCCGATTTTCAATATTCTCAGGAGAACCGGCTTATAGATTTTCATTTTACGCAGTATGAGGCGGAACTCATCTTCTTCATGAATCAGAAGGAAAATTACGCAGGCCGCACTGAAAAGCTGGCTTATTACCGTAGCAAAGGCAACGCCTGCAACCGCATTTTCCTTTTCAAAAGAAAGGACAAAAACTACGTTCAGTATGACATTGATTACCCCGGCAGTAAGAAGGATATACAGAGGCCTGCGGGTATCTCCCTTGGCACGAAGGATTGCTGCACCGAAGTTATATACCACGGTTGCAGTAATTCCGCCGAAATAAATCTTAAGGTACAGGGCAGACAGCGGAAGAATGTTTTCCGGAGTGCCCATTATTTCAAGAATCTGTCTTGTAAAGGCAAGACCGGTCAAAGTCAGGACAAGGCCTGAAATTACGCTTAAAGGTATGGCTGTATGAACTGTTTTTACGACGCCTTCTTTCTGCCTTGCACCGGTAAAATTTGCCGCAACGACATTACAGCCGACGCTCAGGCCGAGAAAAAGGTTTACAAGAAGGTTTATCAGTGAAGAAGTTGCACCGACGGCTCCCATTGCATTTTCGCTTGAGAAGCGGCTTACGACAACAAGATCAGCCGCATTGAACAGCAGCTGTAAGACTGAACTTAATATCAGAGGAATCGAAAACCTTATAAGCTGAGGGAAAATCTTTCCCTCTGTCATCTGAAGTTTCAAATGCTTAAGCCTTAAAATCCGTAATCGACTTCCTCAGTTTTTTTTGCGGCTCCCTGAAAAACCTGAGTCATGACTTCCATTGCATGCCTTACAGGAATGAATTTAATTCCGGCCTTGACGTGTTCAGGAATCTCTTCAAGATCACGGACATTTGCCTGCGGAATGAAAATCGTCTTTATCTTATTGCGCTTTGCAGCAACAGTCTTTTCCCGGAGGCCGCCTATAGGCATTACGTGTCCGGTCAGGTCAAGTTCACCTGTCATTGCAACGGCAGGCTTTACGACGCGCCCCGTAATCAGGGACATGAAAGTAGTTGCCATTGTAATTCCGGCACTAGGACCGTCTTTCGGAGTTGCACCTTCAGGAATGTGAAGGTGTATCGTATTGCGCTCAAACCAGCTTGCGCTCTTTATCTTGTGCTCGATTGCATACTGTTTGACCCAGTTCATCGCAATCTGGGCACTTTCCTTCATTACGTCGCCCATCTGGCCTGTAAGCTGAAGTCCGCCCTTTTCACTCTGGAAGGTAATGCTTTCAATAAGAAGCGTATCTCCTCCCATACTTGTCCATGCAAGACCGATACAGGTTCCCGGAACATCTGCCTTTTTGATTTCACTTTCATCAAAGACAGGCTTTCCAAGGTATTTTTCAAGGTCACCGGCATCAACCGTAAAGGTCATGTTCTTAAAGTCATCTGACGTTACGGTCTCGGCAAAGTCCTTCATTGAATTAAGGTGTTTTGTCTCAGGTGCAATGCCTGCAAGTGAAGAGGTTACGATCTTGCGGTGAATCTTATCGATGCACTTTTCAAAATTACGTACGCCGGCTTCACGCGCATATTCTTCCGCAATACGGAGGAATGCTGCCTTTGTGTATTTTACCTGATTCTTTTTAAGCCCGTTCTTTTCAAGGTTTTTAGGAACGAGGTATTTTCTTGCAATTTCAATTTTTTCCTGATCGATGTAACCGCTGAGCGAAATAATTTCTGCCCTGTCCAAAAGAGGTTCTGGAATCTTATCGAGCGTGTTTGCCGTAAGGATAAAGAAAACATCCGATACGTCAAACGGAAGGTCGAGATAACTGTCACGGAAGTTTACGTTCTGTTCAGGATCAAGGACTTCAAGCAGTGCTGAAGACGGATCTCCTCCCGAATAGCTTGCACCCATTTTGTCTACTTCATCAATGAGGAATACAGGGCTCCTTGACTTTGTAATCTTAAGTCCCTGAATGATTTTTCCCGGCATCGCACCGACATAGGTACGTCTGTGGCCTTTAATTTCAGCTTCATCACGCATTCCGCCGACACTGAAGCGGTAAAAAGGTTTGTTCATTGCTTCGGCAATTGAGTGACCTATGGAAGTTTTTCCGACGCCAGGCGGGCCTACGAGAATCATTATTGAACCCTTGTTGTCATTCTTAAGGGCACGTACGGAAAGATATTCCATAATGCGTTTCTTGACATCATCCATACCGTAGTGGTCACGTTCAAGCACCCTGAATGCACTGGCAAGGTCATAGCTTTCCTTTTCTTCACTGTTCCACGGAAGGGAGCAGATTGTATCAAGATAGTTCCTTGTAACAAAATATTCACTTGAGCTCGGATCCATGAGGGTAAACTTCTCAAGTTCTTCGTCTACCGTTTCCTTTATTTCACCCGTAAAATTAAAGCCGTCAATCTTTTCCTTGAATTTGTGGTAATCACTGCCCTTTCCTTCAGGACCGATTCCAAGCTCTTCCTGGATTGACTTCATTTCTTCGCGGAGGAAGTATTCCCTCTGGTTCTTTTCTACGCGGTCATTAAGGTCATTCTGAATCTTTTTCTGAATGCGCAGAAGCTCCTGTTCCTTTTTGATGTAAACGAGTACCTGCTCCATACGCGCACGGACATTCGTTTCTTCAAGAACTTTCTGCTGTTCATTCTTATCAATGTTGAGGATAGAAGCGATAAAATCTGCAACCTTTCCGCTTTCATTGATGTTGACCATGTTAAGGCGCATTTCTTCAGAAAACAGCGGATTGTTCTCAGATATTTCCTTCATCTCGCTGACGAGCGCACGGGTAAGAGCCTTTACTTCAAATGTATCAGACTCTTCATCATCAAGATATTCAACGCCGACAACCATCGGTGAAGAAGCCTTGAGCGTCTTTGTAATCTTAAAGCGCTTTATGGTTGAAACAAATATGTTAAGCCCGCCGTCAGGAAGGTTTATTTTCTTGATTATGCGTGCTGCAGTTCCGACTTTATAGAGATCCTGAACGCTTACCTTTTCCTTGTCATTTTTTGTAAGTACAAGTCCGATAAAACTGTCATTCTTGAATGCTTCTTCAACAGCCCTCGCATCCACGCCGGAATTAATCATAAGAGGCGTAAAGATTCCCGGGAAAACCGGACGGCCGTTCAGCGGAACAATGCAAAGTCTTGAAGGAAGCAGATCCTCGACCGGTACAATTGCTGAACCGCTTTCATCTGCGGTAGAAATAGTTATTTCAATATCATTTTCCTGTTCTTTTTTTTCTTTCTTGCTCATACTTTCAAGTTAATGATTTTCAGCCTTAAAGGCAAACAAAATCACATTTCCCTTATTTTGATTTTTTCTCGAGAAGCGCCTTAATCAGAAGGTCATCCTGGTACCAGTCAAGGCGGAGCGTATATTCAGCGCTTTTATATCCCTTTGCTTCAACACGGATTGTCCATACTGCACCGGTCTTAAACTGTTCCTGAGGAATCTTCTCAAGCGGCACCCATTTTCCGTTGTAATTTACCGTATATACGGCATCCGGTATCAGTTTTTCTGTTTCTCCGTCATAGGCATTAACGTTTACGGAAATAGTCCTGCGCTGGTTCTTAAGACCGTTTATAAGGATATCGATTTTCTCTTTCTTTACGATAAGGTTCTGCCAGATAACATAAGGACCGACTGCAAGCTTGAGGCGGTACTTGTCCGGACGAAGGTAAACTGTCTTAGTCGTAAGGATTTTGTTCTTTTTGTTTTTAGAAGCAGAAGCCTGAGATGATTCAGGAAGTTCCGTAAACACGCGCCTTGCACCTTCTACTTCAGGTATTTTGTTTCCGTCATCAATGAATATGAATGAGCGTACTTCAAGGTCACTTCCGGCACTTGTATTTACGGGCATTTCAACCTTAAGCTCAACCGGCGTATACCATGGACTTAAGATTGTTTTATGAACATATCCGCTGTTCCATGCCCAGAAAGCGCCTCCAGCAAGGGCTGCAGCACCGAGGACAGAAGTAAGTATTATCCTGCTGACATTGCGTTTTTTTTCAAATGCAGGAATTGAAAACTGCTTTTTGGAAATTATGCTCTGTGCAAGGGCAACGCGAACCGCATGAGTATCATAAGATGAAAGGTATTTTTTAACGATTTTTATTACGGCTTCAATGCTCTGATAGCGGCTTTTCGGATTGTACTTGAGCATCTTATGAATCATCCGGCTGATTACGCGCGGAATCGACTTATCGATGTTTCTCGGCCTGATGTATCTGCCGCGTCGGATTTTATCGAGTGTATCTGCAGTCAGACTTGAAGGATACGGTTTTGTTCCTGTCATCATTTCATAGAGCATTACGCCCATGGAATAAATGTCTGCCCTCTTGTCGACGGAACGGCTGTCCGTAATCTGCTCAGGAGACATGTATGCAGGAGTTCCAAGCGTTACGCCGCTCTGGGTAAGGTTTGAATCTGCTATGGTTCCTGAAGAAGATGAAGAAGGAGCAATGTCATCACCTGAATCATTGGATGCAATTCCAAAGTCCGCAAGCTTTACTTCTGCACGGCGGCTTATGAGGATGTTTCCGGGTTTAATGTCACGGTGAACGATTCCCTTTGCATGAGCGTATTTGAGGGCATAGCAGGCATCAAGAAATACAAGAAGGCTTACCTGTGTTCCAAGGGCAACCTGTTTTTCAATCAGGTCTGCAAGTGACATTCCGTCTACGAATTCCTCGACGATGTAATGGCTGTTTCCTTCGATAAAGTAATCAAACAGATGAACGATATACGGATTCTGAAGCTCAAGGAGGATCTGGGCTTCCCGCTTGAACCTTTCACGGACAGTCGGATTAGAACGAACCGTGAGCTTTTTTAATATTACGGGTCTTCTGAGAGAGGGATGAACCGACTTGTATACGGCTCCCATTCCGCCCTTTGCTATGAGTCCCATGATTTTGTATTTTCCGATCATCTGAGGAATTGCTTCTGCCATTGTGCCCTCCTGATTATTTGACTAGGGTTCTACCGAATAGATATCTATATCCGGGTTGAATTTTAATTCCGGAATTACGATTGCAACGTTTTCTTCATTTGGATTATGAATCTGAATAAGGTGTCCGCCCTGTCTGAGCGCATATTTTTCGTAGACAGGACGATGCCCCGTAATCCATACTGCATCCTTACGCAGGTTTGCAGGAAGCAGCTGCTTTATCGTATCTTCAACGCTTCCGTTTTCTGCAAAATCATTCTGAGTCCAGGTCATGCCGTAAACGACATCATAATCCGTATGGTAGTTTATGATTTCTTTTTTTGTATACATTCTGGACGGTTCTGCATGGCTTAGGACGAGGTTCCTGAAAACTGCACACAGCGGCAGGGAATTTTCAAACCAGTCGATTTCCTGAATTATCAGGTCATCATAATGCGAACTCAGAAAATCATAGACCATGTTTCCTTCGTCTGCAAATTTATAAAAAGGATGATTTCCCTTATCACAGGAATTGAGTACGTTTTCGTGATTCCCCTTGAGGATATGGAAATTCTCGATGAACTCATTTTTGAGCAGCATCAGCATTTCAAGGAGCCCGAGGCATTCCGTCATTTCCTCAGTCATTTCAGGGCTTTCAATTTCTTTTTTCTGTGCTTTTTTCAGGGCCTTCTTCCAGCGGTCAGAACATCTTCCTTCACTGTGAAAAAGGTCTCCAAGGCAGACTACATATACTTTTTTTTCTTTGAGGGCTTCCCAGACAGTCATTCCGCGGCAGTCTGCAGGAGTATTCGGCGGAATTGAATACGAAAGAAGGTCAACGATAAATTTCTGACGGGCATGAAGGTCAGGTACAACAATTACAGGAAGTTCAGCCTGCTCAAGGAAGGTCAGGAGTCCGCCGCCGAAGGTTTTTCCCTTGAGCTTTGAATACGGGCGGTAAAAGGAGTTTTCGCTTTCAAGGCTTGAAACCGTCTGCTCAAGGAGTGCATGAAGCTCATTATGCTCAGGCAGATGAGGATTTTCGTAAATGGATTTTATAAGTTCCAGCATTCAGTTACGCGTCAGTTTTATCAGGAAATAACGAGATTGAATGATCCTACCGTAATCTTGTCGCCGTTATTAAGCTTAACGTATTTGTCGTTCGGGATGCGGTGTCCGTTGAGGAAGGTTCCGTTTGTACTTCCTTCATCCTTGAGGAAGAATACGTCACGGATCTTCTGGATAACTGCATGGCGGCGGCTTACAAGCTTGTTGTCAATGACAATGTCGCAGTCAGTTGAACGGCCGATAGTCATCTTTGCAACAAGATTAATCTTTTTCTTGTTGAACATGAGGTAAGAAACCTGATCGGTATCTGCGATTTTTTCAAGATGCTGTCCTACAGGACTGCTTGTTACGATCGTTGTGTCATGTATAGCCATATTAACCCCCGGTTTTATATTATTTTACTAATTTGAAAGAAGTTCCCTGAAAGGTTCGGTATTTGCCTTTCCGGCCGCAACGAACGGAAGAACATTTTCACCCATTGCGATATCAACCTTTACAAGGTGCGGACCTGAACTGAAGGCCCTCTTGTACCATTCAGCATTTGAATCTGCGTCAAAGGCATCAATTCCAAAGCCTGATGCAATCTGAACAAAGTCAGGAACATAACTGAAAATACTTGCACTGTAATTTTTATTAAAGAGATATTCCTGCTGCTGCCTTACCATTCCGAGCGTTCCGTTCTGAAGTACGATTACCGTAACGTTAAGCTTGTTTTCTGCAAGGGTCGCAAGCTCCTGAATGTTCATGAGGATTGAGCCGTCTCCTGAAATACATACGATGCGCTTGTCAGGATTTGCAAGAGCCGCTCCGATTGCAGCTGGAAGACCGAATCCCATCGTACCGAGGGAACCTGAAGTCAGGAAGGTACCGGTCTTTTCAAAAGGATAGAACTGTGCAGTCCACATCTGATGCTGACCTACATCCGTCGTAACGATAATGTCATCACTTTCAACGCCTACTTTTGCAGCAAGTTCAGGAATTGACCTGATGAAGGCACGCGGATTTATTCCGGCTCCCTCAGGATGTCCGATATCAACACTGTCAGTTTCTGCAAGGAGTTTTTTCATTGAATCAAGCCACTTTTTTCTTTCTGAAAGTGCTTTTTCATAATCCTTTGATTCCTTTCTGCGTTCGATGATTTCACGCGCAAGAAGCGGAAGAGCAACTTCAAGGTTTTCAACGAGACTCAAGTGTGAATCAAGGATTTTATTAATTTCAGCAGCGTCAATGTCTATATGAAGGATTCTTGCATTCGGGCAGAACTTTGAAATTACGCCGGTTGCCCTGTCATCAAAGCGTACGCCGAGCGCAAGGATTACGTCAGCATCATGCATTGCAACGTTTGCAGCATAGGTTCCGTGCATTCCGACCATTCCGAAGTTGTATTCATAGGAACGAGGAACGCATCCGATACCCATAAGGCTTGTAGTAACGCCTGCAGAAAGCTCGCTTACAATCTTGCGGACGCATTCACTTACGACAGGGGAAACCGTTCCGCCGCCGAGGAAAAGAAGCGTTTTTTTAGAAGAAAGAAGGCATTCTGCCATTTTTTCAATAATTTCAGGAATGAACTTTACCGGCGTCTTGAATTTGTCGGCAAATTCTGAATGAGTATCTTTTGACTGGATTTTTATGTCAGGCCATTTTTCGAATTCTATCGTCTCAAGCTGAACGTCTTTCGGAATATCAATGAGAACCGGTCCCGGACGGCCGCTCACTGCAATTTCAAATGCCTTGGGAATTGCAGTAAGAAGTTCACGGGCGCTTTTTATCATCATGGAATGTTTTGTAATAGGGAAAGAAAGTCCGAAGGTATCAGCTTCCTGGAAAGCGTCAGTTCCGATAAGGTTTGTATTTACCTGTCCCGTAATCGCAATAATCGGAATGGAATCACAGCGTGCATCTCCGATTGCAGTAAGAAGGTTCATCGCTCCCGGACCGCTCGTTACCATACAGACGGCCGGTTTACCCGTAGAACGTGTCATTCCCTGAGCAATAAAACCTGCAGCCTGTTCCTGACGTACAAGAACATGCTTAATGCCGGATTTATTAAGTTCATCATAAAGCGGAAGAATGTATCCGCCCGGAAGTCCTGCTACGGTTGTAATTCCCTCAAGCTCAAGCATTTTGCAGATTATCTGAGAACCAGTCGCTTTTATCATATCGTCAACCTTAAAAAAAATAGATTTACTTATTATACCTTATTTTCTCAAGAATAAAAAGATATTCGCTGACATGTATCGGACGTGATGAGAGGTTGCGGCTTCCGCGGAAAGTATTGTAGTTTATTTCCCGCACTTCAAGTTTTCCGTATTTTTTCATCATTGAAGTCATTTCATCAAAAGATATAAAACCTTCTGAGTTGTAGCTTACGATTATGAATCTTGAATCAAGGTTACTTATGATGTCTTCAAGACTGTCCAGGGCATACTTTTTTTTGTTAAAGGCACTCCGGTTCCAGTTGCTCAATATCCCGGATACCCTGCTCATGTCGGCATCAATGCGGTTTTTAAGGATGAGGTTCAGCATAAAGTAATTCGAACCGTAAGGATGCTGGTTGTAAGGCGGATCAAGATATGCAATGTCAATGTTCTTTATGATTCCCTGGGTGCACAGTTCAACCGTATCCCTCTGAAAGATTTCCTTCCTGCATTCAAAATTGCTTAAGACAGGCTTTTTAAGTTCAACCGTACCGAGAATGCGGCTCAGTGCATTTTTACCTTCCCCGCCGAAGCAGCCGATTCCGGTTTTCTTGTCCTTGTAAAAGCCTTTAAAGATTCCGCTTGTGTTGACATGAACGCTTGCTTCAGTTAAAAGAGGTGCAAGGAAAAACTTTCTGAACGATGGATCTTCTACGACAGTATCAGTATAGGTACGGAAAGAATCAATCCTTAAGGCATTTTCCCTCGTATAAAAGGCCCTTTCATCAGCCTTTATGCAGCTGTCATCGGCAGGAGCATAGTTTTTACTGATTACTCCTTCGATTTTCTTCGATTCCGTAAGTTCAAGGATTTTCGAAAGACATTCATCGTATTTTTTTTCATCAAAATCCTTTCTGTCCGTGAGGTAGCAGGAACTGAGCATGCAGGAATAGTTTTCAAGGTCATTTACATAAAGAAGCTGTGAATGTTTTTTGAGCAGGCGGCTTACAATTCCGCTTCCGCTGAAAAGGTCTGCACAGACGCATTTTTCCTTTCCAAGTTTTGCCTTAAGCTCAGTAACTGCAGCTTCAATGTCTCCAAGAAGAGAGCGCTTGTTTCCAATGTAAGTAATAATCTGTGAAGTTAAGTATTCCCTGCTCTCATTCATAGCTTGAATTTTATAGAAACAGAAATATTTTTGCAATCGTCCTTTTATTCCGTGCAGGTCAGAAGAAACCATGCTACAATGTATTTTATGAAGAAACTCACGGCATTAATTTTTCTGCTTCTCGCGTCCTCAGTTTTCAGCGAACTGCCACCGGTAAAATTCAATCCGTGGGAAATACTCATATACCGTCCTGAAAACAGCAGTTCAATGAACGAAGTAAGATGCTGGCTCAAGATAGAAGACGAACAGGGAAATGACGTTACGTATACCGCCGCAAAAGGAAGCTACGCATGGGCATCAACCCCGAAGGAATTCACGAATTATCAGAAAAGCTATTATCTTTCAGGCGGAATGATAATGCACCTTTATCTGAAAAAAGGACGCTACACCTTCTCTGTTTCAACTCCGAAAGACAGCCAGTATCCGCTCAAAATAAATCCTCCGAAAGACTGGACTTCAAACCGCTTTGAGTACGATACGGAAAACCCTGCGAAAGTCCTTTTTGTATACCCTGCAGCAAACGACAACGGATTCTATACCGGTGAATGGATCATTGATTACCGCGCACCAAAATTCTACAAATTCACTAAACCGCTGATGAAATAAGCCCCCTTCACAGCTTTCTTTTCTCCAAAAACTCAAATCACCCTAAAAAGTTTTCTGAATTTTTCCTAAAATCA
>DGTU01000149.1 GCA_002394465.1 Treponema sp. UBA4328 | reverse complement strand
GATGCAGAAGGTTTTGGTCACGGTGACGGCTATCTGTATCCTCATGCTTACCGCGATCACTGGGTTGCGCAGCAGTATCTTCCGTCGGAGCTTGTCGGACGCGTTTTCTATACGCCGGGCACGCAGGGCTACGAAGCAAAAATCCGTGATGAAGTCTTAAGCCGCCGTGAAATGCAGATTTCTTCGATACTTGAAAATATTGAACCGCAGAAGCCTGATACAAATGCAGGCTGCGGTATGCATCCTCTGCCTCATTTTGCAGGAGATTTTGAAAATCCGATAGGTGAATGGTGGATTAACAGGAATTTTGCGCGGAACAATACCGTTAAGGCAGAAAACCTTACCTTTACGCCGAAGGATGAACGAAAGGAAAGTGCACTCGACCGGGCAGACAGATCCTGGAGAAGCCGGCTTGATTCAAACCGTGCAGAAGTCCTTCTTTCAATCCGCGATGCAATGATAAACCTTGCTCATCTTACCCGTCATACGCGCTCCCTCGTATGGAATGCCGATGACGGACTTTTGCTGTGGGACGTGAGCCGCAAAACACCTGAAGGCATAACCTGCGGAATCTGCCGGAGCGAAAAGGGAAGGGAAATCATGGAAAAGTACGGCCGTACCCTTGATGACCTTGACCGACCGCTTCTTTCAGTCAGGCCGCAGACGGAAGAAAACTTTCTTTCAGGCGATAATTTTAAGGCTGTCCTCGAAGATTTTTCAAAGAAAGACATCGTATTTGACAGGATTTTCTTCCGCGATCCGTTTACGAGTCAGGACGCTGCCGATGTCCTTGCGTATGCATTGAATGAGGCTGGAACTTCGTTCTTTTCAAAAGATTTTTCCGTCATCATATCCCAGCGGATTCCGTGCCATGGCCAGAGAATCAGTGACCTTGTGCGCAATCAGGTGCTTGCGGGAAATACGGGTGCCGTTCCGGATAAATTTGAATGCATGCTCAAAAAAATGGAACTGGCTGAGAATGAATTTTTCGGTGATGAGGAAAATCCGCTCTTCAACTGGAATGCGGACTCTGTTGCAGAAAGCTTTAAAAAATACGGCCTCATCGTAAAGTCTGCTTCAAAGGTAATTACCGAAAAACGCCGTATCAGTGAAAATGAAATCAGCAGATGGTTTGATGAAAAGAATTCAGACTACGGAGCTGCCCTTTCTTCGGCAATGGGAAATGAAGACCTTGATAAAATCAGGAACCTTCTTGTAACTGCATGCCAGAAAACGCTCTTCAGCTGGAATACTGAAATCCTGTTTGCCGAAGTGCGTATTTCTGATTAATTTGCCCGTGAATTACCTGTAAAAGATAAAGCCTTCGCAGTTGCAGTGCTCGAAAAGCTTTTTATCCGTGTTGTAGCGGTAGTAAATCCTGTGGAAGCAGAAACTTGTCTTTTTGTCAGGAGAATACCACACAAAGTTTCCTTTTACTGACTCTTCCTTAAAATCAAGCAGGAAAGCAGTTAAGTCATATTTTCCGTTTTCAGTATCAATGGTAATGGCAGGATATTCATTTGCGTAATCCTTCCATTCGCCGTCAACCCATGAAGAAGAACTTTCGTATATGTAAAGCTTTTCCATCCTGCTGAAGCCGGAAAGGTCATATATCTTGCCGTTCTGTGTGGTCGAATAATCCTGTCTTATAAGCGAAGCGTCATCTTTCTTTTCGCGGATTCCGAATACATTCGTAAAGCCGTACAGTTCGCCTTTTTCAGGATCATCGGATTTCTTTACTGCCCATGCCGGCGGATCGAGTTCTGTCGTATAGGCAAGATAGATGTAGCAGGCTTTAAGTTCCTGCCTGTCTTCATCTGAAATCGTATTTTCTATCTGTGATGCATCATAGGCCGTACGGGAATCAGTTTCACGGTCATACATTCCGTATTTTTCAAGAATGCTGACTCCGCGCTTTACCTGACTTTTATATCCCATGTCTATGAGGTTGAACGGGGTTACCGAGCCGAAAAGAATCAGTACGGCGAGCAGGAGAAGCGAATAATTGAAAAAACGTCCTTTCTTTATCAGTGTGAGGGCAACTGCCACTGCTGAGAATATTATGAGGAGCATGCTTGACCAGCGCCAGCCGGTAAAGCCGTATGCACTGACCCTTATGGTGAACGTCCAGATCTGAATCAGGATGAGGGGAAGCATTGCAAAGGCGCCTGCCCTGTAGAAAAGCCTTACGGCCGGAATCTCGTCGTATTCGCGGAGAATCATGTACATTGCAAGGTAAGTGCCGCTTGCAAAGGAAACGAACCAGTTGATTTCACCTGACGGAAGCTCAAAAATAATGAGTGCCTTGATAAGGTAAATGTACAGGACTGCCAGAAGGAAAGCAAAAACCGGGAATACAATGTAAACGATTATAATCTTGAATGCCCTGCCTGAAGCTTCGTCACTGCTGCTGTGAAAGAGTTTGCAGAGGAAAGTGTTGACTGCAAATACGAAGAAGATGAAATTCCAGCAGCAGGAATAAATGTCGTAATTTGAAGTGTTAAGGATAAGTGACTGAACGGCATAAATGAGAAGGTTAAGTCCTCCGAAGAGAACGAGGGACATCAGCGTACAGAAGGAAAAATGCCTGAGTAAAAGTGCATAATACGTACGTGAATCAGCTCTGGAATTAAAGAGGAAAAGTCCCGTAACTATTGCGGCACAGGTAATTCCCCAGAAATACATTGTTCCGTAGACTTCGTTTCCGAATCCCCTGTATGAAAAAAATCCGAGTGCAAAGCCGGCACATGCAGCTGCAATCTGGATGAGGTATTTTTTGAGGGAAGCAGTGTTCTTTGTGAACAGTACAGCCGGAACTGAAGCAATGGCGGCAAGGAAAAAGCCTGTCGTCAGCTGCATGAAAATATCTTTATAGAGAATTGTGTGGAAACATGCAGCAATACAGGCGAGAAATGAAGAAATGAAAATGATTTTTTCTTCCCTGAGGTAAAGAAGCCCCTGTGAAAGGGCGGCAGTGATTTTTTGTCCTAAGTGTCTTTTTTCCATAACTGACAGTATGACATAAAAAAACGCTCTGTCAATGGCGGTTTTCTAAGTGCCGGTTTTATGATAGAATTTGCATTTGAAAGGGGATAAAGTGACTTATTTTTTTGAAACGTACGGCTGTGAAATGAACATTGCAGAGAGTGCGGCCGTAGAACAGCTTTTGATTTCGCGCGGATGGAAGAAGGCTGAAAGAGCCGAATATGCCGACATGGTAATCATAAATACCTGCTCGGTGCGTGAAACTGCAGAAAACAGAATATTCGGACGCCTCGGATATTTTGCAGGTGTCAAAAAAGTCAGGATGTGTGATCCTAAGGCTAAAATGCGCCTTGAAGAAATGAAATACGCAAAATCCTATGCGGACGAAAACGGTCCCCTTCCGCTGACACTCGTCGTTATGGGATGCATGGCTGAACGCCTTCTTGAAACTTTCCAGAAAGACTATCCTGTCGTAGATTATGCCGTCGGAACCTTCGGAAAATACAAGTTCGGGGACATTATTACTGCCGTTGAAGGACATGCCGAACCTTTTAAGATTGAAGAAGAAAGCTCATATACGTTTGCTCCGGTCTCATACGAGCAGGAAGCTTTTTCAACGTTCGTTCCGATCATGCACGGCTGCAACAATTTCTGTACTTACTGTAT
>DGTU01000185.1 GCA_002394465.1 Treponema sp. UBA4328 | reverse complement strand
GTCGCAGGTTCGAATCCTGTCATCCCGACACCGGGCAGTTAGCTCAGTTGGTAGAGCCCCTGGTTTACACCCAGGTTGTCGGGAGTTCGAGTCTCTCACTGCCCATCACTTTTCCATCCATTCTTAAAAATCCTGACTGTTTTTCTTTCAAACTCATTTAAATATAATCAAAAATGCTTTATCATATTACCATAGGTTTATTCAGGATCGGTTAATATGAAAAGACAATTTTTAGCAGCATTACTTATAATTATTCCTTCCATCATTTTTTCTCAGGCCGGTTATTATTCAGGTGACGGCGGGAAAGGGAAAAAAGTCCTCGTCTACAGTTCAAAAATCGAAAACGGAAATTCTGACGGTACAGACACATACATACCGAAAAACATCCATAAAGCACTCGTAAATAATCTTGCAGTTTATTCAAATCTCGATGTCATCGACTTTTCAGAAAAAGAGAATATAAAGCAGATACAGCAGGAATACGAAAAATCCGAATATGACGATAAGGATCAGATTCAGGTAGGAAAATTCTTTCAGGCAAAATACTGCATAAGTACCACTACCCTCGTAACGACAGGTTCAGGCGAAAAAAAATACAGCCTCACTGTAACACTTTCTGACATTGAAACCGGACGCTCGCTCGGCGGCTTTAATTCAACTGTATTAAGGAATGAAAGCCAGTACTTGAGTTTTGCCGCAAGGGAAGCTGCATGTGAAATCCTCCCGCTTCTCGGAGTTCAGTTAACGCCTTCAGGAAAGCGTCTTCTTCTCAGCGGAACCTCAAATTCAGTTATTGTTTCGCTTGAAACAGCACAGAGTGATTACGATGCAATAACCCGCCAGCTCAATGCAATTACACTTGAACAGTCAAAAGTTTCCCTTGAAAAACTTACTGCCATGGATGCTGAAGCAAAAAAAGCTCAGCTTGAAACAACAAGACAGCTTCTCATACAGCAGCAGAAAAATGCGGAAGAGACTGTAAAGCGTCTTAAAGAGGAAGAAAAAAGGCGTCAGGAAGAACAGTCTGCAAAGGAAAAACGTTCTGAAAAAGCCCAGGTCTGGATTGATTCAAATACTGAAAAGGCCGAAAAACGTGCTGCAAAAATCCGTGACGAAAAAATGAAGGGACTGACAGTTTCCCAGAAAATCAATGTAATTGAAACTGAAAAACAGATTCTCTGGGAAGCACACAGCGCAGTTCAGGAACAGATAGATGCATATAATTCCCTGCGGGATGCTGAAATGCAAAAAGAAATCTCTGCAAGGCTTGAAGTTGCTCCACGAACGGCAGAAATCGATCAGACAACAGGCGAACTGAATGAAACCGGGCGTAAAATCCTTGAGCAGGATATTGCCCGCATACGCCAGAGATACCAGATATTAAAAGAGAATAATGCCGCAGCAATTGAAAAAAATACCTCAAAGTCAAACAACAGGGTTGCAAAAAAAATTGATTCAGACATGGAAGACCTTCAGGATTCTAAGTTTACTGCAAATTCCCTCAAAGAAGACGGCCTGTATTTCATGATTGAAGATTATGACGGCGATTCACAGGCATGGAACTATTTCATTTCGTTCAGTTTTGCAGGCACTACGATATTCACAACGGCTGATAAAATTTCATACAAAGAAATGACTTCACAAAAGGCCCCTTCAATATCTGCACTGCTTGATGAAAAGACAAGGAATAACTATTACGATACCGTAGATTCATATGACAGTTTTTTCAGGATGAATATTCCGTTTGTATATGCAAAGCTTTACTACCGTGTTAAGGCAGCAGATTATACCTTACCTTCCCTTTATTACATAATACTTACAAAAATAGAATTCATAAACGCAACCAGCAATTCCGTAATAAAGACACGGGAACTTAATATACCGATTGAATACCAGTGCTTACCGAAAATCAACGTAGACTTCAGGACAAAAAGCCAGATTGAAGAAGCCGCAGCAATTCAGCGCAGGGAAGAACAGGAAGCGACTGAACGCATCCAGCTCCAGAATGAACTTGAAGAACAGCAGAGCATACAGTCAGCAAGATTCTCATGGGGCGGCTTTACAGTTTTCCCGACGACATGGAACTACTATAAACTCGACAAAAAATACGGAAGGCATGACATTCAGACGGCAGGTTATACCCTTTCACTCGGTCTTGGAAATTATCTTTGGATCGGAGGAAATGCTGAAGGCGGTGACCTTCGCGGAATATATGACTACATCAGGGAACAGAAAGATGCCGGTATGGATGCAAGGCTTTCAGATTTTGACGGCTGGACTTATACACTGACTTTCCAGTACGGAGTAACCTACAAAGTATTTGAACACCTGAGAATTAACCTCATGGGAGAGGCAGGAAAAGTCTTTAAGAAAACAGGATACGGCTTTGGTGCAGGCATAGACATTCCGTTCAAGGAATATGGGCTCACTGCATCATGGCAGCGGGAACATACAAAAGACTTCGGCTGGGTTAATAAATTTTCTGCCGGCATACAGACACTTTTCTGATTTTAGGAATATTAAAAATGCAAAAAAAACATTCTATTTTTCTTTTAATTTTATTCTGCACTGCTTTTCTTCATGCCCAGAGCGCATATTTTACCGGCAACGGCGGTCAGGGAAAAAACGTACTCATCTACAGGTCAACAATAGAAAATGCAGGAAAATCGGAAAATTATATTGCAGCCGTAATAAAGGATTCCTTCAAAACAGTTCTTACACGCTATTCGAACCTGAATGTACTGGATGCAACACAGGCAGAAGACATTAAAAAAATACAGAAAAAATCTTCAGACCTGATTGAATCCGGAAAAATATATAACGCTAAAACCGTCATTTCAATCGTAACGACAAAAAACTCAGGCGGAAAATTCAATATCTCTGTCTCTGTAAACAATGCAGAAACCGCAAGAAATGAAGGCGGCTACACTTCTTCTGTGTGGTATACGGAAGACGAATACCTGCAGAAAGCTGCAAATGAAGCTGCAGCAGAAATTCTTCCCCTTCTCGGCGTAAAGCTTACTAATACTGGAAAACAGATGATTCTCGGAAGGAATTTTGACGGCAGTCAGGATTATTCTGCACAGAACTTAAAGGAACAGCTTGAAGCCATTAACACAGAACTATCAAGAATTGAAAATCAGTACAAAAAATCTTCTTCAAAAACAGAGGAAGACTTCACCCGCGCTCAGGCACAGAAACAGATACTCCTTCAGCAGAAAATCAATGCTGAAAATGAACTGAAAAAACAGGAAGAAAACTCACGGCGCAAAATGGAAGAATCCCGGAAAAATGCTAAAAGGGATGCACAGACAAAAGAACAGCTTTCAAAGATGTCGCAGTCCGTCGAAGAAAAGGCCCGTGAAATACGAAACAAAAAAACTCAGGGACTAACTCCCCTGCAGAAAATTTCTGTAATCGAAAACGAAAAGTCAGCCCTTCTGGCAAGCAATATGTCAATTCAAAAGACCATTGAAGATTACAATAAATCAATCGACGCAGAATGTGAAAAGAAAATTCTGGAACGTAAAAATCAGCCGATAAGAAAAGCCGAGCTTGATACAAAGACGAACGGCCTCAACAACACCGGACGTCAGATTTTAATGAATGACATAGAAAAGATCCGCTCTGACTATAAGAAAATGAAGGATGATAACGAAGCACAGATCCGCAACATGACGGAAGAAACAAACGCACAGCTTCGCAGCAAAATAACGGACGACATACGCGCACTCGAAGGTGAAACATATACTGCTGATTCGCTCACAGACAAATCGGTTTATCTCCTGATAGACAGTTACGACGGGGACAAAAAAGGATGGGTTTTCAGCATAAGTTTTGATTTTGCAGGAACAAAACTCTTAACATCAAAAGGAATCCTTAAATACGAAGAAGTCACCGGAGAAAAAATTCCCGATTTGAATGATTACATCCTTCGCGAGCGGTACAATACAAATGTCGAAAACTACGACAACTATTTTTCTACGACAAGAGATTTCGTACAGGCCAGGGTTTATTACAGGATCAAGGCAAAAGCTTCTGCACCTTCAACTTATACCGTAAGTGCCGCAAAACTTGAATTCTTTAAGCTGACTGATACCAAGCGCATAAAGAAAATTTCCCTCAAAAATTCCTATGATTATACATATTATCCGGTTACGGACGTTGACTGGAAAACCGGCGGAAGAAAATTCACTGATTCAACGAGGAATTTCATGACAGCAACGGAGAATACTGCAGGCTCAGCAGTTTCAGGTGCGTCTTCATGGATAAAAAGCAATTCAGAACTTCAGGAAGGAAAGGATACAATGACGGCATGGAACTTTATTCCGACTGACGTATCCTTTATCTATACTTCAGGCGGCTGGACTGGAATATCATTCGGATACAGCGGTACATGGGCATTAACTCCAAATGTTTTTTACGGAGGAAATTTTAATCTAGGAATGCTTTCAAAATATGAAGACGGAAACGACATTACGGATTATTTTGCGACGATCGATGCACTTCTGGGATGTAACTACAATTTCACTGAAAAACTCCGCTGTTCAATGTTTGCTGAAGCAGGACTTGTAACAAACGGACTCGGAGCCGGAGGCGGAATTTCTTTTGACTATTCTTTCTCACAGAATATCTGTGCCGCAGGCGGTTACAGCTGTATTTATACATCAAGCTACAATACTGAACATGCATTCAAGTTCAGCATCGCAACCAAAGTAAATCCGGTAACATATTTTTCATCGGCTGCTGACAACGACTGGTAAAATATAAGAATAACATTACAAAAACTGCCTCTTTTTTGCTTTAAAATCTTTAAAATCTCCATTATAATTTTAAAATAAAATTTTAAAAAGTCTGGAGTTTATTTTTATGAAAAAAGTGTTTTCTACGCTTCTTATGGTTTTTATCTTTGCAGCCTGGGCACAGGGTACAAAAGGTTATTTTGAGCAGGATGCCAGAAAATCTTCAAACCTTCTGGTCTATGAATCTACAGTTGAAAACGGACGAGAAGACGGATCTGATTTCTATGTAGCAGATGTACTTCGCAAGGCCGTCATAACAGACCTTCAGATTTATTCAAATTATCAGATAATCGACTTTTACGATAATGATACTCACAAAAAAATAACAGCAAAAAATCCGGAAATTAAAACACCGGCTGAGGCTGCAGCTGCCGTTAATGCTAAATATGCAGTTTCCATAAAGACAATAATTGACAGGACTCAGCCTCCTGAAAGCTATAAAATTGAACTTAGCCTGCACCTTATTCAGGAAGATCAGGTAATCAACGGCTATACATCATCAATTCCCTGGACACGTGATGAATATCTGGAATACGCCCATTCAGAAGCTGTCTTCAACCTTCTCCCGCAGATAGACATTACCCTTACCCCGCTTGGAGAACGCCTTCTTCTCAATACGAAGGCGCCGGAAATGAGCCTTGAAGACGCAAAACAGGAAGAAGATGACATTAACCTTCAGCTCAACAGAACTTCACGTAAAGAAAATTCTGTAAATGCGCAGAAAAAAGTTAAAGCACAGCTTGCACAGGCAAAAGAAAGGGTCAGAAAACTTACAAAAAAACTTCAGCAGGATGAAGATGAAAAGCTCGCCGACCAGAAAAGATCGGATGAAACAAAACAGTGGATTTCAGAAACCCTTTCTAAAACACAAAAATATACAGCTGAAATTAATTCAAAAAAATCACCTTCACTTTCAATAGAAAATCAGATAAATATAATCGAAAGCCGCAAGCAGATACTCAGGGACAATAAAAACTTTGTTGCAGAAAAAATCGAAGCAAACAACAGGCGTCTTGAACAGATTAAACTTCAGGAACAGGAAGAACGCCGGAACAAGGCGCCTGAAGCAGGTGAAGTTGATGCCTTCGGAAACCTGAACGAAACTGCCCGTACAATAATGCAGAAAGACGTCATTGCAATTGACAGAAAATACGAAGAAGCAAAGATAAAATACGCAAAGGAAACTGAAGAATACTATCTCACGGTTCAGGATATTACGGCTTCCCAGATTTCAGGCGGAATTAAGGATCTCGAATCCCAGGAATTTGAGGCTGATTCAATTAAAGATGAGGATTTTATCTTTCATGTTGATTATTTTGACGGTGACAGGCAGAGCTGGATTTATACGGCACAGTTTAATTTCGGAGACGAAACCATATACACAGAGGAAGGAAGCCTTACATACAAAGAAATAACCTCATCTAAAGCACCTTCTTCAAGCGAACTTGTAGTTGCAAAAACCCGTGAAAAATACAATTCAACTGTTGATAAATACAATGCACTTTTCAGAAGTACAACGCCATATCTGAATGCACATGCATTCTACAGGATTTCATCCGCTGATTACACAAAGCCTTCCGTTTATACAGTTACACTTGAAAAAATTGAAATAGAAAATCTCGCAACAGGAAAAATCATAAAGACAGTTACCCCTTCAAAAAAACATTCCTTTGAATACTTCCCGGCTACGGATGTTGACTGGCGTACAACAGCAATGAAAACTTCCGAAAAAGAAGAACTTGATTCAAAGCGGGCAGCACAGAAAAGCCGTATGGAGCGGATAGACCGTCAGTCAAAACGCATTACCTGGGGCGCACTGTTCCTCATTCCTTCAACCTGGAACTATTACAAAACAGAATCTGAAAGCTATCAGACACTGGGATATACGCTGTCTCTCGGATTTACGAATTACACCTATATTGCAGGAACTGCTGAAGCCGGAGATTTATCTGCACTTATTGATTTAAAAGATAATTTTGTAGATGCAATCAGGGATTTTGACTGGAAATATACTCTTGCAGGCCAGCTCGGCTTCACCTATAAACTCACTGACTGGATGAGACTTAATGCATTCGGTGAAGTCGGAAAAATTAATAAGGAAACAAGCTACGGATTTGGTGCAAGTGCAGATATTTTTATAAAGAAACTTGGAATTCTTGCAGGCTACACAAAGGACTATAATTCAAAAGACAAGTGGATTGATAAATTTACAGTCGGATTTGAATTTGTCTTCTGATAAAAAAAGCCTGAAAGAGATGCAATGCAATCTTTCAGGCTGTATTAAATCTTATATTTCAGTTAAATTATTTTATCTTTCTTAAGAAAGCATCCTTAAATCCAAATGCCCTGAACTTTTCAAGGACTGAACCGTATTCATCGAGTGTAAGCGGTCCTACGAGTGTCCTGTATGTTTTTCCGTCACTCAAAGGAATCAGTGCAACCGGATATTTTGAACCGTATTTATTAACCAGTCCGTTCAGATTATCAGGATTTGCAAGTGAAGCAATCTGAATATAGTATTTACCCTTTTCAAGTGAAGTTTCATCAGTAACAAACTTCTTGAAGTCAAGGTTTTCTTCTGTCACAGGAGCTGCTTCTGTTGTCTTAACATCCGTATTAAGTACAGGCTCTACAACAACTGCAACATCATCTGCTTTTTCTTCCGGTTCTGGAATATCTTCAGGCGGATTTTCGTCAGCAGGAATCAGTACGATCGGATTATACTGTCCGTCATCTGTTGTTTCTGCAATTTCTTCTTCTTTTTCAACTGCAGGTTCTTCGATATTTTCCTGAACCGGAGGAATATCATCTGCAATTACTGAATCCATCGGAGTATCTTCCTGCGGAGGAAGTTCATCTGGAACAATGATTTCAGTCTGCTCTGAAGTTTCATCAGCAGGAGGAATCTCATCAACCGCAGCAATCTGTTCTACCGGAACAGTGCTGTCAGCATCAGCCGGAGAATCTTCATTTACGAGTTCTGCAGGAGTTTCTTCCGGAACTTCAGCAGGTTTATCTTCTGCAACAATTTCTGCCGGAGGAACGTTTTCTTCATTCTGAACAGGCTCAGTTATTTCAACCGGCTCAACAGGTTCTGTTTCAGCGACTGCTGTTTCAGGCTGAACTTCCGGTTCAACAGTTTCAGTATTTTCTGTTCCTGCAATATTGTCATCAAGTTCTTCGTATTCAGCAGTTACAGTACCGTTTTCTTTAGCACTCTCATCCGCAGCAGGAGTTTCATTGTTTTCAATTCCGACGACAGGTCCGTCTTCAATATTTGCAATCGGTTTCTGATTATCTTCACCGTCATTTGCTTCTGAAATGCTTGAATTATTAAAATCCATTTCATCTTCAGAGAGAACGGCAGTTCCGCTTACTGCTTCATCAAGGCTTCCGGCACGCTTGGTAATTTTAACCTGAACGTTTGAATCCCTTGTGATATTCAGTGCATCAGCTGCTTCCGGAGAAAGAAGTATGGCAACTCCCTCACTCGCATCGATTGCACCAAGTACAAGCACATCTACCGAGCTTCCTGTCGCAGGATTTGTAACGCTTACACTGTCTCCCGGAAGATAACCGATGGTACGTGCAAACAGTCCGCGCGGCATTTCACCGGCCTCGGCAACAACGGCCCTTCCGTCCAGTGAAGGACGTGCAGCAGCGGAAATTGTTGCGAGCGCAAATAAAATTGTGATAAAAGTAATGATTTTTTTCATATTCCCCTCCTGCCTATTTCTTACCCTTTGAAGAAATCAGCCCGGTACTTATATTACCTGCCATTATACTGGCAAAAGTAGTTATTCCCTGTTCATTATTGTTTTCAAGCGTTATTTTTTCAGGCCTACTTTCACCTGATGAAATAACCTTTCCGGTACGGGATTCATAGCTCGTCCATCTGGCAGTTCTGATATAATCCAGAAGCAGAAGATTAGGATTGTCTTTTTCTGAATTATAATCCAGTTCAATTCGAACCAGGAAATCCATTCCGCCAAGGAACGTCTCTTTAAGTGCAGTCATCAGATTTTTTTTGTTTTCTTCTGAATCTGAATAGATGGCCACCGGTGAAGTCGTCACGATATGACCTGATTCAAAGAAAAAATCAACAACAGCCTGTTCAACCCATTGTGAAACTGCGCAAACAGTATCACCGGTAACGGCATTGTTATTCTGTACAATCTGAATGGAAAGTGACTTTGCAAAACACATCTGCGCTATAAAAAGCGAAATTATCAGTGCAAGAAGTTTTTTTCTGCCCATTTTTCCCCCGACCTTTACAGTCTTTTAAATTATCGGTTTTAAAATTAAAAGGTTAAGGAATATTGAAATAAAATATATAAAAAAAAGGCCCGCAAATCTGCGGACCTTGTAACAATAAGAAATATTAATTACTTACTGTAGTATTCAACGACCATCTGATCGTTAATCTGAACAGGGATTTCAGCCCTCAAAGGAAGGCGGGCATATTTTCCTGAGAAATTAGCCTCATCTCTTTCAAGATAGTCAAGTTTAGCCTTGTTATCAGCAAGGAAAGCGCTCTTGAACTGAGAGCTCTTGCGTGATTTTTCACGAAGGGCAATTGTTGAGCCGACTTTTACAGAATATGAAGGAATATTTACCTTCTGTCCGTCAACTTCAAAATGTCCGTGGCTAACCATCTGGCGTGCCATACGAATTGAATTTGCGAAACCAAGGCGGTATACAAGGTTGTCAAGGCGTGATTCAAGGAGAATCAAAAGTGCAACACCAGTTTTCTCGCTTGATTTTGAAGCAAGTTCAAAATAGCGGCGAAGCTGGCGTTCAAGAATTCCGTAATAAGCCTTAACTTTCTGCTTTTCAATAAGGTGAAGACCGTAATCAGATGTTTTCTTTGTCTTCTTAAAAGCAGGAGCTCCTGCCCTTTCCATAGCTTTTGGATGTCCGCAAACGTTAACCCCGAGTCTTCTGCATTCCTTGAAACGAGGATTTCTTCTAGTAGCCATAAATATGTGCTCCTTAAAAATGTTTTATTTTCTTTTAACTAGCCGCGCAAAAAGAAAATATTCATTCACTGCACAGAGGGAAGCTGATACAGTGAACAATATAGTAACATTTTTGACAAAAAATGAAAAGTGCCGGAAGGGATTAATTACGATTAATTGTCAGCTTTTTGCTATCAGGTAAGCTGTGCCAGAGAAAAGCGCAGGATGTTCAGGAACTGCTGCTTTAAAATAGGCTTTACTTTCTTTTCAAATGCAGCTTCATCATAGAAAATACTTGCTTCATCAACAAGGTCCTTCGTTGCAGCTTCAGAAAGAGGAAGGTTTGTTCCTATCAGCCTGTTTTCAAGTTCAGTACTTCTGAATGAAAAAGGTCCGGCAAATGCAATACGCAGGTTTGCAAGCATTCCCTTCTGGGAATTTGCAAGGAACGTAAATGATGCAGAATTAGCATTTATTTCGTTTGAAGGACCAAGCCGGCGGAAAACGGCAACATCCCATTCTTCAACAGGAATACGGATTTTCGTCAGCACATAATCCTCAGGAACCCTGTCAAATTTCAGGAACGGCACATAAAGACTTTCATTACCTATTCCGTTTGTCCTGGGCTTCTGGAATTCGAGGCGGGCTTCAAGTGCAAGCAGCGGAGAATAAACCGTATGCTTATAGCCTTCAGCACAAATATTTCCTCCGATGGTAGCTATATTCCTTATCTGAGGATTTGCAACTGAAGAAAGCGCATCATAAAAAACTGACGGAAGATGTTCGCTTCCCAGTTCAAGTATCTGTGCAAGCGTTACGGCAGGTCCCATTTCAACATAGCGTTCCCTGCGTTCGAGAAGCTTGAGATCCTTATTGAACAGAACCGAGAGAAACATATCCGGGAGTTCTTCTCCGGCTGTACAGCCTCCGACAATTTTTAATGACGGAATGGCTTTTTTCTGAAAGAAAACATCAGAAAGACTGTCAGCATAAATTACGGTTTTCTCAGACATTTTTTTTCCTTCCGTCGCGTTTATGTTTGTTTGCAGTTGCATAGACAATTCCGTTTATAAACTGATCCCGCTCAGTGCATGAACACTGAACTGACTCTGCAACTTCGATCATCTGCTCACGCGAAGGCCTGTAATACGTATTGAGAAGATGATAAACAGAAAAGATTTTTGCAGAATTGCAGAAACCGCACAGTTTTATTCCGGCCTGTTCAAAGCCCGAAGTGATTTCTTCATAATCATTAGTTCTGCTGAAATACTCAAGCGTAGTAATTTCACGATTTTTAAGGATTGCAGCTGGAATGAGGCAGGACGGTACAGGCCTGTCATCAACGAGAACAGTACAGAAACCGCATTTTCCCTCTTCACAGCCGCTTTTAACGGAAAAAAGATTCAGTTTTCTGAGGACAGACAGAAGTTTTTCATCTCCTGAAGCATTGATAACGGTATTTTCTCCATTAAGGATTACAGGAACGTTCATGATTCCCCCACCTCCCCTGATATTTCATCATCATTTTCAGTTTCATTTTCATCAATTTCTTCAAGTTCAGAAACCTGCATCATGCGTTCAAGGCGTTTTTTATCATTATGGAGCGTTCGCGCCTTTGAACAGAGTTTATATACAGTATCCGTTTCAAGCGGAAGCCTGCAGATTGTATATGCAACCGCCTGAGAAAGAGCTGAAGAAAAAGCAGCCGGAAGGATTGAATACATTATCTCCCCCAGCTGTTTCGGTTCATCTTCCGAATTAATGAAAAACACATTAATTTCCCCACACTGAACGCTGTTTCCGGATATTAAATTTCTGATTATGCTGCGGCAGGCTTTTTTTACTGCAGTTTCTGCAGCCTTAGGTTCAAGAATTCTTCCGGCATCAATACAGACAGATATTCCGAGTATTTTTTCCTGATATGTACACGGATCAAATTCGAGTTCAAGCGTACAGGCAGCACAAGAAGAACTGTAAAAAGGATTCCCGGAAAACTTTTCTGAATTCCAGTCATCTTCAACAAGTTCAGAAAGGCTTTTTTTAACCGTACACGGCAGTTTTCCGGCATCTGACTGAACTTTTAATGAATCAAGGCAGCAGCTCAAGAGGCGTGTATTAAGTGAAATATCGGCACTTATCGTATCCGGAAGATCACACTCACCTGCATCATCAGCTTCATATGAAATCTTAAGTTCTTCCACAGGAATTTCGAGTTTTTTACTGATAATTTTCTGCCAGATTCCAAGAATAGACTGTGAAGGAGGAATTGACTTAATCTTTACGGATCTATCTTTATTCAGGGTGATTTCAAAATGAATGTTTCTGTCAAAAAAACGGCTTCCGAGATATGTACTTGCTTCAAAACCGCAGGCAAATCCTATTCCGCGAAGTGGCGGTGCAAAAGGAGAATCGTTGTTGTATTCATAGCGGTCTTTTTCATCAAGACGGTAAACCGTATACTTTCTGTTGAAATCACTCTTTGCAGCAACGCCGGCAATAACGTCCTTTACATTTCCTGAATACAGGTTAAACGGAAGCTTTGACTTCTTAGGCTGACGAAGGTTCATCTCGCGGATTTCACAGGGATTAAATCCATACGTGCCGCAGATTTTCTGAATCTGATTTTCAATCGCATAAAACGCACATGAATCTACTTTTACCCAGCTTACGGAAGCCGGAGGTTCATTCGTTTTAAAGGCATGTGCATTTATCCTGAAATTACTGACTTCATAGACCCCCATACAGGCAATTATAAGGCGCTCAAGGATTTCTTCGGCAAGCGGATTGAACGCACCTGAATATATTTTAATGTCAGCATCAAGTGCAATAAATTTTCCATTTTCATCGAGAACCGTACGGTGCATTATCGTAATCGGGAACTGATTTTCAACATAAAGCGTCTGTTCACGGCGGGAAAGACAGAGTTTAACGGATTTTTTAAGGCTAAGGGCAGCTACACAAACCTGCGCACAGAGTATCGAGTTCTGCCACAGCGTATTTGTATTCAGACTGTTGAAATTAGTTCTGGTAATCGTTATCTTTTCACTTTCAAGTCCG
>DGTU01000075.1 GCA_002394465.1 Treponema sp. UBA4328 | reverse complement strand
ACTGATTTTATTTAAAGTCTGAATCTTATACATAGTTTTCTCCAGTTTGCGTTTATCTGCGTCTAATTTCTTATTTATTTGCTGCAGCGAATTTCTTCATAAATTCTACAAGTGCTTTAACTCCGTCGAGAGTCATTGCGTTGTAGATAGAAGCGCGCATACCGCCTACAAGACGGTGACCTTTAAGGTTGATAAGGCCGGCAGCTTCAGCCTGCTTAACAAAGGCAGCGTTGATTTCCTTTTCCTTTGCGAGTGCAGCTTTTTCAGCATCCGTAAGGTCAGCTTCGTCTTTCTTTGCAGCAGCGGCAGTTTCAGCAGTAGAGTATTTTGTGAGGAAAGGGACGTTCATCAGAGAGCGGCTTCCCTTTTCTGCAGTTGCGTGGTAGAAGTTACCATCGTTGCTGTCGAGGTAGTTGTAGAGGTAATCAGCCTTAGCAACGTTAAGTTTATTGATTCCAGCAGCACCACCGTTCTTTTCGATCCAGTGAAGGACTTTTCCAAGAACGTAGATTGTGTAGCATGGAGGAGTATTGTACATAGAATCATTGTCAGCGTGAGTCTTGTAGCAGAGCATTGTCGGAGTACCAGGAAGGCATGCTTCAGGTTCACAGATCAGATCTTCGCGGATGATAACAAGAGTAACACCAGCCGGAGCAAGGTTCTTCTGAGCACCGGCAAAAAGAAGACCGAACTTAGAAACATCAAGTTCTTCGCTCAAAACACATGAAGAAATATCAGCTACGAGAGGAATGTTTCCGGTTTCAGGAATGTATTCGTAGTGAGTTCCCATGATAGTGTTGTTAAAGCAGATGTAAGCGTAATCGTAGTCACCTTCGATTTTTTCAACGCGCGGGATATATGAATAGTTCTTGTCCTTGCTGGATGCAATAACATCAACGGCAACGCCAAGTTTTTTAGCTTCAGCAGCAGCCTTTTTTGCCCAGACACCGGTTTCGATGTAAGCAGCTTTTTTGTTTTTGATACCGAGGTTCTGTGCAACCATAGCAAACTGAGTAGAACCGCCACCCTGAACGAACAGGATTTTGTAGTTCTCAGGAACCTTCATCAGCTTGCGGACCATAGCCTCAGCATCCTGAATGATAGGTTCATAGTACTTTGAACGGTGGCTCATTTCCATAACAGACTGGCCGGTTCCCTGATAATCGAGCATTTCTGCAGCACATTCTTTAAGAACATCTTCCGGCAGACAGCTTGGACCGGCACTGAAATTGTAAACTCTAGACATTTTCTTTCTCCACAGCGGTTAAGACACTCAAAACCGCTTTCATAAATTATTGAGGGGAGAAGCCTCTCCCCTGCGTCATACTACGTTATGCCGCACCCCACTCTGCGGGGACACCCCGCAACACCCAGGCACAGGCATTTTCAGTGAAATATTTCACAGAATCGTGAGGAAGATTCTATTCCGATTAGAAAACTTGGTCAATGAAATGTAAGAAGATTCCAGCATTTTCTGTGAAATATTTCACAGACGGGATTCGTTTTTCATAGAGTCAACCTGTTTTCTTTGAAAAATTATAAGGGGGAGTTTATAATTTTAATGTATAGGGTAATGTTAGACGGACACCTACGATGATGATTTTTTCAGGAGAAATAGAATGGAACGATTTTTAATATATATAATCTCAGAAAATGACACCGAATATGTTATTACAGTCTATGAGTCTGACGCATTGAAATGGTCAGATTATTTTACGGAAAGGAGATAGATATGAAATGTCCTATTTGTAAGTTTGGAGAAATGAAAGAAGGATTTACTCAGGTAGTTCTAACTCGTGGTAATGCCACTGTGATTTTCCGTAATGTTCCTGCCCAGATTTGCGATGACTGTGGAGAGTATTATTTGGACGAAGAAACCTCACAGGATATTTATAATCGTGCGGAACATTGCTTTTCTTCCGGTCAGGAAGTTGCAATTATGGAATACAAACAGCTTATTCCAGCGTAAGAATTTCACATAGTTGGAGGATATTGTGTTCTGTTCAAATTGGGAGTATACAATAATCCTCTTCTATACCAGTCTGGTATACACAATATACTAATCTGGTATACGCTCTATACTAAGCTGGTATATTCGTTATACCAGACTGGTATAAACTTAATCTTCGGTCGTAAATGCCTGTTGTATCGTAAGAAAAGCTGCTGACATACACGAAAGAGGCTCTTTGCGTGCCTTCGTAGTACGCATGTACTGCGTAACTATCCTTACGCGGTAGCACCCGCCTTTTACAAGCGAATCCGGTACAATGCAGCGGAGCGTACCCGGCTGTGAGCTTACAATCTCCCGTTCAGAAAGTTTTATGGTTTCAAGTCCTGTATCCTCAGGCACAAAGTAAACGCCAACGCTTTCGTCCGTACCATACAGGCGGATATTATCTCCCCTGATTTCTGCAAAGCCGCCCTGTGTCAGAACCCTGTCTTCTGTTTTTGATACGGCATCATACACCGAGGCAATGAGCGGTCTGTGTGTATTTCCCTGCGCAATCTTACAGTCAAGGTCTGCAAGAATCTGCTTCAGTTTTTCAGAAGGACGTGTACGCAGTTCTATGCTGTTTCTTCCTTTCTGATATTTATCCCCCTGACCTTCAAACAGTCCTTTAACCTGAAGTGAAAAATTAAAGTATTCTGCTTCCACGGTGCAGCCGTTTATAAGGCGGTCAATGATGGCCGCACAGGTTTCATGCCAGTCTTCGATAATCTGCGTTTTGCTTCGTCTGGATCCGGCAACAACAAGATCTGAGGCTATCGTCTCTATGTCGAAACTTCCGCGGTTAATGACCCGTCCGTAATATCCGTGACCGCCGCGTTCATTTTTTATCATGCGCTCCGGATACAGTGCGACCGGGAGGGCATCCGTCTCATAGTCTGTTTTTTCTTCTGAAAGTGTTCTTATATTCATACTAGATATATAGCAGAGTTTTTTCATTTTCTTCACTTTTCCGGCAAAAAAAAGATTATCATTTCTTAACTTCGAGTCTGTTCCTGGCAAATTCAATAGCCTGATTCAATTTTTGTTCCAGGAGTTTCTGGTCAGGAACGCTTTAATTCATCCTGGATTGGAATAAACAATGTAAAATGACTCCAGCTGAATTGTCGCAACAGTGTTGCGACAAAGTTACGCTCCGGGAATATGGTTGCAAACTGAATCATTCGCCGGAGATTTTTTTCTGAAAAACTTGTAGTACCGTATTCTGTCTGCAACTGTTTAGCAAGATTTGAAATTAACTGGCTCCCATATTCTGCCCGTTTGTCTTTTAATAGTTCCTGATTTATATGATTACCAATTTCCCAATACATAGCAGTCATTGTGCTGTTTACTTCTAAAACAACTTTTTGTCTGGCAGAATCAATGATTTCTTTTATCTGAGCGAACAGTTCATTATTTGTAACTATAATTTCCTTTTTCATTTTCCCGGCATTTGTATATTCATACTAGATATATATCAGAGTTTTTTCATTTTTTTCACTTTTCCGTCATAAAAATCTCTTTTTTCTCCAGTTTTGCATTTTTCATACAATTTTTACATAGCAGATGTCGGTATAATGCAAATTCTGCAAAGAAAATGAATTCCAAAACATTTAATACTGTTTCTAAGAAAATTCTTACGTTTTAAAATGTCGCTTAAATCCATATTGTTTTTTAGCGAACTGTTAGTGATTTTTCTTTGCATTCAAAAAAGGGGGAATGTATGAAAAAAAGTCTTAAAGCTGTGGTAAGCGCTACGCTTGCCGCAGCACTCGTTTTGTCCGGCTGTTCCGGAATGTTCGAGACTGACGACGGGGATTCAGGTTCTTCATCTGGATCAAACTCACGTGCTGCTTACTCTGGTTCAAGCGGAATAAGCGGTTCAATTTCAAGCGTAAATGTTACGGGAGGCAAGGCTCAGGGCTGGCTCAACAGTGCTTACATCACATGGAGCGGTTCAAATGATACCGTTTACTGTGACGGAGTTGCCGTTAACTCAATGCTTACACGCAAGATCGGTTCTACTTACCGCTGTGACATTCCTGGACTCAAAGCAGGCTCACACACAATCAAAGTCGGATCTATTTCTGCTACCGTAAACGTTGCTTCACATGACCGGTCAGGCTTCGGCTTCTACGGTTCAACTGTTCCTGGTGCCTACAAGGCAGACGGAACCCTCAAAGACAACGCTGTTGTCCTCTACATCAACAATACTACAAAAGATACTGTTTCACTTGATGTTACTACAAATGCAAAAGGCGCCGTAACTTCATGTACAGGTCTCCAGCCGATTCTTGATGCTTTCAAGAAAGGTTATGATAACCGTCCGCTTTGTGTACGCCTTATCGGTAAAGTTACTGATCCTTCTGTTCTTACTTCAGGCGACCTCATGATTTCCGGTTCAGGTTCATCAAAGCACCTTACAAACGGTATTACAATTGAAGGTATCGGTCACGATGCAACAGCTTACGGCTGGGGTATCCGCATCAAGAATGCTGACTTCATTGAAATTTCAAATATCGGCTTCATGCTCGTTGATTCAGGCGAAGGCGACAATGTTTCACTCCAGCAGGACTGTAAGAACGTATGGGTTCACAACTGTGATATGTTCTACGGCGAAGCAGGCGGCGACGCTGACCAGAAAAAAGGTGACGGTGCCCTTGACTGCAAAAAATCAACATATGTTACCTTCTCTTACAACCACTTCTGGGATTCAGGAAAATGTAACCTCCTTGGCTTGAGCGAAGGAACTACTGACGGTCTTTACATCACATATCACCACAACTGGTATGACCACTCAGATTCACGTCACCCGCGCGTACGCTATTACTCAGCACACGTTTACAACAACTACTATGATGGAAACGCTAAATACGGTGCAGGTGCATGTTTAGGTTCATCTGTATTCATGGATTCAAACTACTTCCGTAACTGTAAGTATCCTATGATGATTTCAATGCAGGGTTCTGACCTCTTTGCCGGAACTTCTACTAAGAAAACTGATAACGCTACTTTCTCTAAAGAAAACGGCGGTATGATTAAGGCTTACAACAACTCTTTTAACGGAACTTATAACTTTATTCCTTACGGCGGAAGCTATTCCGGAGCAACTACAACAACAGACTTCGATGCTTACGTAGTTTCAAGCCGCTCTGCTACAGTTCCTTCATCAGTAAAGGCTGCAGCAGGTTCTGCAACTTACAATAACTTTGATACTTCAAGCATCATGTACTCTTACACTGCTGATTCTCCTTCTGCTGCAATGGCTAACGTTAAAAAGTATGCCGGCCGTGTTGAAGGCGGAGATTTTACCTATACATTCTCTGACTCTGCAGATTCAAGCTATGATGTAGATACAACACTCCAGTCAAAACTCAGAAGTTATACAGGTGCTTCTGTAGCAACCGGTTCTTCATCTTCTGCAACTGAAACATCAGGTTCTTCTTCAGGAAGTTCTTCTTCAGGCTCATCATCATCAGGAAGCTCATCATCCGGTTCATCTTCTTCAGAAAGTTCTTCATCTGGAAGCTCTTCTTCAGGTTCATCATCATCCGGAAGTTCATCTTCTTCTGCAGTTTCACTCAAGGCAGACAACTATTCTACAGGAACATTAACTGCAAACACTACTTACGGAACATTTACTGTTCTTGCTAACTCTTCAAAGACCGTTAAGATTACATCTAACTCACTGAGCTACAACTCAAACAACTATACAAAAGCCTTTGATTTAGGCGGCGGTGCTGACGGTGTAAAACCGACTTACCGTGCAATTCAGTTCAGCGTAAGCGCAGGTGCTTCGATTTCTGTTGTTGCAAATGCCGGATCAAGCAGAACTTTAAATCTTTCAAACGGTTCTTCTGTAGTTAAATCAGTTTCTGTAGGAACAGGCGCAGCTGCCCTCAACTATACTGCTTCTGCTGCAGGTACTTACTACCTCTACTCTTCATCAAGCTCAATCAGAATCTATGAAGTATATATTTCCGGAACAAGTTCATCTTCTTCCGGATCTTCATCTTCAAGCTTCAGCACGATTGAATTCAATTCTAACAATCTGTCACACGGAACATTTACTTCTAACGTAACGAGCGGCAAGTTCACGATTTACGCAACAAGCGCAAAGAACGTAACTACTCCTTACGCTTCAGGAAGCCTCAACGGATTGACGTTCACTCAGACTCTCGCCCTTAACGGCGGCGGTTCAGCAGGTTCATACAGATGTATCGGATTCTCTGCTGTTTCCGGATGCAACGTAACTGCCTATGCTTACGGTGCTGCAGGACGCTACCTTGCCCTCGTTAAGGCTGACGGAACGGTTGTAAGCAAGAAAGAAGTTTCAGCTTCACTTGCTTCATACAGCTTCTCAGTACCGTCTGACGGAACATATTACCTCATGTCTACTGCATCAGGAATCAACGTTAACTACGTAAAGGTTTCTAAGTAGAACTCTCCATATCGGGGTCTCCTGCCTTAAAGACGGGAGACCTTTTCTTTCCTTATTGAATATTCGGTTTCGCATTGAAACTGAAAATAAATTGCTCATACATCTAAAAAAGGGGGATTGTATGAAAAAAAGTTTACTGAGGAGAGTAGTGTCTGTTGTTGCCGGCGCTGCACTTCTCCTTTCAGGATGTTCGAATCTTACTGAATCTGATTCGTCATCACAGGCCGTTTCTGTAAGCGAACGCGCAGCATCAACTGCTTCCGGTCTTTCTACAGGAACAATTTCTTCAAACACTACATACGGTGATTTTACACTTCTTGCAACATCATCTAAAACCGTAAAAGTTGTTTCTTCTTCTGCTTCTTACGGCGGAACAAGCTATTCAAAGGCATGGGATTTAGGCGGCGGTGCTGACGGTGTTGCTGCTACTTACAGGGCTTTTAAGGTTTCTCTTTCTTCAGGAGATACTGTTAAGGCTGTTGTTAATGCAAATTCTGCACGTACACTTCAGTTCTCAAACGGAAGCAAAGTAGTTGCTTCTGCTGACGTTGGAACATCTGCAAGCCAGTTCTCTTACACTGCAACTGCTTCCGGAACTTACTACCTGTACTCAAAATCAAGCGCAATGCGCGTATTCTCAATTGAAAAATCAAGCGGTTCTTCAAGTTCAAGCGGATCTTCTTCTTCATCAGGCTCAAGTTCTTCTTCAACTTCAGGCTCTGCAATTTCATTCAAGCCGACAAGCCTTTCAACTGGCGGCGTAACTTCAAACACAACTTACGGTTCATTCCAGGTTCTCGCTTCTTCTGACAAACCTGTTCAGATTGTAAATTCTTCTCTGACTTACAATTCAAACAACTACACAAAGGCTCTCGACCTTAAGGGTGGCTTTGCAGGAACAAAACCTACATACCGTGCAGTTAAATTTGACGCTGCTTCAGGTGCTACAATTTCTGTAGTTGCAACTGCAGGTGCAACAAGAACTCTTCAGCTTTCTGACGGCTCATCTGTACTTAAATCAGTTTCTGTAGGAACATCTGCAACTCTCTTGAGCTACACAACAACAAAGAGCGGAACATACTATGTTTACTCTTCGGGAAGTGCAATCAGCATCTATGAAATCTATGTTTCTGCTGCAGGCTCTTCTTCAAGCTCAAGCGGATCTTCATCAAGCGGTTCATCATCTGGCTCAAGCTCTAGCGGCTCAAGTTCTAGCGGCTCAAGTTCTTCTGGTTCATCTTCAAGCGGATCTTCTTCATCATCAAGTGGTTCTGGTCTTTCTAACACATCAGGAACTACACAGAGTGGAGTTGGAACACGCTCACGCCTGACAGAAATCACAAACAAGTCTCAGATTAAGAGCTACATTTACTGTCAGTCTGCTTCTGAAATCACTTCTGCACTTAACTCTGTTGCAGGTGGTGCTGCTGTTGTAATCAAGGCAGGAACTTACAAGTTCTCTTCACCGATTACAATTTCTTCTTCAAACAATGGTTCATCTTCTGCAATGAAGTATGTTATGGCTGAACCGGGTTCTGCAAACAAGGTAATCTTTGACTTCTCTGGTGAATCTCTTTCTGACTCTAACCGCGGTATTCAGATTTTCGGTGACTACTGGCACTTCTATGGTATCAACGTAACAGGTGCCGGTGACAACGGTATGTATATCGGCGGTAACAACAACATTGTAGAACTCTGTGTATTCTATGCTAACCGTGACTCAGGTCTTCAGATTGCCCGTGAAAAATCATCTATGTCTTCAATGAGCGACTGGCCTGCAAACAACCTCATCCTCAACTGTACAGCATACGACAACGCTGACCCTGCAACAGGTGAAAACGCTGACGGATTTGCATGTAAGCTTACTTGCGGTAACGGAAACGTATTTGACGGATGTATCGCTTACTGTAACTGTGATGACGGATGGGACCTCTATGCTAAGGAAGCAACAGGTTCAATCGGTGTTGTAACAATCAAAAACTGTGTTGCTTACAACAACGGACGCCTTACAACAAACTCAAGCTATGCAAACGGCGATATGAACGGATTCAAGCTTGGCGGTTCAAACGGAAAGGTTCCTACAGCTCACGTTGTAACTAACTGTCTGGCAGTTGGAAACGGACACGACGGATTTACAGACAACGGAAACGGAGGAGCCCTCAATGTTTCTTACTGTACTTCTTACGGAAACGCAAAAGTAAACTTCAACTTCTACCGCACAAACAAGGGTAAGTTTGATCACATGCTTACTCTCGCTCCAAAGAGCAGCGACAAGTACGGTACAAGCGATGTTGCTTCAACAATTTCTAATTCCGTTTACTTTACAAACAGCAAATATTTCTATATTTCTTCAGCTGCTTCAATCAAGAACGGACAGAAAGACTTCAGCACAACAATTTCTGCACCTTCTACAACTGCAACAAGCCTTGCATGCAACTCTTCAGTTCATACAAGCTACAGAAATGCTGACGGTACAATTAAGTTGAGCGGTTACACAAACAGCTCATACAAGGGACACAGCTTCGGCTCACAGGCCGCAACTGTTAAGGGAATTACCCTTAAATAAGGTCTGATGAAAGATTAGTTCAGTTATGCCGCTAAAAAAAAGTGGCATAAAAACCGGCAAGTCTGCTTAACTTTAAGAAAAGGTTTTGCGGAAACTGCCGGTTTTTTTATTTTGAAAAAATCCGGGGCTTTCCGAAATACCAGCCCTGCATGAGTTTTACCGGATAATTTTTAAGGTATTCATATTCTTCTTTTGTTTCCACACCTTCTGCAAGTATTTTGATTCCTTTTTTTTCAAGATAGGTGCAGATGTCAAGAAGCTTTTTCTGGTTTGCCAGGTCTGAATCAATGTTATGGATTATTTTGTAGTCGATTTTTACGATGTCAGGCTTATAAAAATCAATGCAGTCTTCGTCCTTGTTCTTTCCGCAGCCGTAATCATCGATTGCAATTTCTTCCCCTGTTTTTGACTGCTTAAAGTGCAAGGTTTTTCTGTTGTGGGCTTTTTCCGAAAATTCCGTATATTCAAGGATTTCAAGTACGAGTTTTTCCTTTAAGCGGCTTTGTACCAGCTCATGAATCTTTTCCATCATTTCGTCACTGATGTAGGCGGCAGGGAATGAATTTAAGAAAAGCTTTCCTTCCAGCCCGTTTTCCAGGAACTGTTTTGCCCCGTAGTAGGTGGTAATTTCTTCAATAAAATTCAGACGGTTAAGGCGGGCATATTCGGTGATTACTTCCATGGGAGTGTAGGGCTCAGGACGCATAAGGGCCTCATAGCCGTAAATTGTACCGTCATCAGTTTTTATTACCGGCTGAAAGGCAAACTTCAGGTTTTCAGGGTGAGACATCAACTCTAATATTGGAATTTTCTTATCTTCCACGTATAAAATGATAACACCCCGAAAGCACTTTTTAAACTAAAAATTTTTATAAATTATTATTATAATTAGTAATTTCTTATATTTTTTTTGTGATATTTTATAAAAAACGTGTTAGACTAAAAGCATGAATCAGATTATATCAAAAAGGCGCTCATTCTTATCTTCACGAAAAAACATGGGGCAGCGAGTAACCATAGGTTTTGCAGGAATCGCTGACTTCCGGTCATTCATCGGTCAGGAATATCTTGCCGGCGTAATGAAAGCTGCTTCTGACTATGATCTGAACTTCATAAACATGGCGGGAGCAATCAAATACTCCCTTTTTGACGACATCGACTTCATTAACCAGTACCTCAAGACCTTCCGCTTTATGAAGGCTCCCCTTATCGACGGTCTCGTAACCTGGGCTTCTTCCCTTTGTACCTTTATCGATGAACAGCGCGTCATAAACACTTTCAGCGCACTTAAGCCGCTTCCGATGGTAGATATCGG
>DGTU01000030.1 GCA_002394465.1 Treponema sp. UBA4328 | reverse complement strand
CTCTACCCCGGCTCACCGGAATTATGCCGCTCTTTAATGAGGGCGGGCGATGAACTTATATTAAATGAACTTCATCCGAAGATTATTACAGAACTCAAATCAAACCTGCATTCAAAAAATACGGCTGATGCTCCGAAGGTATCTGTACACAACCGCAATGCATATGAATTTCTTCCGGCTTCTGTGCCTCCAAAAATAAGGCGCGGCTGTGCCATAATTGATCCGAGCTATGAAGACATTTCAGATTATACGGATACTGCAGAAACAACCGGAAAATGCCTTTCCAAATGGCAGAACGGAATCTATATCATATGGTATCCGCTTTTAGACAGAAAACTCTCAGAACTTGAAAACATGAAGCAGTCCCTGACTTTCTATGCACAGAAATACACTCAGGAACAGGAAAACGCAATTTTCTTTTCAGAAATAAAAACAAAAGACCCGGCAAAACTGCAGGGCCTTTCAAAAATGTACGGAAGCGGAATGTGCATCATAAATCCGCCATATTCGCTTCCTGAAAGAATAAACGTTCTTACAGCTGAACTGGAAAGCCTTCTCAGGCTGTCCTAGCGGAACCAGTACCTTGCTCCCGTTGAAAGCGGGAAATTCAGGGGCCTTAAAATGCAGTCCCAGTCATCTCCGTGTCTCAGGGCAACATACGGATTCCAGCAGGCCTGACAGAAAAGTTCGACCTGTCTTTTGTCTAGAATAAACCAGTCAAGTCCGGCACCGATTCTTGCTCCAGTTCCAACCATAAAGTCATTCCAGCCTACGTTTGCACTGATTCCCCAGAATGCATACCAGCTGACAGGATTTGAAAGCGGCTTTACGATGAACCAGTTATCAGCAGTAACAGCGGCAGTATTTCCGAACGGCCATGCATCAACGCTGAGGCACCACGGATTTTCATCAGAACGTATTGTTGCTGACATAAAATTTGAATAGTACGGACCGGCTGTAAAACCAATCTGACCTCCGACACCAAAATCTGCAAAAGCCGAAGTAGAGGCAATTGCCATGAATACACCTGCTAAAATCAAAGACTTAATTTTCATGACTTTATTATACCCCGGATTCACTTATAAAATCCAGCATTCCTCCCTTTCCGGCACTGACCTTTATTGTTCCTTCAGTACTGACATTTCCCGCAAGGATTTCCTTCGCAAGAGGATTCTCAACGTAAGACTGAATTGCACGCTTAACAGGCCTTGCACCAAAATTAGGATCAAATCCTGTATCAGCAATGAATTTAACTGCACTTTCATCAAAGCTGATTTTAATACGCTTGTCTTCGAGGCGTTTTGCAAGACGCTCAAGCTGATTTTTGACGATACCGTAAATTACGTCCTGTCCGAGCTTATTGAACATTACGATTTCATCGATGCGGTTAAGGAATTCCGGCCTGAACGTAGATTTAAGGAGCATATCGACCTGAGACTTAACTTTTTCTCCCTTCAGTTCTTCTGGAGAAGCATTCAGGATAAGGTCACTTCCGAGGTTGCTTGTCATGATTATAATTGTGTTCTTAAAGTCTACGACACGTCCCTGCCCGTCCGTAAGTCTTCCGTCATCAAGAACCTGAAGGAGAACATTGAAAACATCAGGATGCGCTTTTTCAACTTCATCAAACAGGATAACGCTGTATGGTCTTCTCCGCACGGCCTCGGTAAGCTGTCCGCCTTCATCATATCCTACATATCCCGGAGGCGCACCGATGAGACGGCTGACGGAGAATTTTTCCATGTATTCAGACATATCAATACGTGTAAGCGAGCGTTCATCATTAAACAGAAAATCAGCCAGGGTTTTTGCAAGTTCAGTTTTTCCGACGCCTGTAGGTCCGATAAACATAAAGCTTCCAAGAGGACGGTTAGGATCATTGAGTCCTGCCTTATTACGGCGGATTGCATCACTTACAACCGTAACGGCTTCATCCTGACCTATTACACGCTTATGAAGGACATTTTCAAGCTGAACGTATTTCTGCTTTTCACTTGTCATCATCTTTGAAACGGGGATTCCCGTCCAGGTACTTACGACACGCGCGATGTCTTCTTCCGTAACTTCCTGCCTCAAAAGTGAATCATTATCATTTCCTTTTGCATCTTCAGCCTGACTTTCTGCAAGCTGCTTTTCAAGTGATGGAATTATCGAATACTTGTATTCAGCGGCCTTATTCAGATTACCTTCACGCGTATATTTTTCTTCATCAAAACGGGCCCCCTCAAGCTGTTCCTTGATTTTTCTTGAACGGTCAATTCTGTCCTTTTCATTCTGCCATTCAAGCTTCATTGAATCCCTGCTCTGAGTTACTTCTGCCAGTTCCTTTTCGAGTTTTTCAAGACGTTCAAGGCTTGCCCTGTCATCTTCCTTTGAAAGCGACTGTTTTTCTATCTGCAGCTGAAGTATTTTCCTCTCAAGCTGATCAAGGGCTACAGGTTCACTTTCGATTTCCATTTTGAGGCGGCTTGCAGCTTCATCAACAAGGTCAATTGCCTTGTCCGGAAGAAAGCGGTTCGTAATATAACGGTTTGAAAGTTCGGCTGCTTCAACAAGGGCTTCGTCATTAATCTTGACGCCGTGATGGATTTCATACTTGTCACGAAGGCCGCGGAGAATTGCTATCGTATCTTCAACTGTCGGTTCTGCGCAGTATACCTGCTGAAAACGCCTTTCAAGGGCGCTGTCTTTTTCAATGTACTTGCGGTATTCATTAAGCGTAGTTGCACCGATGGCACGAAGTTCACCGCGGGCAAGAGCCGGCTTAAGGATATTTCCAGCATCCATGCTTCCTTCTGAAGCACCTGCTCCGACAATCGTATGAAGTTCATCGATAAACAGAATTATCTGACCTTCACTCTTTGTAACCTCTTCAATAACTGCCTTTAACCTCTCTTCAAATTCACCGCGGAATTTTGCTCCTGCGATAAGGCTTCCCATATCAAGGGAAAGGAGCCTTTTGTTCTTGAGGGATTCAGGAACGTCTCCGGCTGCAATGCGGCGTGCAAGGCCTTCAACGATAGCTGTTTTTCCGACGCCAGGTTCGCCGATAAGAACAGGATTATTTTTTGTACGCCTTACGAGAACCTGCATTACGCGGCGGATTTCTTCATCACGGCCGATTACAGGATCTATTTTGTCCTGACGTGCACGTGAAGTATGGTCAGTACAGTATTTTTCAAGCGAACGCATCTTTGATTCGGGATCCTGACTGTCAACGGTCTGATTTCCGCGTACCGCCTTAAGGCTTTCGAGAATCGTTTCTTTTGTTATTCCTGATTTCCGGAGGAGGTCCCCGACCTTCTCTTCACTCTGACTCATGGCAAGAAGAATATGCTCCGTTGAAAGGAATTTATCCTTAAGGTCAGCCATTTCCTTTTCAGCCTTGGCAAGAACGCGCTGTGCAGCTGATGAAAGCGTCATCTGCACGTTTCCCGTTACCTTAGGAAATGAATCAAGCATCTCCTTCAGTTTATAAAGTAAGTCAGAAACGCTGGCACCGATACGTTCAATTACCGGCTTTACAAGTCCGTCCTGCTGTTCGATTAATGAAATGAGAATATGTTCAAGACCAATTTCCGAATTGTCTTTCTGCTGTGCAAGGGCACTGGCATTCTGGAGAGCGTCCTGAGTTTTGATTGTAAATTGTTCGTAATTCATATTTGCCTCCATTACCAAAGATAATCATAATTGAGGCAAACGGCAAATTTATTTTAGAAAAGAGTTTTACTAGGAGCGGACTTCTTCAGTTTTACCGAATTCACACAGACAGGTTGCAATGTGTGCGTGCTCAAGAAGTTCAAGATTTTCCCCGTCTTTCTTGTAAATACGGATTTCTCCTGTTCCGCTGCTGCTGCTGAGTATTTTAAGAAGAGTACGGTTCCCTTGGGGAATTTCAAAATCCCTAACATACATGTCACGAGTACGGCAGAATACATCGATATCAACGACACATTTTTTGTCCGTTACGCTGACAGTCCAGTGAAGCTTTTCACCGTCAGAATCTGCCGGTGCTTCAACGCATTCATGAAACTGACTTGCTTTCCTGAGGTTCAGTTTTACTTCTTCGCCCTCAATGCATACATGGAGCCGGATTTTATCGGCATAATCCCCTTCAACTGCAAACGATGACCTTGTAAGCTGTTTGCCGCTGATTAAACTGGTCAGGTTTGAAGATGAAATATGAAAATACGGGTCATTCAGTTCCGTTCCCCAGCTTTTATCTACATAACCGAAGGATTTTTTTGGTATTACTGAGTATTCGTCATCATCGATTGTGACGGTTCCCGCAAAGACTGTTTTTGAACCTGTCGGACACCAGAGTTTCTGACTGTCTTCAAAAGGTCCGGCTGCAATGGCACGTTCATAGTGCAGGTTCCATGACATTTTTCCTGCAGAACACAACAGTTCAGGATTATCCCTGAGTTCACTCGTATGAACAGTTACTTCACCGGTGAGAACGTCTTCTGCAAAAGTACAGCCTGCAAGGGTAAATTCCTGAGACTTTTTATGCCATACAAGTTCACTGCCCGGAGAAAAACGGTTGAACTGCTTTCCGTTTTCGCCGAACATTCCGCATTTTACGAGTGCATAACTTGGCTTAACGACATATTCATCAGAAACAGCCTGAGCTGAAATTGTTCCGGCAAGTGCATACTGGAGGTCCTCAGAGGATACTACAGGCCTTGATTTCTGGGCAATTACAACATTTTTCGGGGATTCAAGAGGATTTACAAGATAGATTTCGATAAAAAAAGATTTTTCACTTCCGGTATTCTTATCGACACCGGTAAAAACATAACGCCAGCGTTCAAAACCGTTAAAGCGGAGTTTTCCCTTTAACATATACTGGTCATAATGCTGATATTTTTTTGAGACAGCCATCGTAATCCCCTGCACAACAATAATTATAGTCTGCTATTTTTATTGTCGGCCAGAAATCACGCACACTTTATTCTTTACTTAAAAAATTTATTGAGTGTTTTGTCGATGTCACGTGATTCCATCGGGAAATTATCATCCAGAAATTCGAGGCACTCAACGCCTGCCTTCTGAACATGCTCATACCAGATACGGTAAAGCTCAGGTTCGAGATCCGGTCCCGGATACGGTGCTCCCTGAATATCAGAAACAAGCTGTCTCATCATTGCTATGCACTGTTCAAACTTTCTGCTCATAATCAACCTCACTCAAAGATACCTTAATAAATCCGGTAACCATTCTTTCTGCTGATATTATAAATTATAACGGCAGATTTATAATATTTCCAGCAGAAAATCCTTTTTCTTCAAGAGTTTTCGGTCCTATGACTACCCTTCGTGCAGAACCAGAAGAAGTCTTATATAGTCTTGAGAAAGCCTGACGAAGTTCTTCTTTTGTCGTAGTAAGGATATTCCTTATGATTCCGCTCTTTTCAGTATCACTCAGGCCGTAAAGGCGCCGCATGAAGGCAACATAACCTTTTGCTCCCGGAGCCCTCGGCTGAATCCATCTTGAATAGGTTCCTGTAACAGCCTTTTCAAGTTCTTCATCCTCAAAAAGGGAGTCCATTGACTCCTTCAGGCATTCATTGAATACGTCACAGGATTTAAGTGCCGACGGATCACGGTATGTCGAAAACACAAGGACGCCTGCACGCATTTCATTATCACAGAAAGCACCGTATGCTCCGCCGATAGTACGAAGTTTTTCCCAAAGCAGGGAATTTGAAAGCCAGTGCGTACAGATGTCTTCTGCAGCACTTTCTTTTGTTCCGTAAGGACTTGCAGGCGAGCACTGTGCGGCAAATCCTACCTGCGCACTTGAGGTAAGGAGAATTTCATTTCGTTCATCCCCGGCTCCAAGATCCGTAAGGGCATAAAACTCCTTTTCATCACGCTTTTTTCTTTCTGCGAGAGTTTTTAATCCTGCATCGTTTATAAATGAAGGCAGGAGTTTACGTATTCTGTCCGCATTTTCTTTTTCGGCAGTAACATGAACGATTGCGCCTCCCTGTTTGAGGAGATTAAGGATCCGCCTGAAATCTTCAGCATTTTTCTGCTGGTCATTTTCTGCAAGTTTATGAAGCTCAAAGACTGAAGTAAGTCCGTTCCAGATTTCATCAACGGCACAAACCCTTGAAAGTGTACGCTTGGTCCTTATCATCGCATAATCATGTCCCGAAGGAATTACGCTTGAATCTGCATCATTGCGCATCTCGTTTGCAATATCCTGCAGCCTTTTTATATCACTGAAATCCGTCTGCGTCAGGATCTGTGAAAGGAGCTTCAGCGAAGGCTCAAGTTCTTCTTCAAGAAAAGCTGCACGTATCAGAACCCATTCCCTTGAACAGAAACTGTTTTCTGCCTGCCATTTACGCGCAAAATAAGTATCAGGAGTCGTCTGAGAGACTGTTCCGGTTCCCAGCATGTTAATATGAAGCGCAACTTCTTCAGCAGCTTCATCCCATCTGTATTTTCCAAAACCGCAGTTCGTAAGTGTTTCTGCAAAAAGAGGAAGCTTAAGGTAATCGGAACTTTCAAGAAGGTCGCACGGAAGGCCTATGTCAAAGTAAATTATTCCGTTGGTTGCAAGTTCATTTGCAAAGAAATCTACTTCCTGTGTACCGGATTTAATTTTTTCCTGAACAGTTTCAATATGCTCTACCGTACGTTCAATGTCATTAAGGAAGTCTGCCGGCTTGAGATGCGGAATGCATGAGGTATTTTCCGGAGCAGACTGGAAATCATGAAGAAGTTTTGTATCTTCAGAGATTTTTTCAGCCGTAACTGATTTCATCTTTCCGGCAATTATTTTTTTCTCGAGTTTTTCCCGTTCCTTTGTATATTTCTTTGAAGGCGTAATAACTGTGAGCGAACGCCTTTTATTGTCCAGGAACATGTGCCTTATGAGGTTTACGAGATAATTTTTATCATTCTCAAGTTTTTCGCGGACAAGTTCAATGTCTTTACGGCTTCTTATTGCCTTTGTTACGTCAAGTCCGTACATCCATGCTAAAACAGGACGGTTCATAAGTTTGAGTGAATAAGGACCGTGAGCACGCCTGATTTCGCGCTGTGAAAATTCAAGTGACATAAGGGTTGCGTCAAAATCCCGCCTTGAAATGCCGTTCTTCACTATTTCTTCAAGACAGTCGAATATTACTTTTTCAACTTTATGTTCATTGCCCTTTTTAACACCCCTCAAGCCTGCTGAAAAAAGGAACTCTGAAAGGCTTCCTTCCATTCCTGTTCCAGGAGCCAGGTCCTCACCAAGGCCGGATTCAACGAGGGCCTTCTGAAGCGGAGAGCCGTCATGATTTATAAGGATCCCGGCAACAATCATGTATTCTATTGCCCGTAAATTGTCCGGACAGAAACCAAGCCTCCAGTTGAGCAGGACCGTATTACCCTTTTCGTTTTCTTCACCGGCAGGACCATCCTCATAAACGGTAAAAGGTTCTGTAACCGGAGACGGTGTAACGTATCTGATAAAATCATCAATCTGTTTTCTGCGTGCTGACTCTGACACATCAATGTCAGGATTCCTTTCTTCCAGACGGCCTATGAAATTTTCATCGATAAAATCGAGCTGCTCTTCAGTCGGAATGTTTCCATAAAGGAAAACGAAACAGTTGTTGCTTCTGTACCATTTGCGGTGAAAAGCCTTAAGCTCTTCATGTGTAATCGAAGGAATTTCAAGAGGATCGCCGCCGGAATCTTTTTCATATACGCAGCCTTTAAGCATATTGTGGAGTACGCTGTCAAAGGCAATTGATTCAAAACTTGAATAGGCGCCCTTCATTTCATTGTAAACGACGCCCTGAATGCAGGGTTTTCCCTCTGAATCAAGTTCAAGCCGGTGAGCTTCCTGCATAAAAATTTCTTTATCAAGACGCGGAAAGAAGACAGCATCCCCGTAAACTGCCATCAGGTTAAAATAATCTTTCTTTACGGTGGAACTTGCCGGAAAAACCGTATGCTCGGGATATGTAAGGGCATTCAAATATGTCTTTACGCTCTGGTTCGCAAGCTTGATGAAAGGATCCTTAAGTGGAAAACGCTCAGAACCGCAGAGAACTGAATGCTCAAGGATGTGGGCAGCGCCATTCGATTTTTCATTTGGAGTCCTGAATGAAAAACTGAAAAGATTTTCCTCATCGTCATTCAGCATGTGGAAAATTTCAAGTCCTGTCTTTTCATGTCTCAGGTGAATCCCGGTCGACTTATAGTCAGGGATATCCGTAACGCTCAATACCCTGAATTTTTTATATACATCACCTTTCTTTAAGTTATTCAACATATACGTCTCCGTCACGGCCTTTTATGATAAGTTTTCCGTCTTCCCATGCACGGCGCAGAACGGCAAAAAACTGCGATGCAGCTTTTTCAACATCCGTCTTTCTGAACGGCTTTTTATAGCTTTCAACATTAAGGACTTCAGAAGCTCTGTGGGAAGACATATTGCCCAGTATTTTGGAACGGAATGCATCATCCTTACCTGCAATAAGAAGAGCACACTCATCGTCGCTCATTGAACGAAGCTGATTCTGGATGAATTTATCGTCACTGTTAATGATGTCTTCCGTTGTAAATAGTCTTTCCCTGAGGTCAGCACCAAGTTCAGGTTCCTGTTCCGAAAGAGTATCAAGGAGTTTTTCTTCATTTTCCGGTGACATTCTTTTGAGAATCTGAGCGAGGGTATTTTTTCCATCAACTGAATCAGATTTTTCGATGTTAACGGCATCAAATTTTCCCCGCATCGCTTCATCAACCCTTTTGAGGATCTGAGGATCAATTTTCTGCATTTTTGCAAGACGGACAATAAGTTCTTTTTTCTCGTCATCCGGAAGGTTCTGAATTACCTGAGCTGACACTTTCGGATTAAGCTGGCTCAGAACGATAGCCCTTACCGGTGCACCTTCATCTTTGAGAAGCACGGAAACCTTTTCCCAGTCGGCTTCCATAAGGTAATCAAAAGGACGTCCGTCCTTGAACGGCACAGATTTTTCCAGGAGTTCTTCAGCCTTATCAGAACCAAAAGCCTTTTCAAGAATGTTTCTGGCAGTTTCTACCCCTCCGTTTTCGCGGGCTTTCTGCATGAGGCTTTCAAACTCTTTTATCAGGGCTGCCGCCTCTTCCTTATCTACTGAACGTATGGAAGCAATTTCCGGAATAATGCGTTCTGTCTGTTCCTTTGAAAGGTGAGGAAGAATTTTTGCAGCTTCATCTGCACCTATCAGCACAAGGAATTTTGCAACACGCCGGTAAACGCTGTCCTTTCCGTCAGTTTTTGGAACGGAAGCAGCAACCTTGATAAGTCCTCCGCTTTTAAGGGCTTCGGTTGCAGCAAGGAGTTCAGGATGATTATTTATTGATTCAAAAACAGGACGTTTAATACTTTTATTATCTTTTTCAGCCTCAGGAGTTTTTTTAACTCCACCGTAGGCATTCCGGCGCATTTCATCAAGTGTCATGCTTATATTTTATTTAAAAACATAAGTATCTACAAGATAAATAAAGACAAAAAAAGCGCTCCCTGCAAAAAACAGGAAGCGCTTGAATTAAACTTCAAAGAGTGTTAGCGGAGTCCACCGTTAATCGAAGCGATTGAGAATTTTTGCAAAGCAAAAATTCTCATAAAGCAACGTATGGTGGATTATCTTAATCCGTCATAAAATCGAAGCGATCGAGAATTCTGCGATGCAGAATTCTCGTCAAGCTACATTCGGAGGCGTAGCGTTAGCGGAGTCCACCGTATGTAGCAATAAATACACCGGCTGCCATAGCAGTACCGATAACGCCTGCAACGTTCGGGCCCATTGCGTTCATCAACAGGAAGTTAGAAGGATCTTCTGCCTGACCAACTTTATTTGCAACACGTGCTGCCATCGGAACAGCTGAAACACCAGCAGAACCGATGAGCGGGTTGATTTTCTTTCCTTTCGGAAGGAATACGTTCATAAGTTTAGCCATAAGAAGTCCTGCTGCAGTTGCAACAGCGAATGCTACAAGACCGAGTACGATGATACCGACAGATTCACCCTTGATGATTTTTTCCGGAGTCATCTGTGAACCTACACCAAGTGAAAGAACGATAGAAACGATGTTCATAAGTTCGTTTTCCATTGTCTTTGAAAGGCGCTGTGCTGCACCACTTTCCTTTACGAAGTTACCGAATGCGAGCATACCGATAAGTGGAGCTGCAGGCGGCAGAAGAAGGATTGTAAGGATAAGGAGCATGAGAGGGAAAAGAACCTTCTCAGCCTTTGGAACTGCACGAGGGTTAGGCATTCTGATAAGGCGCTCTTTCTTAGATGTAAGGAGCTTCATGATTGGAGGCTGAATCA
>DGTU01000106.1 GCA_002394465.1 Treponema sp. UBA4328 | reverse complement strand
GAACCGCAGAAGTTTTTTCTTATGGCTGATAAAGTGAGAAGTACCCTCTTCAGTAAGGATTACTTTCAGCGGAAGATTCAGACTGAATTTTTTTGCGCACATAAGCAAAGTTCTCCCAACTAAAACATTATTAAATCAAATTATTATATCCTAACCTACTTGCATTGTAAACAGACAAATATTATCTTATATTATGGCATTTTTGCAAAAAATCTGCAGCGTTTTTCTTCTCCTTTATGCTTTTTCACCCCTGCCGGCCCAGACCGCTTCTGCCGCAGATTCAGCAAATACTTATGCCCTGTCTGCAGAGCTTGAATCTTTTCTCGCAGAGGCTTCACTTAATCCGCAACGGGAACACCTGTATTTTACCGGCAATGACAGTTTTCCGTTCAATATTTCAGTAACATTAAATCCTGCTGCAGAAAGCGTTAACAGAAATACAGTCATCATAGACATCCTTCAGTCTGAAGCACTTAAATATAAAAACGATATCCTTTCGCTGATTAAAAAAATAAAGAATAAGGACATTACGGTAATCTTTATTTTTACAGTACAGAAAAGTCCTGTCGAAACCTCAGACTTTATGACTTCAGGAACATCACTGTATGCTTCCTGCTACCAGAACCGCGAAAATGCCTGCGCACTGACAATAGACTTTGACGAAACGGCCTCAAACTCGATTCATACCGGAACTTACAGGAACAATTCTCCGCTATGGCTGAGCGAAATGCTTTCAGATGCCTTTGAAAACTCCGGAATCAGCTTCAGGATGGAAAACGTAATCCTTTCCCTTTACAGGCTCGGTCTTATCCGCGGAGAAATCAGGATGTCGTCATATATGCTTTCAGGCATTCCGTCCGCCGCCCTCACGCTTAATTCAGGTTCAGACCTTGCCGTCCTTGAGTTCTTCCTCAAAGACTATGATCCTTCCGTAACAGATTCGTGGGATAACCATTACATTTACTTTAACCTTCCGTTCCGCTCACTCTGGATCGGTGAAAGGGCCTTCGTAATATTCCTTCTGGTCATTGCTTCCCTGATTCTTTTTATAATCACGTATTTTTCTTTCGTCGGCAAAAACAAGCAGCTCAACAAAAACAAGCTCAAGAATGCCTGGTATATGATTCCGCTGACGCTCGGGACTTCGTTTTTTTCACTGTACACCGGACAGGGATTTACCTTCCTGATTTCTTTCATGGCAGACCTTTCGCCGTTCGTTCAGTTCGGAATTAAATTCATCTTTTCGATTCTTTTTATCTCTGCCCTCTTTATCTTTCAGGAACACAAAAAAATCAACATCGACGCCTTTGTTTACGGATATACGCTGACCCTCATTTCAATTGCGAACATCTTTATATTTTCAGCCGTAGACCTCATGCTGCTTTTTGTATTCTTCATCGAATACCTGATAATTTACCTGTCCCGCGCAGCAAGCAAATCTTCGTTCCTCATCATGTCACTGATTGCCATGTGCCTTCCGTTCTCGCCGTACATTGCGAACCTTATTTTATACGGAAACGGAGCAAGGCTTTCGGACTTCGTATTTTCAAGTTTTTCGATGAACCTTCTCCTTGCAACAGGACTCTTCCCGATTCAGATTATGTGGCTCAGGCTCCTTCACAACATAAGTGCCTTTCAGAAAAGCCGCGGCTACACAAGAAAAAAGCTTGTAATGACGGTTACGGTTACTACATCTACGCTTGTCACGCTTGCAATGATGATTTTTGCCGCCATCGGAACGATCGCTTCAAATACACAGGAAAACCGCGTTTCTGTTAACAGGGAAATCACGGAAGATCCGGACTCAAAAAACATCACCCTTGCCTTTACGAAAAAAACCGTTTCAGGCCTTACGAACTACAACCTTACAGTCAGGTCTTCACGGCAGGCACTCCGCTATGAACTTTCACTTGCAGGAGATGAATCAGTTCCGCTCTTTGACTCCCTTTATGAATACAAAATCTCAGATGAACAGGGAAAGGCTGTCTTTACCGTTCCGGACTATCCGCCTCAAAAGATTTCGCTTGATTTTTCTTCAGAATCAAAGGTCCTTGACTTCTGCATACGCGCATTCTATCAGGACGACAGCGGAACAATCACATCCGAAACCCGTACCGTCAGACTGAATGAGGAAAAAGCATAATGGGAAAGGTGTTCTTTCATGTCGACCTTGATGCGTTTTTTGCCTCAGTTGAACAGCTTGAACACCCCGAGTGGCGCGGAAAACCTGTCATTGTCGGAGGAAAACCCGGAGAACCCAGAAGCGTAGTTTCAACTGCTTCGTACGAAGCAAGAAAATACGGCGTTCATTCTGCAATGCCTTCTGCAACCGCATACCGCCTCTGTCCGCAGGGAATCTTTGTTCACGGGAACATGAGCCTCTATCACGAAAAATCCGTTCAGGTTATGTCCATTTTCGCAGGCTATTCGCCCGACGTTCAGCAGATGTCCATCGATGAAGCCTTTATCGACATGACCGGAACTTCAAGGCTTTTCGGCTCTCCGGAAGAAACTGCACTTAAGCTCAAAAAAGAAGTAAAGGAAAAAACAGGGCTTACGGTTTCTGTCGGAATTGCCCCGACAAAATACCTTGCAAAAATCGCTTCCGAGATGAACAAGCCGGACGGTCTTTATGTAATCAAAGAAGGTGAAGAAGAAAGCTTTATGCTCTCACTTCCTCTCGAAAAAGTCTGGGGAATCGGGGACAAGACCCTCGCCCGGCTCAATTCTCTTCAGATTTTTACTACAAAAGACGTTTATTCACGTTCGCTTCAGATGCTTCAAAACCTTATGGGCAGGGCAACAGGCACATTCCTCTACAATGCAGTACGGGGAATGGAAGACGAATCTTTCAACACCGTTCCGAAATCGCATTCCCTCAGTGCTGAAACGACATACGAAACGGATCTTTATTATCAGGAACAGTTTGAAACGGCACTACTTGAACTCTGCCAGACCCTTGTCTTCAGGATGCTCAGGGAAAAAATCAGGAGCCGCACGGTTTTCCTTAAAATCCGCTATGATGACTTTACGACCGTAACGGCCCAGGAAACTTTTTCGACATATGTTTCTTCAACCGGAGATTTTTATGAAAAAATCCTTTCAATTTTCAAAAAGAAATACAATAACCAGCAGGGAATCCGCCTTTTAGGTGCAGGACTGCAGAATACGGAAAGTCAGGATTCACCGGTTCAGAACGAACTGTTTGACTTTGGTGAAGAAAAAAAGCAGAAGCTTGAAAAGGCAATCCTCAATGCAAGACAGAAAAATCCGGATTTAAAGATAACCCGTGCACGCCTGCTCAAAAAATTAATGATTCTGGCCGGACTTTCAACGCTGTTTTTCCCGGCAAAACTTCATTCACAGACAGTCTCTGAAACACAGCACACCTCAGACGGAGCCGGAGCAATTGTCTTTGATTCACGTAAAGTTTCCCCTGTAATCGACCCGGATTCTTCCTCACTCTTTAACTACAGCATAAACGATTCAGACATAGAGTTTCTTGCTTCCGGATACTGGCAGACACTTTTTACTTACACTGCAGGCATGAGCACCGGATTCGGTACGACTTCTGCAGTTACGACATCAGCACCGGTATTTTCACAGAACGTAGACCTTTCACTATGGGTACTCATCAATAAGCACTGGTACTTTGAATCCGCCTTTGCAGACAGTTTCGACAAAAACACCGTTGCAGCAGGATATTTCGGTGACGGCCTCGTAAAAAACGCCCGCATCGCAAACAGAAACATCACCTTCCCGGACATTTATTCCGTCAGCGACATCCAGAAAGGAATCGGCGGAGGTGACAATGAAGCTCCGGGAATAATGGTTTCTCTCGCGACAGACCGCTTTTATTCTGATACGGCACTACGTTACGACATGCTCGCTTCAGCAGAAAAAACCTGGTACGGAAAAAATGCAGTTTCTTCAACGGACTATGAACTGACTTCATACCTTACGGGCTTCCGCTACTGCCTCCCTGAAGGCTGCGCCGGACAGATAACAGGCGTCTATGTAGAATCATCTTCAGGCTCAGTGATCGAAACCGGAACAAAACGCAAAAAAATCAGGTACACAAAACTTGATTCAAGCAGATACATGGTCTCAGTTACGGCGAACTCCCTTTATCTTTCACAGGAAGCGCGGGCAAAGGCAAAAAACGGAAAACTTCCGAAGGTCGTGATTACACTCAGATCAATGCCTTCCCTTACGGATTTTGAAAATGAAATTGAAACTTTTTTCAAGCTGGACTCAGACTGGAAGGAAAAATATTCCTACGAATACGAACTGACAGACTTTGACGGGAATGCATACGCCCTTATGATTCAGTCTTCCGAAGGCTTTTCTCCGTTCATGTGCTGTGAACTTTACGATACGGGACTCAATCAGGCCGCAGATGCACAGATTGCGTCAAAAACAACTGAAATTGCAGACACGACATACCTTGCCCAGAGTGAAGAAATCGACGTTTCATTCGTCTCGGAAGATTTCATAAACACGAAGCACAATTACGTAAAGCTCTACCTGAACGATTCTTCCTCACAAATTTCATCCGTGCAGGAACGTTTTCCTCTTGCTGCAACAAATCCCGGTATCTACCTCGGCTATGGAAGCAGCGATGACAGCGTACTTAAAGTCCGCACATATACGTCAGTTTCGCGCTATGACATCGGAACCCGCGCAGTTCCCGGAACGGTTCGCGTCTGGAAAAACGGGATTCTCGATCCGCTCGCAACCTACAGCCGTGAATCAGGCTGCATAACGCTTTCAGGAACAGTTTCATCAACAGATAAAATTCACGCAGTCTGGTATGAAGACAACTCACTCTCTATGACTTCCTCGATTGCCTTTGCATCAGGAGCAGGATATATAATTAACGAAAATACAAAAGCAGACATTTCCCTTGCTGCAAGATGGAATTACTCACCTGAAAAGGATTTTTCAACGGCATCTTACACTTCTCCGGGATCAGTCACGCTTGCTTCAAAACTTCAGTACGAAAACGAAAACTTCAGCGCCAGAAACATCGTCTCTTCTTCATTCGATACAGCCGACACGACAGGCCTTTACAGGATTCTTTCAATGAACGAAGAAGATTCACAGACATACTATCTTTCAAAGAATTCTGCTTATGAACTTCCTTCAGGAATCATCCCTGAACTGACCGGCTTTGATTCAGTATCACTTGAAGAAGAAAACAACTTTTCACAGGACGCAGAAGAAGGCACCGTCGTTTCGGATTTTTCAGGCTATGCCATACCGTTAAACTGGAATTTCACCTCAACTGCGACAGAGTCTTCACCGAACTGGGCCGCAGTTTCCGTAGCAATGCCGTCAAACTCTTCTGCATTAAAAAATGCCTCCGTATTTGAGCTTGCATTTAAGAACATTTCCACGCTGCTTAATGATTCAGACTACAAGGTCTACCTTCAGCTCGGCGTTCAGGCTGAAGATGACTTTAAATACGAAGACTCAGGGATTCCAACCTGGCTCTTAACTTCAGAAAACCTCATTTCTTCATCAGACGGAAGGGAAACAGTAAAAGTAATCATCACTGACGAACAGAAAGCTCATATTTCTTCTTACCATGACGCAAGGATAATTGTCACTTCTCCGAGCTCAGTTTCAGGCCGGATACTCACAGGTCCATACCGCTGCACGGGAAGCGCTTTTTCAGTAAAATCAGAAAACCTTACTGTTTCTTCATCACAGGAAACAGATTCATCATTGCACAACAGCCTGATTAAAAAACTCAATTCAGGCACGAATTACGTTCAGGCCTTCGAATGGAAAAATCCGCTCAGCACGGAAGAAAGCATCACAATCTCACGCTGGTTTAATGAAATCGACGTAAATCAGTATAAAACTCTCTCTCTTTTCATCGCACAGACAGAAGTTTCTGAACTTACATTCACACTCCTGGACGGAAACGGCAAAAAAAGCGTTGAAGTAAACCTTTCAGAGGAACTTTTAAACGAACTGAAAACCTCCGGAAAACTTCAGGATGAAAAATACAATAAGCTCAGCATCAGCCTGGAAGAAAAAACAGCCTTCTTTGCAGGAAGAAAAATTAAAGCCTCAGTAAACACCAAAATCATTCCTTCAAGAATCATCATTACCGTAAGAACGACATACTCAGGTAAATTAAAGATCGATGAACTTATCCTTGAAGATTCTAAAACCAGCATCACGCTCGGCGATCAGTTTACGGCATCTTACAGCACGAAAAATGATTTCTTCGATGAACTGTCAGCAAAAACGACAGCGACTGCATCATCTTCAGCCGTTTCAGGTGACTTTTCTGACTCAGAATCTTCCCTCATAAATCAGTCCGCTGTCAGCATCAGGACAAAAGGAATACGCTTCTGTCTTGACGCAGCACTTTCTTCATCAGAAACCGTCGTTCCACAGGCATCGCATGTCTTTGAATCATATTCTCCTCTCCTGAACCTAATTTCTTTCAGCGAGTCATACAGTTTTGATCATGAAGAAGGAAGCCTGCAAAAATCAAATTCGCTCGGACTTGACTTAAAGGACTTCAACGTTCCCCTGACACTTAACTTTAGTGCCGGCGCTTCATCTGATACAGGTACGGTCAGCCAGAACACTTCCTCTGAACTGTCCTTCGTCACAAAGCCTTTTTCGTCAAAAACAGCATTAACCGTCTCACAGCAGATAAACGCAAATTCTTCTCCTGACGCTCAGTGTGAAACGGACACTTACTTTTCTTCATGGAAAGAAATCACTTCAATGGAATTTTCATCCGGCGAGAAAAATGCATACAGACGCAAGCTGGGCTTTAAACAGAATTTTTCTTTTTCTCTTCCTTACGCAGAACTCACTCCGAAAATTAATTTTGAAACGGCAGAAGAATACAAAAACTCTACGTCAGCCGCCTATACGGACAAAACACAGCTGGCATTAATTTTCCCGTTTAAAATTCGTTCAAACCTGTTCTCACTTTCATGGAAAAAAACTGCCGGCGGCAAAAAAACGGCATCCGTGAACGGAACATATTCATCAGATTTTGATGCGCTCACAGACAATTTCAATGAAAAAGACTGGTATTATACTGCAGCACCTGTTGCCGACCTGATATCCTCTTCACTGCCAGGAGATGTACTTTCTTCTGCACTTAAGAACCAGACCGCATCTTACACAGGTGCATACAGTCTCTCGTGGAGAAGAAATTTTTACGGAAACAAATATGATTTTTTCATTCCTTCTGACGTATCCTTCTCCTTTACAAGAGACATAAGTGCTTCAGGCACCTGTACAGACATTCATCAGGCAGGAAGCAGCATTTCCTACTCTGCAGTCAATATATTCGGGCGGAAAGGCTCTCTCAGGCTTCTTAAATGCTTTGAACAGGATGAATACACCTCATCACTTGAAGCCGCAGCAAAAATTCCACGCAACAGTCCTTCTGATTTTACAATCCAGATATCCGGATATTTTCAGGGCACTTTCTACATAAAAGATCAGGATACAATTAAATTTGCCCTTGAAGGAACTTACTCTCAGGATGACAGCTGGTCGTTTAAATCAACGATGCTCTACAAAAGGCAGGCTTACAGTTCGCCCGTAAGTTCAATAGTACAGCTCTTCTCGCCGGAATGGAAAAGGCAGGGCAAGAAACTGACAAGAAGCGACAGCCTGAACATATCTCTGAGCGAAGATGAATACTACAAAAAACAGAACATATCATATCTCCACGAATTCGACATGACAGTTTCAAAATATATTACGCTCAATACGGATATTTCACTCGGCTACCAGTGCACCTGGGATAAAATCATTTACCTGAATGCAGGAATTACAGTCGGCGCTACGATTAATTTTTAATCATTTTTTTCAAAAAAATCGCATTTGAGCTATTGACCTTTTTTTTATGAACTGATATATTATCTTTACGTTTGAAAAACGTATGTCTCCTTCGTCTAGTGGTTAGGACATCGGGTTTTCATCCCGACAACAGCAGTTCAATTCTGCTAGGAGATGCTCAAAAGCCTTGTAAGATTTCTTACAAGGCTTTTTTTATATATGGATTGTCACGTCGTCGGCTCGCAATGACGTCATTGCGAAGAACGAATGCGACGAAGCAATCTACAGTAAAAAGGTGCGGGTGTGGATAATTCAGAGGAAACAGAAAAAAAAGTTGAACACAAACAGGTCGATGAACTTCAGGCTGGAAATTATATTTCCAATGGTGGTGCTTTGTCTAAACTTTCTGACTCATTCGAAGAACGTCCTGTTCAGATTGAACTTCTTCAACATATTGTCCGTGCTTTTAATGAAGAAAAAATTGCTGTATTTGAAGCTGGAACCGGTGTTGGAAAATCTTATTCTTATTTAATTCCTTCTGTACTTTGGGCTTTGTTAAATCACGAACGTGTAATAGTTTCTACCGGAACAATAAACCTTCAGCAGCAGCTTTGTGAAAAGGATATTCCTGCAGTTGAAAAAATCATTTGTAAAAAATTTAAATATGTTTTGCTTAAAGGACGTCAGAATTTTATCTGTTTGCGCCGCTTAAATGATGCTGCTTCAATTCTTGATTTGTTTGAAGGGGAGTCAGAAGAACTAAAAAAAATTGCAGACTGGGCACAAAATTCACCAACAGGAAGCAAAAGTGATCTTACTTTTATGCCTTCTGAAAGTGTCTGGACCAAAGTAAATTCTGAAAGCGATGCCTGTATGGGCAAAAAATGTCCTTTCTTTGGTGAATGCTTTGTAATGAAGGTACGCAAAGAGGCTGCAAATGCAAATCTTATTGTTGTAAATCATCATCTTTTATTTGCTGATATCGAATCACGTCTGAGCGGAGCCGGTTATGAAGATGCTGCAGTTTTGCCTCCTTATCGTCACATAATATTTGATGAAGCTCATGGAATTGAAAATGCGGCAACAAGCTTTTTTAGTGAAAGTGTAAACAGGTTCAAGCTTAATAAACTTATAAATCAGATGTATCGCCACAGAAAAAACTCAGAGTCCGGTCATCTGTGTAGTCTGGCCATTCTTTCAAGTAATGAAGAAAAAGCCGGAGATGCCTTTGATCTTACAAATAAAATTAAGCTTGCTCTAACAAATGTTGAAATTGCCGCAAAGGATCTTCTTTCAAAAGATTACACAATGCGTTTATATGATGCTACTGCCCGCGATTTTGGACCACTTCTTGTTTCTATAGGCGAGCTTACACGAGCACTTGGAAGTTTTACCGGCGTTATTCGCGAAGTTATGGAAGGTATAGATGAAGATGATAAAGATGCCCCATGTTATTGGGAATCAAAAGTAATTTTACGTCATCTTGAATCTTATGTAATTTTACTCAAAAACTTTTCTGTCTGGGATGAAAAGCGGGACGATGTATTCTGGATTCAAAAAAAGAGACTTCCGCCGGACATGGTTCGCGATGGAAGCGACGCAGAATATGTAACTCTTACTCAAACTCCGCTTGATATTTCGCATCTTATGAATGAGGGTGTTTTTGAGCAGATGTCTACGGTTGTTTGTACTTCAGCAACGCTTAAGACCGGCCGCGATTTTAATTACTGGATGCGCCGTA
>DGTU01000072.1 GCA_002394465.1 Treponema sp. UBA4328 | reverse complement strand
TCAAAAAAGGCGGCGTAATGGCTTCTACAAGCGTCGGCGGTCTTTCCGGTGCATTCATTCCTGTTTCAGAAGATGAGGGCATGATTAACGCCGTAAAACAAGGCTCAATCTGCCTTGAAAAACTTGAGGCTATGACAACCGTATGCTCGGTCGGTCTTGATATGATTGCAATTCCTGGAGACACACCTGCGACAACGATTTCCGGCATAATGGCGGACGAATTCGCTATCGGTATGGTCAACAACAAGACTACGGCTGTGCGCCTTATTCCGGCTCCTGGCAAAAAAGCGGGCGACTGGATTGAGTTCGGCGGATTGCTTGGCGGATGTCCTGTCATGCCAGTGAGCAAGTTCAGCTGTGCGGACTTCATCAACCGTGGCGGTCGCATTCCGGCTCCAATCCACAGCTTCAGAAACTAGATTACTTATTTTTAAGAGAAAATTTTCAGGAGTTTTTCCTGCGGAAGAAGATTAACTGCTGCAGCAAACATTACGCAGCAGTTGACTTCGTATTCTGCCCAGAGTGCGCCCTCCCTGAGGCGGTCAAATGTTATAAGTCCCTGCGGATTATCTTTTGTTCCGAGGATGCACTGTATTGATGATTTAATTCCCCGGCCGTCAAGAATTTTTCCGAACGGCCTTGCACACTCGTCCATTTCAGTCGTAAAGTCGACCCTGATATACGGCCTGCCGTTAAGGGCATTTTTAAATTCAGCGGATTTTATGTAGCCGGCTTCTTTCAGTTCATCAGGATCTTTACCGATGAAATACCTGCGCTTTACCCCGTCACCATAGAATATCGTGATTGCATCAAGGTTGTATGTCGCAAGCATATGCTTAAGGACAGTTTCTGCTGCAGGCTTAGGATTTTCTTCAAGATCCAGCATAAAGGCTGCCATGCTTTTTAATTCCAGAACCTCGCGTACGTCATACTTGATTCCTTCGGTTTTGGCTTCGCTTGCCTTTTTGTAAAGTTCTCCGTGCAGGTCTTCCCGGAAGAATACATAACGGTCACGGCCCTTGTCTTTCGCACGATAGAGACAGAAGTCAGCTTTCTTGAACAGTTCATCAAAGGTTTTTCCGTCTTTCGGATAAAGTGCAGACCCGATGGAAACAGTAACCTTTATGTCAGGAAACATATCCTTGAACGCAGCGCGCATTTCAGAGGTTATTATCTGGAAAACCCCGCGGAATGTGCTTTCGTCATTCATGTCTTCGAGGATTAAAAGGAATTCATCACCGCCATAACGGCCGACGACTCCGCCTTCACCAGTTATTTTCCTTAAGATTTCACCGGCTTTTTCAAGAACTTTGTCTCCGGCAAGATGTCCGTATGCGTCATTTACCGACTTGAAGTGGTCAAGGTCGACAATCGCAAGTACAGCATTTTCCTTTGTACCTTCAACAAAGCGGCTGCGTGCCAGGTTCAGTATTGCTTTTTTATTGTAGACGCCCGTGAGGGAGTCAAATTTAATTTCATTCAGAAACTTGTCAGATTTTTCGGAGCGTTCTACAAAAACTTCAGGAAGAATCCTGCCGACCATGTAAACTTCATTGCCGGCTTTAATACGTTTTGCACTGAAGACAAGTTTTTCGAACATCTGAAGGCTGAACCTGATGGAAGATGAAACTGTCATTGAAAAATCAGGATTGCATTCCTTGAGTTCGTTTATTTTTGATTCAAATTCTGCTTCGTCAGTTTTTTCAATGAGGCCTTCTGTAACAACCTGTGTTTTCCAGGAATCAATATCCTGCTCGTAGAGAACGGTTTTATGTCCCTGAAGGAAACTCTGAAGCGTGAAGATATTCGTTGACTTGCAGTATGTAAAGAGGTAGTCACTGGCTATTCCGAGGGCCGTATGCATCTGTTTTTCATACAGTGCGGCATCACCTACGAAGGAAATAATACGCGGAATTTCGGCGATTTTTACAAGAATGGATTTATCGTCCGGTTTATCAAGCCAGACTACGTTGAGGATTTCTTCACCGTTATTCTTTTTAAATTTAAATGCGCTGAAACTGCCTGAGCTGCCCGTACGGATAAAGCTTTTGAAATCATCCTTCTGAGATTCAGAAACGATTTCATCTGCGTGAGAATACAGGAGACCGGCTTTTTCAAAGTATGAGTAAAATTCCTTGTTCCTGTCGGTAATGTTAAGCCCTGCATCCAGAAATGCAGTTTTTATTTCAAGCGGTTTCACAAGATTTCTCCAGCCCGTAAATAACATTTTAAATTATAAGCCCGGTTTTTTGAAAATTCAGTTTTTTTGCTTAAAATATGAAAAATTAATCTTGTTAGTTTAAAATCTGTGGTATAATTAAAATATGGTAAACGGTTTAATTGATCAGAGGGGTCGGGATAAAGTTATAATGGGAATACTCGTAATTCTTTTTACGGGGCTCCTGATTCTTCAGATGGGAATTTCTACACTCATTATTGGAAATGATTTCATTGAGGGTGCAATTGATCCCGACAAACTGGTTTTAATTTCAATTTTTGGAAACATACTCGGCCTCCTGAATATACTTCTTTCAGTTCAGCTGGTTGTAGCCTGCCGGAAATCAGGTTTCATTGCACAGATAATCCTCAACGGAGTTGCACTCTGCCTTATTACGCTTGATATCATTATTTTTAAGCATTATCTTCTGATTTCAGAATACGGAATGATTTTTGTAACGGAAATCGTCTGTTTCCTTCTGAACAACCTTTACACGACTCTTGCAGGCGAAGTTGAAAGTATTCACAAGCTGGCATATACGGATGACCTTACGGGACTTCCTAACAGAAAAGAAAGGCTTCGTGCGATCGAGGACATTATTCAGTATTCGCCGGCAACGCCTGTATTTACGCTCATTTCATTCGATCTTGATAACTTTAAGAACATCAATGATTCCCTCGGACATAAAATCGGTGACGTATACCTTACGGAAGTCATTCATAACCTCAGGAATGTAATCATTGCTCCGGATTCAATCGGAAGAATCGGAGGAGATGAATTCCTCGTAATTGTAAACGGAGCCAAAACTGATGCAGAAATTGAGGCATACACGGCAAAAATTGAAAGCGTAATCAACAAGCCGTTCTGCTTCAGGGAACACGATTACCGCATTACTGCAAGTTTCGGTATTGCACGCTGTCCTAAGGATTCTGACAGATCAGAGACCCTGCTCAAACAGGTTGATATAGCCCTTACAAGGGCAAAGGCAAAAGGCAAGAACCAGCTCGTATTCTTCGACGAGAGCATGCAGATTAAGCTTAACAGGCAGCTTTCAATCGAGCACAAGCTTTCTGAATCAATTAACCGCGGAGAACTTTATGTTGAGTATCAGCCGCAGTATTATATTCCGAACCAGGAACTCAGGGGCTTTGAGGTTCTGCTGAGATGGACTTCACCTGTTCTGGGCCGTGTTGCTCCGCTTGATTTTATTCCGCTTGCAGAGGAAAACGGTTCAATCGTAGAAATCGGAAGATGGATCATTCAGCATTCATGCACAGAATTCATGAAGCTTTCACACCTGTATGAAAAGCATCCGATTCTTGCGATAAATATTTCTGTAGTTCAGTTCAGGGATCCGGATTTTATTTCAAGCGTTAAAAAGGCAATTGAAGATTCCGGAATCAATCCTAATTTCGTCGAATTTGAAATCACTGAAAGCGTATGTATAAGTACGCCTGAAACAACGCGCTCAATCCTGAGAAGCCTCAAGGAAATGGGCATAAAGATTGCACTTGATGACTTTGGTACGGGATATTCTTCTCTGAGTTACCTGAGAAGCCTGCCGTTTGACCTCGTAAAAATTGACAAATCGTTTATTGATACAATCGGTTCAATTCCGGATGAAAAGAACATCGTCAAGTCAATTATAAACATGGCACATCAGCTTGACCTTGAAGTAATTGCTGAAGGAATAGAACGTCAGGAACAGTATGATTATCTGGTTAAGGCAAACTGCGATATAATTCAGGGAAATTTTCTTTCGCGGCCGGTACCGATTACTGCCCTCTAAAAGATGAAAATAACCGCTTTCTCACTTACAAATTCACAGGCAGTTGAAAAATTCCTTATTGAACATGAACCGTATGCCGTAAACCTGACGGCGGATTTTCTCGAAAAAAAATCTGAAATTTATTTAATCGAAGATGAACGGGGAACCCTGAGCGGGGTTTTTGACATGTCGTCAGGCGGCCAGATCCGGCACTGTATTCCCGTGTATGACCGTGAAAAAATCAGGGAAACAGGCCTTGCACTCATAGATTTTTTTGAAAAAAACAGAAAACGAAAGCTGTTCAGCATAGTCGGGGAAAAAACCGGCTGCGAAATTATGCGTCGTGCAGTCCAGCTTAAAACTTCGTGGAAAGAAAAAAGCTCTCAGGAATATGTTCTGCTTGAAAATGATTCTCCTGAGGCTGTTCTGCCGGAGACTGAAGAAGGAACTGAGTTTTATGAGTGTTCAGTGAAGGATGCCAGGGAACTGTTTCCTCTTCAGAAAAACTATGAACTTGAGGAAGTTTATTACAACAAAAAAGACTTTAAATCTTCTGTCTGCCTGTTTAACCTCGAAAAATCCCTTTCCAGAAATTTTACCGCTGCACTCAGATTCGACGGAAAAATAGTTTCAAAAGGGAGCGTTAATGCCACCGGGAAAAATTACGTTCAGTTCGGGGGAATATTTACCTCACGGGAATTCCGTAATCACGGCTTTGCAGAAAAAATAGTCAGATACATGCTGCATAAATTTTCCGCTGAAAACAAAAAATGCGTCCTCTTCGTTAAAATTCAGAATCAGCCGGCAATTTCCCTCTATAAGAAATGCGGCTTTAAAGAAATCAGCAAATTTGAAATAATTTATTACTGAGGTACCCCATGAACGATTTTAATGTCTGCCCGATGTGTCAGAGTAAGGCAATAAGGAATGTGGCTGACCGCAAATGGATCTGTGATTCATGCGGTTTTGACCTTTATAACAACGTTGCTGCAGCCGTCGGACTGATTATAGCTGATGATGAGGGAAGGATTCTGTTTGAGAGGCGTGCAAAAGAACCAAGAAAAGGGACGCTTGCACTTCCGGGCGGATTTGTCGATCCTGATGAAAGTGCAGAAGAAGCCTGCTTCCGCGAGTGTAAGGAAGAATGCGGAGTTGTTCCTGCCGGAATTAAATACATTGCAAGTTTCCCGAACACCTATGTCTATAAAAACATTACCTATAAGACCTGTGACATGTTCTTTGAGGCAACGCTTCCCCAGGGGTATAAACTGACTGCTCAGGCCGGGGAAGTTGACGGATTTGAATACTGCTATGTCCGGAATGCAGGAGAACTTGCGGAACTGGACCTGGCTTTTGATTCTGCAAGAAAAACGCTACAATTGTGGCTTAATAAAAAGAAGGAAGGAAAATAAATGCCGTTTGATTTGAATGAAAAATATATAGGTGCAGTTATCTCAGGTTTGCTTTATATTGCAATACTCGTTTCAATTCCGTTCAGGCGCCGTTCTGCGTTAAAGACAGCAGGGAATCTTGTCATGAAGCTGTCATCTGCCTCATACAGAATGTTTGGAATTTATATTCTGTGTGCAGCAATCATTGCAGCCCTTCCGTCACGACAGTTTGCTCCGTATATCCTGGTGATTCTCTATGCAACTGCAGTTATCGGAACAGAAATCGGTGCAAGGGAAACCCGTTCATGGAAAATTGCAGGACTCTATGAAAATGCAATCCTGTGGGGAATGTATCTGATCCGCTATGAAGATATTTATGCCCTTCCGACTATTTCCTATGAAGATGATCCGGAAACCGTCGGCGTAGACTTTAACAGCCTTCAGGTGATTCTGAATAATAATAAGGAAGTTCAGCTTGTGTTTGCAGATAGGGAACAGAGAAAGCAGGCTGTCGATTTTATTCTTGGAAAGAGACCTGATTTAAAAAAATAAAACCGGACTGAATATCTCAATCCGGCGGTATATATGTAAACGGGCCCCGGCTTTGCCAAGACGAACCCGGAAAGCGATAAAAAAAGATGCCCGTTTGAGCATCTTTTTTTATCTGAGAGGCGTCTAGCAGAATCGAACTGCTGCATAACGGTTTTGCAGACCGCTTCCTTACCGCTTGGATAAGACGCCAGATGTTTGACTAATATACAAAAAAACGATGACTTTGTCAAATTCCCTGTAAATCTCATGGTGAACTTTGATGAATAATAATCGCATTTCTGGTATAATGGGATAATGCAGAAATCGAATTTTGACTTTGTGATTGTCGGAGCGGGGGCGGCCGGATTGACGGCGGCTCAGTACGGGGCACGTTCAGGACTTAAGACTCTCGTTATTGATGCTTCGACTGCCGGCGGACAGGCATTAAATATAAATCAGCTGGAAAATTATCCGGGACTTTATCCTTATGTTTCCGGAACGGATTTTATTGAGAACATGAAGTCTCAGGCACAGGAATTCGGAGCAAAATTCATAAATGCAGCCGTAAAGGCAATAGATAAAATCAGGGATAAATTCGTACTCAATACTTCAAAAGGCAAGTACACTGCATATTCTGTTCTTGTTGCAACCGGAGCAGAACACAGAACCCTCGGCTGCCCGGGTGAAAAGGAATTGAGCGGAAGGGGTGTTTCTTATTGTGCGACCTGTGACGGACCGTTTTTTAAGGGAAAGAAAATCTTTGTCGTAGGCGGCGGAGACAGTGCATGTGAAGAAGCATTTTATCTGTCCTCACTGACGGACGAAGTTATTCTGGTTCACAGGCGGGATAAACTGAGGGCACAGAAGGCCATACAGGAAAAAATCCTTAAAAGTCAGAAAATCAAGGTTCTGTACAATTCTGAAATTACGGAAATAAAAGGTACTTCCAAAGTCGAATCCGTCGTCATAAAGAACAATCAAACGGATTCCATTGCAGAAACTGATGCAGATGCAGTATTTATTTTCGTCGGAATGATTCCGCGGACTTCACTTGTGCAGATGCTCAAGAAAGATGATAACGGTTACCTGATTACCAATTACAGGATGGAAACTGTCGTTCCGGGAATGTACGCAGCCGGGGACGTAAGGGCCAAGTCATTCAGACAGGTCGTAACGGCCTGTGCAGACGGCGCGCTTGCTGCACATCAGGCACATGAATATGTCCAGACTTTTAAATTGTTGAATGAAGAGTGATTTGTTTTTATGAATATTAAATTATTAAAAAAAGTTCCCGCCGCTGCAGCGGTATTTCTTGCAGTGAGCCTGATTTTTGCTGAAACAGGAAATAATGCCGAAACCTATGATTTCTGGAGCAACGTTCCTTCCGAGAAACTGGCAGATTATTTTGTTGAAAACATGAGTAATTCAGAGCTCCTGTCTCAGATTCTTATGTTCGGATGGGCAGGAGAAGAGCCGAGCGTTCTTTTAAATCAGTGGGTAACTGAGCGCGGACTTGGAAGCGTAAAGGTTTTCGGATGGAATACTGACAATACGGAACTGGTTGCAAAATCAATTGCGTCGCTGCAGAAAAAAGCCCAGTCACGAAAATTCAGGATTCCGCTTTTTGTTGCAACAGACCAGGAAGGCGGCTGGATCAGGCACGTAAAGGGTGACACGACGGAAACTCCCGGAAACATGGCAATCGGTGCATCGGGATATCCTGTGGATGCATATTATTCCGGCTACTACATCAGCCGTGAAATCAAGGCCCTCGGAATCAACATGAATTTTGCTCCGACGGTCGATATCTATACGAACAAAAAATCAACGGTAATCGGACCGCGTTCATTCAGTTCTGAAAGCGAATATGTCGGTGAACTGGGAGCGGGCTTTGTTGCAGGTTCTCTTGCAGCAGGCGTAATTCCGACGGCAAAACACTTTCCGGGACACGGAGATACAAGCCTCGACAGCCATACTAAACTCCCGGAAATCGGAATAGACCTTAAGACGCTGGAAAGCCGTGAACTTGTTCCGTTCAAGTATCTTATCAGCGAGAATATTCCTGCAATCATGAGTGCACACCTCAGCTTCCCGCGTATTATTGCCAGCGGAGAACCTGCATCCCTTTCAAAGACGTTCCTGACGGATATTCTGCGCAATCAGCTCGGATACCAGGGACTGATTATTACTGATGACATGCAGATGGAAGGAGCCTGGGGTTATGCCGGAACGGTTTCGCGTGCAGTTACACTTGCCATAGAGGCCGGAAACGACATCATCATTTTTTCAAAGACGGCGGATTTTGCTGACAGGCTGTGGACGACAAACCTTGCCCTGATGGATTCAAATACGCAGTTTAAGCTTTCGGTAAAGAATGCCGCACGCAGGGTTCTTCTTTATAAGCTGAATTATTTCAAGGGCGGAAATGCTGCTCCCCTTTATCCTGATATTGCGACTCTTAAAGAAAAAGTTCCGGATCCTGAAGGACAGAAATTTTTCCTGACTCAGGCATGCCGCTCGATTACAGCCTATAAAAATACCGGTCTTCCGTATAAGCAGGAAAATGATGAGAAAATCCTTCTTGCAGGACAGATTCAGTTCCCTGAATTCTTTGAGGAAGCAAAAAAACGCTATACAAACTGCACCGAATTCAAGTTTGACTATGAAATGGGACCGAATCAGGCAGCGTGGATGAGGGATAATATTCTTGCAAATGCATCTGACTGCGAAACAATTATTATCTGCGTTGCAAATGAACGAAGCGCCTCAATTGCTGAAAAACTCCGCGGATGCGGCAAGAAAGTGATTGTCATGTCGGTACTCACACCCGTTCACGTACTGGACATGAAATGGGCGGACACGGTTCTTCTCGGATACAGTTATTCGCCATATACTTTCAAGGCACTTTTTGCTGCGCTTTACGGAGATTTTGTTCCGACGGGAACGCTTCCGCTGGACTGACAATCATTTTTCCCTGCGGGATTTCTTTATCTTCCAATAAACCGTAAAAAACAGTAAAATACCCTTATGTTTCGTATTTATGTAGAGCGTAAGCCGGGCTTCCAGAGTGAAGCAGCTTCAATTTTGGGTGAAATCAATGGATTTTTGGGCATTTCTTCTGTAAAGGGAGTGCGTTATTTCAACCGCTATGACATCGAGAACACTTCTGAAGATGTCTCTAAGATGGCGGCGCTGCGAATCTTCTCTGAGCCTCAGAGTGATTCTGTTGTCTACACTGAGCTTGCTACTGATCCCGCCGACACTGTGATTATCTGGGAATATCTGCCGGGTCAGTACGACCAGCGTGCCGATAGCGCCGAGCAGTGTCTTTCGCTCCTTCGTGAGTCTATGAGGGCCACGGCAACTGTCGGAACTGAGCCACCGCGCGTCCGATGCGCTAAAATGGTCATACTTTCCGGAAATGTTTCTGCCGATGAAGTTGCAAAAATCCAGAAATATCTTATTAACCCTGTCGATTCCCGCCTTGCAAAAGCTGAAATTCCTGAAACACTTGAAATGAAAACTGAAGTTCCCGGCGACATTCCGACTGTCGAAGGCTTCATTAAATATGGCAAAAAAGAGCTTGATGCTTACCGCGAGAAGATGGGCCTGGCTATGGATCTGGCTGACATTCAGTTCCTGCAGTCATATTTCAAGTCTATCAGGCGCGACCCGACCGAAACTGAAATCCGCGTTCTGGACACTTACTGGTCTGACCACTGCCGTCACACTACTTTCAACACGGTTCTTAAAAACATCAAAATTGAAAAAGGCCCTTACGCCAGACTTTTCAAGGAATCCCTCAAAAACTACGAGGCAATGCACACTGACATCTATGCGAAACGGAAGGACAAGCCTCTCACTCTCATGGACATGGCTACCATCGGCGGAAAATATCTTCGCAAGCACGGTATGCTTGATGACATGGAAGTGAGCGAGGAAAACAACGCCTGCTCTATTTTCATCGATGTTCACTACACTACTGACGAAAAAGGAAATCCTCTTCCAGAGGGCAAAGAAGAAGTCGAACAGTGGCTTCTTCAGTTCAAAAACGAAACACACAACCACCCGACTGAGATTGAGCCTTTCGGTGGTGCGGCAACCTGTATCGGTGGCGCAATCCGTGACCCTCTTTCAGGACGAAGCTGGGTTTACCAGTCAATGCGCGTAACTGGTGCGGCCGATCCAACAGTTCCTTTGAGCGAGACTCTGCACGGTAAACTCCCTCAGATGAAGATTTGTCGTGAAGCTGCTCAGGGCTTCTCTTCTTACGGAAACCAGATTGGCTTGACTACCGGCCAGGTCACAGAAGTTTATCATCCTGGCTTTGTTGCAAAACGAATGGAATTGGGTGCTGTAATCGCAGCTTCTCCATACAAAACCGTTATGCGCGAGACACCTGAGACCGGCGACATCATCATTCTTCTTGGCGGAGGAACAGGTCGTGACGGTATCGGTGGTGCTACAGGCTCATCAAAAGTTCATACAGAAAAATCTGTCACAACTGCCGCTGCCGAAGTTCAGAAGGGAAATGCCGTTGAAGAGCGAAAGATTCAGCGTCTTTTCCGTAATCCAGAAGTAAGCCACATGATCCGCCGTTCAAACGACTTTGGTGC
>DGTU01000186.1 GCA_002394465.1 Treponema sp. UBA4328 | reverse complement strand
TTTTCTGAACCGGTTACCCAGCATACAAAACGTTTTATCCGCTGCTTCTGGGCACTTGACCGTGAACTTGCAAACGCGCGTCATTATCCTGCAATCGGCTGGATAGATTCGTATTCAGAGTATTCGGATGAAATAAGGGACTGGTGGGATAAACTTGATCCGCGCTGGGCTGAGGTGAGGATTGCTGCACTTGAACTTTTGAAGCGTGAGCACAGGCTTGAACAGATTGTAAGGCTTATCGGGCCTGATGCACTGCCGGAATCTGACAGAATCGTACTTGTTGCTGCAGACATGATTAAAAACGGATTCCTTCAGCAGAGTGCCTTTGACAAAGTTGACGTGTATTCGGTTCCTCAGAAGCAGATACAGATTCTTCTTCTGATGATGAATTTCTATAACCGGGCCCTTGCCCTTATTAAACAGGGATGCCCGCTCAGCAAGATTACTGCTCTGTCAGTAAAGGAAAAAATCGTCAGGCTTAAGTCGTCCGTTCCGAACGATAAACTTGAGATGATGAAAACAACGGAGCATCTTCTTGATGAAGAAATGAGTGCACTGGAGAGAACCTATAAGAGATAGCGTATGAAGTGAATTGAATATAAAGGCGTAAGTTCAGTTGACGGACCTGTTATCGTCGTCAGGACAGAAGATAATGTTTTCTATAATGAAATTGTCTATGTAAGGGACAGAAACGGCGAAAAAAAGACCGGCCGTGTCATTGACCTTAACAGGGATACAGCAGTCGTTCAGATTTTCGGTTCTACGACAGGAATCGACCTTGAAGACTCCTCGGTTGAATTCCTTGAACAGCCTATGGAACTTGATGTCGGCGAGGGTCTTCTGGGAAGAATCTTTAACGGACTTGGAGAGCCGATTGACGGACTTCCGCCGGTTGTTTCGGAGAAAAAGATTGATGTCAACGGAATGCCGATTAATCCCTATGCGCGCGTTTATCCGAGGGATTTTATTCAGACAGGTATTTCGTCAATTGACGGCATGAATACCCTGATCCGTGGTCAGAAGCTCCCGATTTTCTCTGGAAACGGACTTCCGCATAACCGTCTTGCAGCTCAGATTATCCGTCAGGCAAAAATCCGCAATTCAGACGAGCAGTTTGTAATGGTTTTTGCGGGCATGGGCATTAAATACGATCAGGCACAGTTCTTCATTCATTCTTTTGAGGAATCCGGCGTTCTTTCAAAGGTAGTTATGTTCCAGTCGCTTGCAGACGCTCCTTCTATCGAGCGAATCATTACGCCGCGCTGTGCATTGACTGCTGCCGAATACCTTGCTTACGAAAAAAACATGCATGTCCTTGTCGTTATGACTGATATGACAAACTATTGTGAGGCTCTCCGTGAGATTTCTACAACCCGCGGTGAAGTTCCGGGACGAAAAGGCTATCCGGGATACCTGTATTCGGATCTGGCTGAACTTTATGAGCGTGCCGGAAAAATAAAGGGCAGCTCTGGTTCAATTACCCAGATTCCGATCCTTACAATGCCGAATGATGATATTTCTCATCCGATTCCTGACCTTACGGGATATATTACTGAAGGCCAGATTGTTCTTGACAGGCAGCTTTCTCAGACCGGAATATATCCGCCTGTCGCAGGACTTCCTTCGCTCAGCCGCCTTATGAAAGACGGAATAGGTGAAGGCATGACGAGGGAAGATCATGCGGCGGTTGCAAGCCAGCTGTTTGCATCATACTCAAAGGTAATTTCCATCCGCAATCTTGCTGCGATTATCGGTGCAGAAGAAATGGGTGAAACAGATAAAATGTATCTCCGGTTTGGTGATGCCCTTGAAAAGCAGTTTTTCTCACAGGATGAACATGAAAACAGAAGCATTGAAGAGACTCTTGATCTTGGCTGGAAGCTTCTGACACTTCTTCCTAAAGATGAACTGTACCGGATTAAGCCTGAACTGATTGAAAAATTCTATCCGAAAGAGGAGAGTATTAATAATCCGGAATTCGGAATGCGGAATTCCGAATAGAAGTTGTAAGTATTTATGGCGAAACTGAATATTGCACCTACCAAGTCAAATCTTCTCCTTTTAAAAGACCAGCTCGTAATCGCCAGGGACGGTCACAATCTTCTTGAACAGAAACGTGAGATTCTCGTCATGGAGCTTATGAGGATTGTTGAAAAAATCAAGCTTCTTGAACGGGAAATTCAGAAAAGCGTAGAAAAAGCATATCCGTCGCTCAGAAGCATGCTGATGACTGTCGGAGAAGAACGGATTGACAGGATCAGTCACGGCATAAAATATGATTTTTCTTTCGTAGAAAAAAGTGTAACGGTTGCAGGAATGCATTTTAAGACGCTTGACGTTAATGCACCAAAGCAGAAGCTTTTTTATTCATTCCTTGGAACATATTCAGACAGTGACAAGGTTATAGTTGAATTCTTTAAGCTCCTTAACCTGCTTACACAGATGGCTTCAATCAGGACCATAGCATGGCGCCTTGCGATGGAAGTTAAGAAAACACAGCGGCGCGTAAATGCACTCAGCAAGCTTGTAATTCCGCAGACCGATGACACAAGAAAATACATTGAAGGTGTCCTTGAAGAACGCGAGCGTGAAAATACCTTTACCCTGAAATCCCTTAAAAACCGGAAATAGGCAGAGTATGGCAGGAAGTTTAATTAAAAAAGTAATTGTAGCCGTAAACGGATCCGTTTCATCAGAAAAAGCCGCAATGTATGCGGTCATGTTCTGCCGTCAGGTAAAGGCCAGCCTTAAGGTTGTAAATGTCGTTGATACTGCGACGATAAACCAGCTTCTGCTTGCACAGATCCTTATTCCGGAAGAACGCGAAAAATATACGGGAAACCTCAGGACTGAGGGTGAAAATACGCTGCGGCACATAAAGGAGCTTGCGTCTTCAAAGGGACTTAACATCGAAACAGAAATGAGGGAAGGTGCCGTATGGTCTGAACTCGTAGCATGTGCCGGCGAATACAAGGCCGACCTTATTGTTGTAGGAGCCCACAGGCATTATGAAACTACCATCGGCGGAACCAGGCATAAGGATTATCTTTCTGCAATAAACCACGAAATCCTCAATAATGCCGACTGCAATATCATTGTCGTAAAGGATGATGATGCAGATATAAAATTCAGGAATTTCTAGAGTGCATATTTTTGCATACTTAATTGTAAAAACAGCATAAAAACAATAGAATAAAAATACTTTGGAAGACTGCTATAAGATTCTTGGTGTCCGTCATGATGCAACTGCTGCAGAAATAAAGCGGGCCTATCGTAAAAAAGCAAAACAGTTTCATCCCGATGCGACTCAAAAGGAATCCTCTGAGGAATTCAGGCGGCTTGTCGCTGCTTATGAAATTCTTTCTGATGCAAGGCAGAGGAATATTTTTGATGAATCTTATTATATGCGCCATACTTCAGGACGCCGTTCTTCCGCTGATTCCTTTGATTACCGTAAGTGGCTTTCTGCCAGGAATGATGAAGAGAGCAGGGCCAAACTTATATTTTTCGATCTCATGCATGACCGTGAAGATGATGCCGTTGCTGAGTTCAAGCGGATGTGCATGAATCACGCTTCATTCAGGCTTTCAAACTGGTTTACCCGTGAAGACTTTATGGATTTTGGATTCATTCTTTCAGAAGAACTTGTCCTGCGGCAGGAATATTATGATGCGGTAATTCTTCTGGGGCAGATTATTCAGATGGAATATTCTTACCAGTACTTCAGGCTTTTCTTCCCGGAAGTTAAGGAACTTGCACGCCATGTTCTGCGAAATGATATTGAAGGCAGTGTGAGTGATGAACTTGCCATTGATGCATGGGAACAGGCACTGGACCTGCGCTTTGGTAAGCATGATGATATTTTCTTTTTACAGAAGATGGCCGCTGCCTACGAGAGAATCGGAGACCCCCGCACTGCACGCATCTGCCGGGAGGAGGCACTGCGCCTGGAACAATAAATAGTGGCGCTCACTCACTTCGACTCCTTATATTTTCTTTACAGAAGATAGATTGCAAAAAAAAAGAGAAGTTTCTTTTTACAGAACTTCTCTTGATGGAGATAATCGGAGTCGCCTTCCGGGTGCCCGCTTCCATGCGGTCCCCCTCCAGGCCTGTTCAGTCGCTGTCGCCGACATCCCTGTCGGCTTTTCGCTTCGCGCGCTCCTTCACTTCGACTCCTTTCTGTTTTCTTTACAGAAGATAGATTGCAAAAAAAAGAGAAGTCTTTGAAAAGAACTTCTCTTATTGGAGATAATCGGAGTCGAACCGACGACCCTTTGATTGCGAACCAAATGC
>DGTU01000070.1 GCA_002394465.1 Treponema sp. UBA4328 | reverse complement strand
TCGAAGGCTTTGAAGAAAAATACGGAATGGAATACACCAGAGCCTACCGTGACGAAGTGCCTGACCAGTACCTTATTGACCGCCACAAGCGTGAAATCTTCCCTCTTCTCAAAAAACGATATCTTTTTGCCGGCGTCGAGGACTTCCTGTTCTATGATGTTTGGGATAACGGAAGCGTGAACGAAAATGTGTTCGCATATTCAAACCGCTGTGGTAACGAATACAGCGTTGTCTTCTACAACAACAAATACGAGCGGGCTTCAGGCTGGATCAAGCAGTCATGTGAATATGCAGTCAAAACCGGCAGCGGCGAGAATGACAAAAAACTCGTTACCCGCTCAATCTCAGAAGGCTTAGGCTTGTGGGGCGAAGATGACTTCTACATGATTTTCCGTGAAGACCGAAGCAACCTCTGGTACATCCGAAAATCCAAAGATATCTGCGAGCAGGGTATGTTCATCGCATTGAACGGCTTTGAGACACAAATCTTTATGGATATCCGGCAGGAAAAGGACAAGGACGGCTCCCTCAAAGAACTTCACGACTTCTTAAACGGAAAAGGAACACCAGATTTGCACACCGCATGGCAGGAACTCCACTACAAAAAGCTCTATCAGGCTCTGGAGAATGTAATCGGAAACGAGCTTTGCACAGCCCTCGGAACACTCAAAATGAGCGCAAAAGAGCTGCGTGAAGCTGGCTTAAAGAAAGCGACATCTGCAGGCGTCAAAAAAATCATCTCTTCTCCGCTCGAATACTTCTACACCGTTGCAAACGAATTTGCTGAAGTCGAATTCAACGAAGAACAGAAGGTAATCTGTGAAAAGAAGAAAGGTGAACTTAAAGCCTGGTATGAAAATGAACTTAGCAAGTTGAAATCAGACGCAGATAAGACGCAGATGGACGCAGATCCTGCTGAAGAGGATACTTCTGCAAAAACTAAGAAAGTCGCATCTAAGACAAAGAAAACCGCTAAGGCTACCGATACGGCAAAGGCTGAAAAGACGCTCAAGGCTGAATACGAGAAGATGCTTTCTGTAATCGAAAAGAGCGTTGTTTCTTTCAGGGCTTTTGCGGTTCCGAAGACTTTTGCGTTCCCGGCCGGAAAGAAAATCACAAATACTGAAGTTTATATGTATCTTTATACTGTACTTGTACCGCTTGCAAAATCCGGATTTGCGTTTAAATGGAGCCTTCAGAGAAAGCTTGCAGAGTTCACGGGGAATACGGCAATCGGCGACATGGGATCATACGGATTCTTTGACAGGGCATTTATGATTGCTCAGACAGAGCCTTCTGCTTATGAGATTGCCAGACTTCTTGCGGATTCTAAGTTCAGCAGCGTGCTGAGCGGAGCGAACGAGTATGACGGAATCAGGTGGTTCAATAAGGAAAAGATGGAAGATTCCATTGCTTTTGCCGAAAAACTTTTTGCCTGCACTGCATCAAAAACGGAACAGACCAAAATTACCGCCGTATTCAAAAAGCTTAAGGCTGCCCAGAAAAAGGCTGAATATAAGTGTGAAAATTTTGTCAGTGCGTTTAAGCCGGTGAAAGGCAAAAAGACTGTGCGCAGTAAGAAAAAATAAAAAAGCACCCTCCGTATAATGGAAAGTGCTGTACTAAGTTATTCAGATCTAATTGAAGAAGTCCTTAGTTTTTAGAAGCTGCATAAGCCTCGCTTGCTGCATTGATTGCATTTGCAAGGTCTTCAGTTGAAGCAGATGAATCAAGTGAAGATGATTTTGCAGCGGAATTAACAGCTTCGAGAAGAGGCTGGAAAACCATTGTATCGCCTTCAGATTTTTCTTCTTTAGAGCAGCCGGCAAAAAGAGCAGTAAGGATAAAAGCAACTGCTACAGCACCAGAAAGTTTTTTCATATGTATCCTCCGTACAACGAACTTGTTAAATTATATAGTATAATGAACGCATATTCAAGAAACCGGTTTAGTTATTTGTAAAACAAACCGATAATATAAGACAGGGATATCCCCGCGCTTCTGCATGTGAGGAGGCTAAGGGATTATCGTGTGAATGAGTTCTCAGGGGTAGATATATGGATGAAATCGTGGAAACAGAACTTTTAGAAGCAGAAGAGATTGCTGCAGAACCGGTAGAAATCAAGGCTGCAAAACCTAAGAAAGAAAAAAAAGTTAAAGACCGCAAAAAGATTACGGAACGCCTCTCATTCAAGGTTGAAGTTACACTTGGAATTCTTCTCCTGATATTCTTTGTTTTACTTGCTGAAATAATGAGTTTCTCAGTTGGTACTAAAGATACTGAAACCTATAATGATTTCGCAGGAAAATCCGTAGAAAAAAGCTCGATTTCCATTTCATACTTCCTGGACAGTTATTTTAAGGACCTGAGGGTTTATACAAAATCTACCGCTTTTATGAACGGTGATATAGAAGAAGCCCGCAATTATATGATGGACAACGTCGGCCTCATGGGAAGTGATTTTGACTATGTCGGAGTCGCTTCAATGGACGGAATCCTGTATGACACAAACGGACGGACGGCAGACATAAGCGGCAAGGAATACTTTAAGGATGTAGTTCAGCGCGGTAAACCTGCCTGCATCAGTGATCCGTATATTTCTGATGTCAGCGGTGACTATACTTTTGCAGTTGCAGTTCCTGTAATGGACAAAAACGGAATCCCGTTCGGAATGTTCATGGCTGAAGTTCCGGTTATGTTCCTTGATCCTGAAGTTGAAAAGGCAAGCCTTGTTGAAAACGGATATTCCTTTGCGCTCGACAGTCAGGGCAACATTATTTCATATCATGAAAAATCTGTAATCGGAAAGAATTTCAATGAGGCAGCTTCAGAACTTGAACTTTCTCAGATTGAAACCATTTATGATGACATGACAAGCGGACGTGACGGTTCTTCGGTTTATTTCGATAAAAAGCACGGCGGACGGATGAATTCATATTATCATACGATCGACGGAACAAACTGGACGCTTGCAATTACGATTCCGGATTCTGAAGTAACTGAAGGTGCACTCCAGAGCCGCCTTATGATTTATGCCATCTGTGTAATCATTATTTCAGTAATAATGCTCTTTGTTTACCTCATGCTCAAGATTATCCTGCGTCCTCTGAGAACGCTTAAAAAATCAATTACGGATATTGCAAGGGGTGATGCAGACCTGACGAAGAAAATTGAAGTAAAAACCCGCGATGAAATCGGTGACGTAGTAATAGGCTTTAACTTCTTCGTAGAAAACCTGAGGGGCCTCATTACCAGAATCAAGAATTCGAAGGACAGACTTGATGTTATTGACGGTGACTTGCAGAAAACTGCCGTTGAAACCGGCGATACCATCAGCGAGATTGTTGATAACATTGAAGGCGTAACGAATCAGATCGGAAATTCTACCGTAAGCGTTGATGAAGCAACGGAAGAGGTTTCAAAGATTGCAGACAGCATTCAGGCGCTTACAAAGCTTATTGAAAACCAGTCTATGGGTGTAAGCCAGGCAAGTGCCGCAGTAGAACAGATGATCGGAAACATCATGTCCGTTTCAAGAAGTACGGAACACATGGCTTCTGCATTTGAAAGGCTCGAAGCCGGTACACAGAACGGTGTTGCAAAGCAGAATGACGTTAACAACCAGATTATCAAGATTGAAGAACAGAGCCAGACGCTTCTGACTGCAAACAATACAATCAGTGCAATCGCGAGTGAAACCAACCTTCTGGCAATGAATGCGGCAATTGAGGCTGCTCATGCAGGTGAAGCCGGAAAGGGATTCAGCGTAGTTGCTGATGAAATCCGAAAGCTTTCTGAGACTTCTGCTGCCCAGTCTAAGACTATCGGCGCCGAAATAAAGAAGATCCAGCAGTCTATTACAAACGTCGTTGCAAGTTCAAATGACGCAAAAGAAGCATTTAACTTTGTAAGCGAAAAAATCACTGAAACGGATCAGCTTGTAAAGCAGATTAAGGCTGCAATGGAAGAAAGTGAACAGGGAAGCCATCAGATTACTGATGCCCTTAAGATCATGAATGACAGTACTGTAGAAGTAAGGACTTCTTCAAGCCACATGTCAGAAAGAAATGCAGTTATTCTTGAAAAGGTTAACCAGCTGCACGGCGTAACGGCCGAAATGAAGAACAGCGTTCAGGGAATGTCTGCAAGCGTAAACGCAATCAACAAGACCGGTTCAACGCTTACAGGCATTACGACACAGATGCAGGAATCAATTTCGCAGATTGGAAGTGAAATTGACCTGTTCATAGTTTAATGAAAGGCTTTTAAGCCATAAGTTTTTTTACTGCAGCGGCGATTTTTTCGTCCTTGCAGTCTTTAAAGAACAGTTCGCTGAATTTTTCTCCGGCGAATGCTCCCTTAACAAGATCCCTGTCGAGCGATTCGAGGATTTCAACAAAAGGTTTGAATGCTTTTTCCCGGACGCCGTCAAGGATCTTTTTATTTCTCTGTTCAGGTTCTGCACGTTCGCGCGGGTATCCCTGTCCGCTTGGTTCGCAGAAAAGTTTTTCAAAGATGTATTCGAGGTTCAGGTCGCCTCCCCATCCGAAGCCGAGTGCAAAAGGAATGGAGATTGCGTTTCCGTCGTTAATCTGTGCGAAAGTGTATGCATCGAGCGGTGTTGCAACGTGTCCGCAGATAACTCCAGGGAAGCTGTTGAGTGCGAGCATTGCACCTTCACCTGTTCCGCAGCCTGTGATTACATAATCAACGGCCTTTGAGTTGAGCAGGGTTGCTGCAAGAATTCCGTTCTGAACATATGTTAAAGAAGGTGAATCTGCACCGTACATTCCGTAGTTTACGACTTCAAAGCCGTGTGCGTCTGCAACCTTTTTAAGTGCATTGAAGATGACAGCGTTTTTTGCTGCCTGAGAGTTTTCGTTGATGAGGGCGATTTTCATATTTGTCTCCTGTGAAAAATTATACCAAACTCTAGCATAATGCCGTGATTTTTTAAATAGAAGAAGCACCAGGAGCTAAGAGGGCTTTATTATTGTACAAAAAATGCCTTAACGCTAAAATAAACTATTATGGAAAATTCTAAGAGAACAGTGACCTGCGGAGAGCTTACTAAGGCTGATGTAGGCAAGAAAGTTGTATTGAACGGCTGGGTAAGCCGCACCCGTGACTTAGGCGGCCTTGTTTTTATCCGTCTGCGCGACCGTTACGGAATCACTCAGGTTATGGTTGGAGACGGTGCAAGTGAAGAAGTTAAGAAAACTGCATCTTCCCTGAAAAGTGAATATTGTATTGCCGTTGAAGGCGTCGTAGCTGCACGTGCTGAAAAAGACATTAACCGTGACATGGCAACAGGCGAAATTGAAGTTGAAGCTACTGACATTCAGATTTTTACAACTTCACAGGAACTCCCTTTCAGTATCGAAGAAGTACGCCAGAAGGACGGAACACTTGTAGTTGCAAACGAAGACCTCCGCCTTAAGTACCGCTATCTGGACCTGCGCC
>DGTU01000027.1 GCA_002394465.1 Treponema sp. UBA4328 | reverse complement strand
TTTTCATGATTTCGACTTCGTTTACAACGAGAGCGTCGATTGATTCCTGTGTAAATTCCATAGTGGAAATATTCTAGCGAAAAACAGGCCTCTGTTCAAACGAAAAAGCTTATTCATATTTTTTTATTTAAACGGGTCCTTTGACTGGTCTACGGTCATCAGTTCATCGATGTTTACGCCGTAGGACATTTTCTGCATGTTTTTAACGGCTTCCTGATAGCTGTAGGTTTTACGCTCTACCTTCTGTTCATTAAGGACGGCCAGGACCTTTTCACACGGCTTGTATTTAGCAGCACGGGCAAAAAGTTCGTTGCGTGGAACTGCACGTCTTGTCGTCTTGAGCGCTTCTGCAACCTGACTCACGACAATATCATCTTCCCTCGTGCTGATTGAAGAAGACCGCACAAAGGCTCCGCGGACTTCTCCCGCAGCCTCATCATAATAAAAGATCTTCGAGGATACGGACTCTTCAGACGGAGAATCTTCCCTGATCCGTGCAATAAACGTTGAAAACTTAAGCGGATTCAGGTCTGCCGCAATTCTCTTCGTCAGCTCTGAATCATAAAAAAGGAATGTCCTTTCGATTGCAGCTGCATGGTCACAGTTAAGCGCAATAACGGAGCTGTCAATCCACAGATCAAGGCTTTCGTATACGACATGAAAATAGCCCCTCCCCTCCGGTCCGCTTTTTTCATCTGGAAAATACTGAAGGTCAACTTCGCCGTCAAGCATGACGACATTAACGTCTGCTCCCTGAGAAAGCTTAATTACCGGATGCATGTTAAAATCCCGCCCCGGAAGACAGAGGGATGTCTTTGAGGCAAGCACCGTTCCGTCAATAAAAGTTTCCTGAACCGGATTTTCCGTCACGCTGAGTTTTTCTTTTGAACATGAAACAAAAAATATTCCCGCCAGCATAACCGCAGGAAAGAGTCTGCAAAAAATCTTCATGAATATATTTTCGGCATTTTATGCAAAATAATGCACCTGACAATTTTAATTTGAAGGTATATGTATACAGTTAAAGTAGCTCACTGTAATAAAACGGCTACCGGTCGCATAAATGCGGGTCAAAACCGTGCGCTGGCGCACTACACGCTGTTTGTGGCTTAGGAACTATTAAACATGCCGCTCACGCGGCAGCCACAAACAGAGTGTTTTTGCCCGCCTTTCTGCTCCCTCCCGCCGTTTTATTACATAATTACTTGTCGAAACGGAAGTCAATTTTTATACAGACATATTATTTTACGTCATTTTCGGGCTTGACCCGGAAATCTATCTTCTAAGAGATTGCCGTGTCTAAGCACGGCAATGACAAATATGCTGTTCCTTAATCACAACAATGACATTGTATGTTCAGAGAACATTTAAATGCATGCGGGGTAAAAAAAAGCACCTCAGATGAGGTGCTTTGTCATCAGGAATATTTTATTTTTTCCATCGGGTTTGCCTTTGCAAACCCGTAAGGAAACGCACTAGCGTTTTCTCGAGTTTGTATTACAAACTCGTCAGGAAAAAATAAAACTTCAGTTTTATTTTTTCCACGGATTCTTGCGGATGAACGTCTGATCACGCTCGTATCCGACTGAAATGATTCCTACCGGAACCTTGCAGTAGTCTTCAATGAATTCTACATAATTTCTGGCATTCTTAGGGAGCTTTGAATACTTCCTTACATCCTTGAGCGGAGTCTTCCATCCTTCGAATTTTTCGAGGATCGGCTTTGCCTTCTCCATTGCTTCAACGCCTGCCGGGAAGTCTGTTACGATTTTTCCGTCGATGTCATAAGCAACGCAGGCTTCAATCTGTTCCATTGGATCGTAAATATCAAGGTGTGTAAGTACAAGGCTGTCGATTGAGTTAACGCGGCATGCATAGCGGAGTGCTACGAGGTCGAGGTATCCGCAGCGGCGTGCACGTCCGGTAGTTACTCCGTATTCGCGTCCTGTTTCGCGTACAGTGCGGCAGAGTTCGCTTTCTGCTTCGTCTGCATCATTAAATTCAGTCGGCATCGGACCGTTTCCGACGCGTGTTTCATATGCCTTGAATACGCCGAGGATTTTATCAAGATCATGAGGTCCGATTCCGCAGCCTGTTGCAGCTCCGGCAGAACATGAAGCGCCTGAAGAAACATAAGGATATGTTCCTGAATCAATGTCGAGCATTGCACCCTGAGCGCCTTCAAACAGGATATTTGCCTTCTTGAATTCAGCCATTTTGGCAGTAAGGTCAACGCGCATTTCAAGAAGCCTGTCTTTGTATTTATTGATGTACTCGAGGTCTTCACCGTCGAATTCTTCCATCTTCTGCTTCCAGTCGAGGTCAGCAAGGCGGATACCGTCTCTCTGTGCTTTTTCTGAATATGCAATTCCGATTCCGCGGCCGGTTGTTCCGATAGGGCGTTTGCGGGCTGCGTCACGGTCTTTGTCCATCTGGCGGTAGCGCGGAAGGATGATGTGTGCGCGGTCAGAAATGAATACGCGTCCTTCCCAGTTGATTCCATTGTCCTTGAGCATCTGGAGCTCGTTAAAAAGTGCTTCCGGGTCGATTACCATTCCGGCACCAAGGAAAACTGATTTTTCCGGATAGAGGATTCCACTCGGAACCTGATGAAGGGCAAACTGCTTGCCGTCAACTACAATTGTGTGGCCTGCGTTCGGACCGCCTGCATAGCGGACAACGTATTCAGCATCTTCTGCAAGGTAATCAACGATCTTACCTTTTCCTTCATCACCCCACTGGGCACCGATAACTACGACCTTCATAAAAGCCCCCAAAAGTCAAAATACGCACCATTTTAACAAAAAAACGCATAAGGTTCAATAAAATGCTAATTGACTTCCGGGGATATAAAGTAAGTGAATGAAATAAAACGTCTACCGGTCGCATAAATGCGGGTCAAAACCGTGCGCTGGCGCACTACACGCTGTTTGTGGCTTAGGAACTATTAAACATGCCGCTCACGCGGCAGCCACAAACAGCGTGTTTTTGCCCGCCTTTCTGCTCCCTCCCGCCGTTTTATTTCATAATTATTTGTCTGTGCTGTAGTCAATTTTTATACAGACATATTATTTTGCGTCATTTTCGGGCTTGACCCGGAAATCTATCTTCTAAGAGATTGCCGTGTCTAATCACAACAATGACATTGTATGTTCAGAGAACATTTAAATGCATGCGGGGTAAAAGGCGGCTTTCGATTCACTTTGAAGGAGCTAGAGCAACAAGGCAAATCGTAGCCTCATATAATGTCCGGAAGTAAAAAACCGACCTTCAACCGTGATGAGATAAGGCGCTTTTTACCACGCATTCATCTACATGTTTCCGTGTTAAGTTCGTGGAGGCGGACATTATGCCAGACGAGGCCGTGGAAGGAGCCTAGATCTTTGTCTGACGGGGAAAAGGCATCTTTCGTATACTCATCAAACTCCGGCTTGTCCATGCGTATCAGAAGTGCATCTGATACGCCATGTATTTTTCCGGAATCGATGATCTGCCTTGTTTCATCATAACCGTGGATTTTATAGTCCGGCAGATAAAGATCCATGTGCAGGGGATGATATCCGAGTTCATATACGTCATATCCGGACGGATAATTTTCCTTTATGTATTGTGCTGCGGCGTGAAGGCATGAAAAGTCTTCCCGGACATCATTAATGTTATTCTGCGGTCTGATAATAAAAAGCGACATTATGATTATTATCAGTGAAGTGACTTTTGAAGCCGAACCTTTATACAGCCATAAAACAAATATAAGTGTTACGAACCACAGGAGAGCGCGGTTGGCAATCCATGCAGGATAAATAAGGCAGGAGAATGCACCCATCCAGGCATATGATGTTATCAATATGATAAAGAATTTTCTGTCCTTTATTAAAATCCATGCACAGGAAGCGCCAAGGCACAGGCTGAACGGAAGGGCCAGATCCCAGTTTATTTCTGATCCGGTTAAAAAATCATACAGTCCGTATTTATTCACGTTGATGAGGCTGCCCGTATATATGGAAGAACCGCTTAAAACCGGCAGAACCGAAAGGAATGCAATCAGTGCGCCACATACTATTATCGCAAAAGCCTGAACATGACGCTTTTTCTGAAAGTGATCATAGTTTTTCCACGGAAGGATAATGTCTTCAATCAGGAAATAAAGTGAAAGGATTCCTGCAAGGCCTTCTATATAAACATGAGTATTTGCAAGGGCAGCAATCAGGAGTGCAAAGGCAAGCGGCTTTTCATTGCGTTTTTCGTAAAGCCTTGCAATCAGGAAAAGGATAAGGCTTATGAAAACATAGGGCCTTGAAACGACCGGATTCCAGAACAGGAACAGTGACGTAAAAAGAACGATAATTTTCGGAATCATCCTGAACGGAGCACGGGTTACAAAAAGATATATTATGAAGCAGTTTATGATCCAGGAAATAAAGCTTGCGGTCACAGGGGGAAGGCCTGCCTTTGCAAAGGGGAGAAGAATAAAATACCACGGAAGGAAATGGCCCTCGTTCTTCATGATGAAAAGCAGCTGATCAAGGTCAAATTTCCATGCATACCACCAGGCAGTAATTTCATCATTCCACGGCTCATGATAAAAAACCGTAACAAGGCTCACGGCAGCTGAAACTATACCTGAAACCGCCAGGATTATCTTTTCATGTTTTCTGTATTTTACTGCAGAAAGAAAAGCGAAAATTACCGCCGCAAGGACAAAAACGCAGCGCATACCATGCGTAATCACCTGACGCCAGTGCTCCGCATTCAGTTCACGTCCCTTGATAAGTTCACCTGCATGAATCAGCGCATCCTGAACAGACGGAACGAGAGAAAGCAGCATTAAAATCAGCGGAATGAAGATAAAAAAGACTGCGGCCTTAAAAACAGATGTGCCGTCCAGAAGATTAAGCAGTTTTTGCAATCCGTAAGAAAGCTTTTCCGGAAGTTTCAGGAAATCGTTCATGCTGTTTTAAATGTATAAAAATTCCTGTTATTTATCAATTCAACCGTTCTGCTTCATTTGCTTTTTCACGCTTATACCCGTACAATGAAATTATGAAAAAAATACTTTCCGCTATCGCAATTACCGCCTGCCTCACTGCAGGTGCATTTTCACAGTCGGCTGCAAAAGGAAACGTCGACCAGTCTTTTCTGAATGATTACGTACACAGGAACTGGACCACAGCAGACGGACTTCCGGGCATGACGATTACTTCAATCCTTCAGGATCAGAAGGGCTACATCTACATCGGAACCTACGACGGACTCGTACGCTTTGACGGCGTTGAATTCGTTAATTTCACGCGCACGTTTGATCCCAAATACGATTTTTCTACCGTACGCTCAATCTTTGAGGATTCAAAGGGTAACCTCTGGGCCGGCCACAACGACGAAGGCGTTTCATGCATCATGCCGGACGGACAGATTGTAAAATACACTGTTTCAGGCGGACTTCCGCACAATTCAATCCGTGCCGTATGCGAAGACCACGAAGGGAACATCTGGCTCGGAACAGCCTCAGGCCTCTGCTACCTCACCCCTTCACACGAGGTCATAGTTCCGGAAGGACTTACTGAACTCGGAATGGAAACGATTCAGGTTTCAAAGCTTTACTGCGATACGGCAGGACGCATCTGGATTTCAACGGCAAACGCAAATGAACTTTTTATATATTCAAACAAAAAAATTGAACGCTTCACCGGCATCACAAAAATCAAAAATCCTTC
>DGTU01000087.1 GCA_002394465.1 Treponema sp. UBA4328 | reverse complement strand
CCGTTTCTACAGGTTACGGTGAAGCTCTTTTCCAGGCAGCCCTCGGCGTAGATGCCGGTGAAGTCGAAACCATCACCCACTACCGCGCTGCTGAATTCTTTGTTCCGGGCGTTGAATTCCTTCTTGATATCGGCGGTCAGGACATGAAGTGCCTCCGTATGAAGGACGGTGCCATTACTGCAATCCAGCTTAATGAAGCATGTTCTGCAGGCTGCGGCTCATTCCTTGCAAACTTTGCAAATACGATGAATCTTGATATCCGTGAATTTTCTAAGATTGCACTCCTTGCAAAAAAACCGGTTGACCTCGGTTCACGCTGTACCGTATTCATGAACAGCCGCGTTAAGCAGGCTCAGAAAGAAGGTGCTACGGTTGCAGACATTTCAGCCGGCCTTTCATATTCAGTAATCAAGAATGCCCTCTTTAAGGTAATCAAGCTCCGCCGTGCAAGCGAAATCGGTACAAAAGTCGTAGTTCAGGGCGGTACATTCTATAATGATGCAGTTCTCCGTGCATTCGAAAAAATTGCCGGTGTAAACGTATTCCGTCCCGATGTTGCCGGCCTCATGGGTGCCTACGGTTCTGCACTTATTGCATATGATCAGTGGTGTGACCTTACGGCTCCTAAACCGGGACAGGAAAAAGGATGGGTTCCGCCGAAGATTGTTTCAAATATTGCAACACTCGATCAGCTTGAATCATTCAAGGTTGAACTTGACCTTACGCGATGCGGCGGATGTCAGAATAACTGTCTCCTTACAATCAATACATTTACTACAAACGGAGCAAAACGCCAGTTCATTACGGGAAACCGCTGTGAAAAGGGACTTGAACGCCACCAGCTTAAAGATGAAACTGCACAGACGGTTGACGGTTCAAACAAGGCAAATACCGGTGTTGAAGAATCTGACATTGAACTTCCGAACCTGTTTGACTGGAAATACAAGAGGCTTTTCAATCATTACGTTCCGCTCAAGCTTGAAGAAGCTCCTATGGGTATCGTCGGAATTCCGCGCGTACTCAACATGTACGAAAATTATCCGCTCTGGTTTACGATGTTCACGAAACTCGGTTTCCAGGTAAGGACTTCTCCGCGTTCAAGCAGAATGATTTATGAAAGGGGAATTGATTCAATTCCTTCTGAATCTGTATGTTATCCGGCAAAAATTTCTCACGGACACATGGAATCGCTCATCAAGATGGGCTGCAAATTCATTTTCTATCCGTGTATTCCGTATGAAAAAATCGAAGATGCAGGTGCTGGAAACCACTATAACTGTCCTGTAGTAACTTCATATCCTGAAGTCCTCAAGCACAACCTTGATACTATAAATGAAGCAGATGACCTTCTGTTTATGAATCCGTTCCTCCCGATTTATGACCTTCCGCGCCTGCGTGAACGTGTCTATGAGGAACTTCACAAGCATTTCCCGACCCTTACAAAAGAACAGGTTTACAAGGCTGTCGATGCAGGCTGGGAAGAGCAGCTTCAGTTCAAGGTTGATACACAGCGTGCAGCAGAAGAAGCCCTCGAACAGCTTGTTGTAACCGGTGGAAGCGGTATCGTTCTTGCTGGACGTCCGTACCACCTTGATCCGGAAATCAACCATGGTATTCCTGAAATGATTCACGGTCTTGGACTTGCAGTTTTCACGGAAGATTCCGTTGCCCACCTCGGTTCAATCGAACGTCCTTTGAGAATCATTGACCAGTGGACATATCATAACCGCCTGTACAGGGCAGCAAGCTTTGTTGCCGGAATGCCGAACCTTGAAATCGTACAGCTTACTTCATTCGGCTGTGGTCTTGATGCAGTAACTGCAGATCAGGTTGATGAAATCATGAAGGCAAAGAGCCGTATGTATACCCTCATCAAGATTGACGAAGGCTCTAACCTTGGTGCAGTCCGCATCCGTATTCGTTCGCTTATTGCTGCCGTCAAGGCACGACGCAGAAATCCTAAGAAGCCTGTAATTAAGAGTGCTGCATACCAGCGTGTAGTCTTCACCGAAGAGATGAAACACGAATATACAATCCTTTCTCCGCAGATTTCACCGATCCACATGAGGCTGCTTGAGAAGGCGTTCCAGTATTCGGGCTATAACTTTAAGGTTCTCGATGCAGTTGATCCGAAAGCCGTTGATTACGGTCTAAAGTTCGTCAACAACGATGCATGCTATCCGTCAATTCTCGTAACCGGACAGATGATTGAAGCCCTTGAATCAGGAAAGTATGACCTGAACAAGACTGCGCTGATTATTACTCAGACAGGCGGCGGATGCCGTGCAACGAACTATATCGGCTTTATCCGTCGTGCGCTCAATGACGCAGGCTGGGGACATATTCCTGTAATTTCGCTTAATGCGCTCGGAATGGAAAAGAATCCTGGATTTAAATTCACTCCGGGAATGGTTCACAAGGCAATGATGTCGATGTTTATCGGCGACCTCCTCATGCGCGTTCTTTACAGGGTACGTCCGTATGAAGCAGAACCTGGAAGTGCAAACCGCCTCTATGAAAAATGGAATGCAAAGGCAAGTGAAGCATTGAAGTCAAATTCAATATTCAAATACAGAAAAATCATCCGCGGAATCATTAAGGATTTTGATAATCTTCCGATTCTTCCGGTTAAAAAGCCGCGTGTCGGCGTTGTCGGTGAGATTCTCGTAAAATTCCATCCGACTGCAAACAACGACATCGTAAACGTAATTGAACGTGAAGGCGCTGAATGTGTAATGCCTGATTTTATGGACTTCTTCTTTTACGCATTCTCAGACGGAACCTTCCGTTACAAGGAACTTGCATTCCCTAAATCGGATGCACGCATGGCAAAACTTTTCGTCTGGTTCCTTGAACGTTACAGGGGCTACATGAAGAGAAAGCTCCGCCAGAGCCGCCGTTTTGATGCGCCGAATTCGATCTGGGATCTTATGAAGAGCGTTGAAGGAATCGTTCAGCTCGGAAACATTACGGGTGAAGGCTGGTTCCTTACAGCAGAAATGATTGAACTTATTCACGAAGGTGCTCCGAGCATCGCATGTATCCAGCCGTTCGCATGTCTTCCGAACCATGTAACCGGAAAGGGTATGATTAAGGAGCTTAGAAGAAGGTTCCCTAATGCAAATATCAGTGCGATTGACTATGATCCGGGTGCTTCTGAAGTTAACCAGCTCAACAGGCTTAAGCTGCTCCTGAGCAATGCTCCGATCGGCAACAACCCTGATGAAATGAAGAACGGAAAAATCTGGACTAAAAAAGGTCCGGTAGATCCTGTAATTCAGTATGCAAGCGGCGGGGCACAGTTCATCGATACTGATCCTATTGATGCACGAAACGTAATCCCTGCAACCACATCATCAAACTGACATTCAGTTAATTGACAGGAAATCCTGGCGTCATGTTAAACCGGCGTCAGGATTTTTTTATTTATGCCGGTTAGTTCAATAGTTTTTTGATTAAATTAAAATAAGAAATTATTTATATTCTGTTATTATGTATGAAAAAAATTTATTTTTTTGTATTTAAGGGTTATAATTTAAGGTATGAAAAAAGAAGATGTAGAACTGTTCGGTCGTAAAACTTTTTTTATTGCTCCGGATACGTCACTCATTCCGAAGGCGTATCTTGAAGAGTTCCTGCAGCATGGGTATGAAACTTATATCATCAATGATGATTATACCTGCTCAATACAGAAAAAAGTTGAAATCATAAACAGGCTTTATCCTGAGGCAATTTTTTACTTCAATATCGATTCCACAATCGACGGTATTGAATGGAAATCATACGTTAAAAAACTTCATGACGATTTCGGTGACGAAGGACTTATAGGAATATTCTATTCATCACGCGAAAATGCCGCCGATGAAGAAAGAATAAAGGATTACTATATCCGTGAACTGCAGATTGGAGCCGGATGTTTTGCGCTGTCTGCACACAATCACAATAATTTTGATTCAATCATGAGCACACTTGCTGCATGCGGTGCAAAGGGAAGGCGAAATCTTGTCCGTGCAAATTGCGATGAAAACAGCATCGTCTCATTTGAGCATGACGGAACTAAGTACAATGCACGTATTCTTGATGTTAATATTTCACATTTCAGGTGCGCTCTCAGTACGAGTACGAATGACCTCAGTATTTTCATGAAAATTCCGGATGCAAGCCTTTCCGTAAACGGTGAGCCTTTTGTATCTGACGTTACGCTGATAATGAAGCGCGACGAGCATTCCAAGAATCTGTGCGTATTCATGTTCATCAAGAAGGATGGTTCGCCGGATCTGGATGAAGAAACACAGAAAAGAATCAATAAAAAAATCTATAGAATAGTTCTGGACGATGTCATGGGTAAACTTCAGCAGAGTTTCAGAACTGCCGATAAATAAAGAAGTGACAGGTAAAAAATAAGGAGTTGAAAATGTTAGGAATCAAGGCAAAAATCAACATGGCGTTCTTGAGCGTTATTTTGCTTGCATCTGCAGGAATTACGGTTTTCTCTTATATAAAAGCTTCAGAAGAATTAAGGGCTTCGGTCGATACTGGAAACATGTCACTTGCCCGTGCAACGTCATCAGATGTATTTAATGTCAATGACAGGGAATTTAAACTGCTTCAGACACTGAGCGGACTTTCTGTAATTAAAGATCCGAATATAGACCTCCACGAAAAATGGCAGATTGCAAACAGTTCTGTCGAAGGCCTCGACGGATATATCGGAATGGGAATCTATGACGCAAACGGTGTCGGCTGGACTACAACAGGGAAACACATGGATATGCATGAAAGGGAATACCTTCAGGTTTCAATGAACGGTGAAAATGTCCTGATGGATCCTGACTGGTCAGAAGTAAACGGTCAGCTTTCAACTTTTTATGCAATGCCTGTCTATGATGCAGACGGAACTCAGATTGCTGAAATTGTAGCTGTAAAGGATTCTACGGAACTTTGCCACACTGTAGAAGACATTACGGTCGGTGTCTATGACCATCCTTTTGTTATTAATGCACGTACAGGAAGGTATGTTGCAACTTATGATGTTGATCCTGTAAAAGACGGTAAGACTGTTTATGACGGGATTTCAGAAGGTTTCAGGGAAATCGTAGACCGCATCTGTGCCGGAAACGATGTCGGAACCGATGTCTATTATGATGAAATTGAAGGTAAAAAATATTCAGTTGCATATTATCCTGTTTATGACTGTGACTGGGTAGTAATCTGCCGCGCTCCATATGATGACTTCTACGGCGGTATTTCTGAACTCCTTATAAGTTCAATTATTATCGGTGTAATTGCGTTTATCGGTGCATTCCTTATCGGTATGGTGGTCGTTAACATGGCAATCAGGCCGCTTTCACGCGTAGGCTATGCAATCAAGGACATTGCAAGCGGTGAAGCAGACCTTACAAGGCGCCTTACTGTAAAGACAACGGATGAAATCGGTAAACTCGCCGGCGGATTCAATGACTTTACTGAAAAGCTTCATACGATAGTTGCCGAACTCAAGGGCTCAAAAGAAGACCTTCACAGTTACGGTGAACGCCTCGGACAGATGGTTCAGGACAATGCAAACTTCCTCGGAGAAATGGTTCATTCCATCGAGGACGTAAATACTGAAATCGGAAACCAGCATGATAAAGTAGGCAGTTCTGTAAATGCCGTTGATCATATTTCACACTCAGTACAGTCGCTGCGTGATCTCCTGCAGAAACAGGAACAGAGCGTTGAACAGGCTTCAGCTGCGGTAACTCAGATGATCGGAAATATTACTGCCGTTTCTAATTCTGTCGAAAAGATGGCGGGAGAATTTGATTCACTTCAGATTGATGTTGAAAAAGGTATTACGCAGCAGCATGAAGTTAATACTCAGATTCATCAGATTGAGGAACAGTCAAAGATGCTTAATGAAGCAAACAAGGTTATTTCTTCAATCGCATCTGAAACGAACCTTCTTGCAATGAATGCCGCAATCGAAGCTGCCCATGCCGGTGATGCCGGAAAAGGTTTCGCAGTTGTATCTGACGAAATCCGTAAGCTTTCTGAAAATTCATCTGCTGAGTCAAAGAAGATTTCAACTCAGCTTAAGGGAATCCTTTCTTCAATCGGCGGTGTAGTAAATGCTTCTGCACTCTCAGACAAATCGTTTACTACGGTTGCAGAAAAAGTTCAGGGAACGGGTACTCTCGTCCGCCAGATCAAGCTTGCAATGGAAGAGCAGTCTGAAGGTTCAAAGCAGATCGGTGATGCACTGAGCTACATGAATGACACTACGAACCAGGTAAAGGTTGCATCTGATGATGTAGATAAATCAAGGCTTGGAATTATCAGTGACATCAACAGCCTTAAGCAGTCTTCTGACCTCGTTCAGGAGCAGGTTGTCAAAATGTCAGCAAACATTAAGCGCATGGAAGAAGACGATAATGCCCTTCTTAATATTACGACATCGATTAACGGTTCTATTTACAGAATCGGAAACCAGATTGATCAGTTCAAGATTTAGAGGGAAAAATGAAAAAAAAGTATATAGTTATTGCCGTACTCATAGCCGTAGCATTTATTGCATACCGTCTTTCGGCAGGAAATTACAATTCCCTTGTTGCGCTTGAAGAAGAGGTTAATGCCCAGTGGTCACAGGTTCAGAATCTTTATCAGGAAAGATACGACAAGATTCCGAACCTCGTTGCAACTGTAAAGGGATATGCAAAGCATGAAGAGACAGTTTTTACGGAAATCGCTGAAGCTCGTTCGAAGGCCGGCGGTGTCGTAAACATTGATTCTTCAATTCTTGATGATGAACAGAAACTTGCAGAATTCCAGAAGGTGCAGGATTCCCTCGGCGCAAGCCTCCAGAGACTTCTTGCAGTAACGGAATCATACCCTTCACTCAAGGCTAATGAAAACTTCCTGGCCCTTCAGGCTGAGATTTCTGAGAGCGAGAATAAAATTTCACTCGAGAGACGACGCTTTAATGAAAAGGCCAGAAGCTATAATACTTCAATCCGTACTTTCCCGAAGAACATAGTAGCTTCGTTTGCAGGATTTAAGTCAAAGGCATACTTTGAATCCGTTCAGGGCAGCGAAACTGCTCCGAAAGTTGAGTTTTAATGAAAAAACTTTTTCTGCTTGTCTCGTGCTTATGTTTAACCCTTTCTGTTTCAGCGGGAATTCCTGCATTAACGGGAAGGGTAGTGGACAATGCAAACCTTCTGGATGCAAAAACCAGAAAGGAAATAACAGGAAAGCTTGAATCCCTTGAAGAACAGACAGGAATTCAGCTGGCCGTTCTTACAGTCAATTCACTTGAAGGACAGACAATCGAAGACTTCAGCATCAGTGTCGCTGAATCCTGGAAACTTGGTCAGAAGGATAAGGATAACGGAATCCTTGTGACTGTAGTACTCCATGACAGGGCAATGCGCATAGAAGTTGGATACGGCCTCAATCCGGTTCTTACGGCTGCAAAATGTGACAGAATAATCCGGAACCTCATGACGCCTCAATTCAGGGAAAACAATTATTCAAAAGGAATTTCAGACGCGGTTGACGCAATAATTGCATATACTTGTGGAGATGAAAAAGCTGTCAGTGAGATGGAGAAAAAGCAGAAAAAATCTGACTGGCTTGCCCAGATAATTCCGACCGCGATGGTTCTGTTTTTTGTAATAATTGTCGTAACTAATGAAGCCGGGGTCGGACCGTTCGGAATGCTGTTTTTCATGTCACTTCTCAGCGGCAAACCTTTTCACAGGCAGAGACCGCTCAGAAGACATTCAGGACATTTTGATGATGATGATTTTTTCTCTGGTGGTCACGGAGGCTTTGGCGGAGGCGGCGGATTCAGCGGCGGCGGAGGAAGCTTCGGAGGCGGTGGTTCTTCAGGCCGTTGGTAGAATTTATTAAGAATATCTAGTATTCTTATTGTATGGCATATGAAGTAACAGCGACCAGACGCCGGCCTCAGAATTTTGACTCCCTGATAGGCCAGGAATTTGTCGCAGAAACATTAAAAAATTCAATCAGTTCACAGAAAATTGCACATGCATATCTCTTTTCAGGACCACGCGGATGCGGTAAAACGTCTACGGCGCGTATTCTTGCAAAGGCCTTAAACTGTGCAGAAGGTCCAGCAGCAGTCCCGTGCGGAAAATGCCAGCAGTGTCTTGAGATTACGAAAGGCTCATGTACTGACGTAATTGAAATAGACGGTGCCTCTAATACCTCGGTTAATGACGTCAGGCAGATTAAGGATGAAGTTCTTTTTCCTCCGCAGAGCTGCCGCTATAAAATTTACATAATCGATGAAGTTCATATGCTTTCGACTTCGGCATTCAATGCCCTGCTTAAAACGATTGAAGAGCCGCCTCCATATGTAATATTCATTTTTGCAACGACAGAACTTCAGAAGGTTCCGGCTACAATCAAATCAAGGTGCCAGCAGTATAATTTCAGGCTTGTTGCAATCGATAAGGTCAAGGAACAGCTTGCCCAGGCTGCAGCAGAAATCGGTATCAGGGCACAGGATGAAGCCCTCTACTGGATTGCACGCGAATCAACAGGCTCAATGCGTGATGCATATACGCTTTTTGATCAGGTTGCTGCATTCAGCGGAGACGAAATTACTTACGAAAAAATCCGTGATAAGCTTGGTCTTGTCGGTGTAGACAGGCTTAATGCTGTTTTCGAAGACTGCGCTCAGAACAAAACGCAGGAAGTGCTGACAAAAATTGACGAATTCCTTCAGGCCGGCATTTCCATTGAACAGTTGATTTCGAACAGTACGGATTACCTTCGTTCACTGCTTCTGATCCGCAACGGAATTGGACGTGAATCACTTCTCGGACAGTCAAAGGACCGTTTTTCACAGATTGTACTCCAGAGATGGAATTCAATTCAGATAGAACGCGGACTTTCAATCCTTCTCCAGCTGTACAGGGACATACGCTATTCGTTAAGCCCGAGGTATGAACTTGAGCTTGCATTCAGCCGTTTAAGCTGGCTGAGCGAATATGTTTCTCCTTCTGAGGTTAAGGCTGCAATTGAAAAGGCACGTGCCCTGCTTGAAAGTGCTCCTGCACCTGCACAAACGCAGGCGTCTTCAGTACAGACAGGAGCAGTCCAGCACGGAAGTCCGGCAGCAAATAAACTTGATTTTTCAGCCATGACGCCTGTTTCGGCTCAGCCGCCTGCACCAAAGCCTAAGATGCCTGTTTTCAGTGCACTGCAGAATGCTGCACACGATAGTTCTTCTGACTGGCAGGATAACGGGGCACCGGATACTGCAACACCGGAGAACGCGGCCCCTTTTCATGATGGCGGAGCTGTACCGCCTGAACAAACAGAAGACGATGTTTTTGCAGATGTTGTGAGTGGTTCTGACGGAGACAGCTTAAAAAAAGCGGTAATTACTGAAATGTCCGTGATGAGTGAATCGGTTCTCGCTTCATCGCTGATGCAGACTGGACCATGGACGGTTTCGGGTAATACCGTTACGGCAGAAATCGGTTCGGCATTCCAGCAGAAGCAGATTCTCGGTCATATCAACACGGTAAATGAATATTTGTCCAGAAAAGGCGGACGTCCGCTGACGTTTAATGTTACCGTTCACCAGGCGGAACAGAGGCGGATTGAAAACACGCCTGTACCGGATGAAGTAAAACTTCTGGTTTCTGTTTTTAAGGGAAACGTAGTCGGTTTTTCACAGAAGACGGAAGAAGAAAAGAAGCGGAATGCCCTTTCGGCACAGGGCAGCGCTGACAAAGAATCAGAACAGACTGATGAAGAAAACTAAGAGTGGAGAATAAAAATGAATCCTTTTGAACTTGTAAAAAACCTCAAGAATATTGAAGGTCAGATGAAGACCATGAAGGAAGAGCTCGCAAATATGACGGCAACGGGTTCTGCCGGCGGCAATATGGTTCAGGTTACGCTGAACGGACAGTTTGAACTTAAGGAAATAAAAATTGATCCTATTGCTGTTGATCCGAGGGACGTAAAGATGCTCGAGGACATAATTGTTGCGGCTCATCATGCTGCAATGGAAAAGGTTCAGGAAATGATAAAGGAAAAAGCCGGACCTATGCTCGGCGGAATGGGCGGTCTGGGACTTTAAAATGACGGCAATAGATGAACTGACAGAAAGTTTTTCGCGTTTGCCCGGAATCGGACGGAAAAGTGCCGGCCGGCTTGTGAATTATATACTGAAAGCCGATGCTTCATGGGTTAACCGCTTTGCAAGACAGCTTGAAAGCCTTCAGCAGAAGATTCATGCCTGCCCGGTATGCGGTTCCTGGACTGAAGCCGAAAGATGTTCAATATGTTCAGACATACTTCGGGATCACAGTGTCATCTGTGTTGTTGAGCAGCCGCAGGATGTAAATACTATTGAGAGCGTTCATGAGTTTACCGGTGTTTTCCATGTGCTTGGCGGTGTAATTGCCCCGCTGGACGGAATCGGTCCTGATCAGCTCAGGATTGCACAGCTGATTGAACGCATTTCTGAAGGTGATGTACGTGAAATCATTATTGCTACAAATCCAACCGTAGAAGGTGATACTACGGCATTGTATCTTCAGAGGCTTCTTTCACAGAAGGAAAACATTAAGGTAACACGCCTTGCTTCAGGTCTGCCTGTAGGCGGCGATCTCGAATATGCGGATAAACTTACGCTTGCAAGAAGTTTCCGCGGAAGAACGCAGTTTTAAATTAAATTACAGATTAAATCCGGTATTCCGGAAAAAATAAAAAACCTCAGCACTGCCGTTTAACTGACAGGACTGAGGTTTTTTTATGCAGGTAATATTATTGTTTATGCCTGCAGTGCAGTTACTGCAACTGTATCAACGATTTCGTCTACGTTGCATCCGCGTGAAAGGTCGTTGAGAGGCTTTGCGAAGCCC
>DGTU01000127.1 GCA_002394465.1 Treponema sp. UBA4328 | reverse complement strand
TTGTTTACGGCATTGCAGCCACAGCCGCCGCAACCGATAACCTTGATTACTGTAGGACTTACCGTGTTAATCCCCGGTGCAATAGACGAAGAAGAGTTACCTTCGCTTATTACAGAAAAATCCATCATATACATCCTCCCACCCAAACTGTTTCCGGCATCCCCATTACCGTCAAAGTTTAGAAAAATATTTTCTTTATCTTTTTCAGCAGGCTGTCGCGGTTTTCGTCTCCGCGCACTTCCCTGTTTCTGTCTTTTCGTCCGGTCTTCATTCCGGCCATATTTTTATTTGCAAGCACAAGCCCGACCGCAGTTGCAAATTCCGGATTTCTGTATTCTTCCTCGATTCCGCCGAGGTTTCCGCAGATACCGACTTTTACGGCACTCGTTCCGAATACTGTCTGTGCAAGTTCAACTGCACCGAGCATTTGTGCGCCGCCTCCGGTAAGGATAATGTTTCCGGAAAGCTGCGTAAGGTTCGTTTTATGAATGATTTCATCCCGAACCATCGTAAAAATTTCTTCCATGCGCGGCTCAATGATCTGACACAGTTCTGCACGGCTGATTGCCTCAGGTCCCCTTCCGCCGATTCCAGGAATAATAACTTCTTCATCATGATCAAGCATTTCAAGCCAGCAGCAGCCGCTTTCGATTTTAATTCTTTCAGCAACTTCAGTTGAAATACCCTTGACGATGGCAATGTCATTTGTAACAAGGTTTCCGCCGACCGGAATTGAACAGGTACAGACAGGAGCGTCGTCGACAACTACAAGAACATCCGTAGTTCCGCCGCCAAGATCTATAAGAATTGAACCGAGGTTCTTTTCATCCTGATTCATTACTGCTTCCGAGCAGGCAAGCGTCTTAAGCATAACGCCGCCTAGAGAATATCTTGCCCTTTCAACGCAGGCAGTAATATTCTGAATGGCAGTCTTGGAAGCGGTTATGATATGAACTTTTGATTCAAGCCTTACGGCAAGCATGTTAAGCGGATCTTTATAGCCGCCGATTCCGTCAACGATATATTCCTGAGGAATAAGGTGAAGCATCTGCCTGTCCATAGGAATCTGAACTGCATTTGCTGCTTCATGAACACGCTTGATGTCAGACTGAGATATTTCACGGCTGCTTCTTCCGCGCTGTGCAACGGCAACAATTCCCGTTGAATCCATACTTTCTATCTGCATGCCGCCGATTCCGGTAAAACAGGTTACGACTTCATAGCCTGCCCTCTGTTCAGCTTCTTCTATTACTTCACGAATACATTTTTCTGTGGTTTCAAGATTAACGATAACACCGTTTCTGAGTCCTGAAGACGGTTTTCTGGCGACTCCGACAATTTCAATTGAGCCGTCATCAACAATCTCTCCTATAACCGTCCGGACAAAACTTGTACCGATATCCAGACCAACGATTATATTACTCACCACAAACTCCTGTAATCATCAACGTTCCCTGTAGGAAAATGCTCCGTAACGGATATCAATTTCTTCAACATTTTTCTTCATTGCATTGATGACATCTACAATTATCATCATATACTGTAATGCATCTTCATTCAATGCACGATCAGTCAAAATTCTTGTATGTGAATTTACCGGATAAAGTACAAGTTCATAGTTGCCGTATTCTTTCGGAACAACATGAATCTCGCTGACAGCAGCAAAATAATTTTTATTGAGCTCCCTTATTTCAGAAATCTGCTGCAGGAGCGGATGAAATTTTGCAGGAATCCTCATGCCTTCCGGAATATTTTCAACAGGAATTCCGGAAATAAGAAGAACAGAACTGTCATTAAGGGAGTTAACGTTTCCCTGGAACAGGACGCCGTTTTTATCAATCTGAAGCGGAACAGTCCTTTCGTTCTGAGAAACAAAGGTAACTGCAACCGGATTACGCTCAGTAACGTGAATTACAACCTTATCAGGGAAAATCTTTTCAATCTGAACGTCTTCAATACCAGGAACGGTTGTCAAAACTGAACAGATTTCTTCCTGATCAAATTTAAACCAGGTTTTCTGAAGTGCAGAACCAGCAATTTTATTGAGTTCATAAACTGTCGAAGACTCAACTCCGGTCCATGAGATTTTTGGCGTACTCATGCACGGCATTACAAAGAGATAAATTACAGCTTCGAGAATCAGTATCGCAATAAGAACGATAAAGATAAACTTAACGGCAAACGTTTTTTTGTCGCTCTTCTCCCCGGAGCGCACTTCAGATGAAAAATCACTGAACTTTTCGTTACCGTAGCTTCTGAAAACGTAATCACTCATAAACAACATCCTCGACTTTTGTTTCATATTCTTTTTTTTCTATTCTTGACGCATTTATAACGAAGCCGCACATTGCAAGTACGACAACGATTGATGAACCGCCCGCAGAAAAAAACGGAAGCGGAATACCGGTTGAAGGTAAAATTCCTGCAACAACGGCAATATTCACCAGGGACTGGGCAACGATCAGAAGCCCGAATCCAAAGCACGCATACGAAGCAAAGCGGTCGTAACACGTGAACGCACAGTAAAAGATTCTCCAGGCAAAAACCGCAAGAAGAATCATGTAAATTACAACACCAAAAAATCCCATTGCTTCAGTCCAGCCCGCAAAAATATAGTCCGAACTGACCTCAGGGATAAAGCTTGCCTTTTCAATTCCGGTTCCAAGACCGCTTCCGAAAAATCCTGCACTTGCAATGGCAGCATTTGCCCTCATCGGCTGAAGGTTCCCGTCACTCAGGTTTTTCCCCGGTGAGAGAAAGTTTATGATTCTTTCTACACGGTAACTTTTCGAGAAAATCAGCAGTGCAGAAAGCGGAAGCGCAATTACTGAAAACGGCATGAGCCACAGGAGCTTTGAACCGCAGGCAAAAAACATTACGATTCCGCAGCATAGGATTAAAAATCCCGTAGAAAAATCATTAACGATAACCAGTGCAGAAAAAACAATAAGTCCCGTTACAGCCGGGAGAACGCTTGATTCTTCCCTGTTGAGCAGGCTTTCCTGTTTGTCAAACTGGTTCGCAAGATAAAGCACAAGAACAAACTTAACGAATTCTGAAGGCTGAAGGCTTACGTTAATTCCGGGAATAACAAGCCATCTCTGTGCAACAGTATTGTTATCACTTCCGGTAATCAGTGTCAGAATACACAGGAGAATTACAAAAAGCGACATGACCATCAGAAGGCGCCTTACGGCTTCGATTTTAACAACTGAAAAAATACCGAGGGCCCCGAGTCCGACCAGGCACGGAACAACCTGCTTTTTAACGTAAAAAAGCGGATCATTATGCCTGAGTGAAGCAAAATCCACTGATGCAAAATACAGGGTAACAAGCCCCATTCCCGTCAGAAGAATCGTAAGGATAATAAGCAGCGGGTCACTTTTCCTGTATTTATGCAGGGGCCTTTCATTGAAGAAGTTAAAATCGGTCATTACTGTCCTTTAACCTCCTCAAGCAGAGGAATAAGGCGCTCCAGTGAAACGCTGTGACTTGCCTTAAGGAGAATGAAATCACCTTCAGAGGCAAAACCTGATATTTCGGCAGCGATATTTTTGATGTCCCCGTCACCGTATTTTTCATAATAACTAAGGCGAAGATTTCTGTTATTTTGACTCAGCTCCTGTGCTGCAGTGAACCCTTCAATCATCTCATTTCCCACAAAAACAATCATCTGAGCGCCGCCTTTAACAGCCAGCTGACCTGCTTTTCTGTGAGCCTGACAAGATTCTTCACCAAGTTCCTTCATGTCACCAATAACAAAAATCTTTTTTCCACTAACGCTCAAATCACCGGCAAATTCCAGTGACTTTTCCATTGAATCCGGATTGGCATTATAACAGTCTTCAAGAATAGTATATTTTCCGCGGATAATATTGCTTCTTCCGCCGAGAGGCTTTACTTCCTCAATTCCCTTTTTAATCTGAGAAGGAGTAAGGCCGAGCTTGCGGGCAATTTCAACTGCAAGAAGAGTATCGTTATAGTTATATTTTCCCGGAATTTTAAGGTGAACTTCTTCACCGTCAATTTTAAAGAAAGTACCGTTAATTCCGTCATCCGTTACAAATTCAATTCCGTTGCCGCTTACACCTTTACCGAAATAAACGACTTTTCCTTTAACGTCTTCTGAAAGGAAAGCAGCAAAATCATCCTCATACGGAATGACGCAGACTCCGTCAGAATCTATGTATGTAAAAATCTTTTTCTTTTCACGGGCGATATTTTCACGGCTGCCGAGCATTCCGACATGTGCAGTACCGATATTAGTGATTCCGGCATATTCAGGCTTAAAAACCTTCGCAATTTCACCGATTTCATTTTCGCGGTTCATACCCATTTCAAGCAGGGCAGCTTCATGTTCCTTACGGATTTCAAAGCATGAAAGCGGAAGCCCGGTTTCACTGTTAAGGTTACCCTTATTGCAGACAAGGTTAAATTTCTGCCTCAGGATTGAAGCAAGAATTTCTTTTGTAGTTGTTTTTCCGCTTGAACCGGTAATTGAAACCCTTATAAGTGACGGAAAATTGCTTACGTATTTTTCAGCAATATCCTGCAGCGCCGTCAGGGTATTTTTAACGATTACAAAGAAAACGCCGTCTTTTTTTGACGAAAGGCACCTGCATTCTTCTTCCTTACCTGTATAAGCACTTTCGGCAACAAAGACAACGGAAGCACCCTTCTGCAGCGCCTGAGGAATATATGCATGACCGTCCTGAAACTCACCGATAAGAGGAACAAAAAGGCTTTTTTCGCATACATTGCGGCTGTCAGTAACAACACCGGTAAAACAGAAAGCATTCCTGTCAGCGCCGTTTTCCATCAGGGAACCGCCCGTAGCTTCGAGAACCTCATCCAGTGTCAAAAGAGTATCACACATTATTTCTGCTCATCCTTTATTTCAACTCTGACAATCTCATCAGTAGATGCCTTGTGCATTCCAAGTTCGTTTTCAGCAAGCCTTTCAATCCTTTCCGAAGCCGACAGAACGCTTATTTCTTCTATTAATTGCTTGTTATCCTCAACAAGCTCAGACTGCTTTCTTTCAAGTGCAATGACATTTTCTTCTTCAACCTTAAAATCATGTGCCTTAACCTCATAAAGGGCAAACAGCAGCGGAATACCGACGGCAGCAGCAAACATCATGACAAGCTGGCTTCTTTTAGATTTTTCACCAGAATTAATCTTCATTACATGGCCTCGCTTTCAATATTCATGAGATGCCTCTCACCGGCATCCCTGATTTTACGCACTACCCTGAGTTTCGCACTTCTGCTCGGAGAATTTGTTTTAATCTCCTCATCCGTCGGACACACAGGTTTTCTGGTAAGGATTTCGGCACACGGCTCTCCGCCGCAGGTACACACAGCCTGTTCCGGAGGGCACACGCACCGCTTACCAAGGTTTTTGAAATAGTTTTTTACAATTCTGTCCTCAAGCGAATGAAACGTAATCACGCCCATTTTCCCACCAGTCTTAAGGACATTAAATGCACTGTGAAGTGCCGAAGGAAGCCTTCTGAGCTCGCTGTTAACTGCAATCCGCAGCGACTGAAAAGTTCTCGTTGCCGGATGAATCTGACCATAACGGTAATTACCCGGAACAGCATTCCAGATAATCTCAGCCAGTTGTTTTGACGAGACTATCTTCCCACCGCTTCTTGCCTGTACAATCGCACGGGCAATCCTTCTGCTGAACTTTTCATCGCTGTACAAATAAATCAGATTTGCAAGCTCTTCTTCCTTCATTTCATTGACGATATCCGCTGCATTTTCACCCTCATTTGAATTCAGGCGCATATCCAGCGGCTCGTCATATCTGAACGAAAATCCCCTCCCGGATTCTTCGTAATGATAAACGCTGATTCCCAGGTCAAACAGAATAAGGTCAGGTTTTCTTGCATCAGCAGGATAGTCAGCATAAAAATCGTTGAACCACCCGTTAAAAAAACTAACCCTGTCTCCGTAGCACGCAAGCCTTTCCTTAGCTTTAGCCTGAATAGTACAGTCAGCATCAAGACCTTTTACGCGCAGACCCGGAAATTTCTGAAGAAAGGCATTTGTATGCCCTCCTTCACCAAGAGTGGAATCAATCATAAACGCGTCATTCTCGAACGGTTCACCAACAGGAGACAAATAATCAAGACACTCCTGCAGCAAAACCGGAGTATGAACAATTTTCACGACACCCACCCGCCTTTAAAAATCAGAAACTTATTTCACTCAGAGCCTCTGCAGCATCCTTGAGATCTTCTTCATTCTGCTCAAGGTATGATGCATAAACATCTGCATCCCAAAGTTCCATATATCTGTTAATTCCAAGAATTAAACAATCCTTAGTTAAACCCGCATAATCCCTGAGGCTCTGCGGAATAGAAAGCCTGCCGGCCTTATCAAGCTCGACCTCCTGCGCCGGAGCAATCAGGCTCCTGAGAACAAGACGGTTCTGCTTATTGAAAGGAGAAGCAGTTTCCATAATTTTGGAAGAAAGTTTTTTCCACTCGTCAACGGTATAAAGCCAGAGACAGCGGTCGAATGACTGGGTAACAATGAGGACGTTTTTTTCACTTTCGCCGAACAGTTCGTTCCTTAACTTTGCCGGAAAAAGGATTCTTCCCTTCTCGTCCAAAGTATTGCGATACTCGCCAGTTAAAAGTTCCATACCACTTTTTACCACTTCACTCCACTTTTTCCCACTTAATTAACATTTTAACCTAAAAATTCATAAAGTCAACCCACTTTTCAACCGATAATAAAGTTTTTGTTATTTTTTTTGATTTTTTTCTGGATTCTAAAGCAGACAAAATTCACAAAAAAGCCGCAAAAAAATTCGCCGTCCGCCAGTTTTTTTACTATATTTGTTACATGGAGGTATATATGAATGTGGTAATAAAACCTTTCAGTGACAGGTATTTTTCAGTCAGTTTCCCGGGTACATTTAATAAAGAAATGCTGAACGCCGTGCGAAACACCCCCGGCAGAATATGGAACAACGAGCAAAAACTCTGGCTTATTCCAGACAATAAAACATCACAGGCCGCACTGCTTGAAAACCTTTACGCCACCGGCCAGTTTAATTATATAGAAGAACATGCATCACAGTGCACAGAAGCAGCCGTTCCCAGGAACACGGCCGATGACTCAGCTGACCAGGAAATCCAGAAACTCGCGGAAGCCCTTCAGGCAAGGCATTACAGTCCGCACACTGTCCAGACCTACAGTGCGTGGGTAAAAAGCTTCCTCAAAACCAAAAGCAAAGAATTAATCAATTCAGGACAGAAACAGATTAACGCCTTCCTCACCTCACTTGCAGTAAAAGATCACGTAAGCCCTTCTACACAGAATCAGGCCATGGCCGCCCTTCTCTTTTATTTCCGCAACATACGCCATGAGGATCCCGACAACTTAAAGGACGTCATTCACGCAAAACACAAAAAGCACGTTCCGGCAGTCTTAACAAAGGAACAGGTCGCAGCAGTAATATCAAACTTAAGCGGAGGCAAACGGCTTGCAGCGCAGCTCATGTATGGAACGGGAATGCGCCTCAACGAAGTCCTCTCACTGCGGGTCCTCGACATTGATTTTGACCGCAGTGAAATAACCGTACGTTCCGGCAAGGGAGGAAAAGACCGCCGAGTCATGCTTCCACAAACCCTTATCCCCGCCCTCAAAGAACACATTAAGGAAGTAAAATCCCTTCACGATAAAGATCTCGCCGCCGGCTGGGGAGCAGTACAGCTGCCTGAAAGTACAAGGCAGTCTTCAGACACCGCAAAAGAATTCCGCTGGCAATGGCTCTTTCCGCAGAAGAACCGCTGGGTAAATGGAACAACCGGACAGCAGGGACGCCATCACATGGATGAAAGCCTTCTCCAGAAAGCCGTAAAAACCGCCGTCCGCGAAGCAGGCATAATCAAAGACGCAACCTGCCACACCTTCCGCCATTCTTTTGCAACCCATCTCCTTGAAAGTGGTACCGACATCCGCTCAGTACAGGAACTTCTCGGTCACTCAGACATCCGCACCACCATGATCTACACCCACGTCCTCAATAAAAAAGAAATCGGCATCACAAGTCCCCTCGACACTCTCTGACAGTCCTGAACTTATACGGATACGCATAACTTTCTTGAAAAATTCCTATGTTCTGATAATATAGAGAGACAGATATCAGCCCAAACACTTATGCCGACACCCCCACGTCAGCAGGAAAGTTACGGCGGATACGGAGAATATTTGTTATGTGGACGCCCG
>DGTU01000104.1 GCA_002394465.1 Treponema sp. UBA4328 | reverse complement strand
CCAGCGAGGTTGATTTTGTAAACACCAGCTGCTGCTGCATCGAATGTAAGAGTATCTTTCTTGTCCTGTCCGATGTTAGAGATAGATGTAAGTGTTGCACCTGCAGCATCGTAAACAGCGAGACAGCGAGCAGGAGTTGCATCACCGTTTCCAGAAACAACGAGAGTTACTTTTGCAGGAGCTGCAACAGTAAGTTCATAGCTTGCTACGAATACATCTTTAAGACCTTCGAGAGTAGCTGAAGATTTGTTTCCATGATAGAGAGCTGTTCCCATAGCTTCTGTCTTGAATTTTGCTTTTCCGGCAACTGCTTCAAATTTAGCACCTGCTACATCTGCCTTTGCAGGAGCGATTTCGATTCTTTCATCGATAACTGTGTCTGATGTACCGATATCAGAAAGAGGGATCTTTTCCCATTCCCAAGTTGTGCTTGGACCTGCTACTGGTGCTGCTGCACCTGCTGCAGCTGCATCTGTAGAACCACAAGATGCAAACAAGGCCAATGAAGCCAAAGCTACGAGAGCTGTTGTTACTTTTGTAACCAATTTCATTTTTTATCTCCTCCTAAATTGAGATAATATTATCTTATCCCTATTAAGGTGTTCTTTTCCGTCATATATTTAAACTATTACGACTTGTTTTTAACGCTTAAATCCAGGTACAACCGGAACCGTAAATTTTTTCTTCATTGCCTGAAGGTATGCGGCAGTATCTTCCGGAGTAAGTTCTTTCTGAGGCTTATGATATTCAACGAGATTTGAAGGAATCTCATCAAGGAAGCGGCTTGTCTGAACGTCGACAAGAGACTGCATGTGACGACGCTGCCTGCAGGATGAGATATAAAGTTTTTCCCTTGCACGGGTTATCGCAACATAAAAAAGCCTTCTCTCCTCTTCGACTGCAGCATCGCCCCCCTCATCCACTGCACGACCATGAGGAATAATGCCTTCTTCAGCACCAACAATAAAAACAACCGGAAACTCAAGTCCCTTGGATGCATGAATGGTCATTACATTGACCTTTCCCTTGTCTTCTTCGTCGTCAGCATCATCCCTCGACAGCAGGGTAATCCTGTTCAGGTAATTATAAAGGTTCGGATCCTCATTATCAGGATTATTTTCCCAGGTTTCGATTGAACGTATGAGGCTCTCAATATTAAGGTATTTAAATCTGGCTGACTTTTCTGATTTAGGGTTTTCCTGAATCAGGTAATCAAAATAACGTATATTTTCAACCATTGCAGACACTTTTTTGGCAAGTCCATGTCCGCCGAGCATACTCTTGTTCGATTCAATTATCTCCGAGAAAGCTTTCAGCGAATCCATAACGCCCTCAGAAAAATCCAGGTCATCAGATATATCTGTCTTCATTTTTTCAAGATATTCTTCAGCCTTATCCTCAGGGATTTCAATAAGAGTCTGTATTGAATCCCACAGGGAACATCCGAGGTTTCTTGCAACCGTATTAAGTTTTTCTATTGTTGCCCTTCCGATACCGCGTCGCGGAACATTTATAATTCTCAGAAGGTTAACGTCATCATCATGATTTGCAATGACGCGCAGATAGCTTATTACATCCTTAATTTCCTTCCGCTGGAAAAATGAAGTTCCGCCGGACATCACATAGGGAATATTCTGTTCAAGAAAAGCTTCCTCTATTGCGCGAGACTGACTGTTTGCACGCATGAGAATACAGAAATCATCGTATTTGCGCTTTTCTTCGAGCGCGATGGACTGAATGCTTTCAACGACGAAGTCAGCTTCTGCCGTTTCATTGTCCGGCATATAGATTTCGATCGGTTTTCCCTCGCCCTTTCCTGACCATAACTGCTTGTCCTTTCTGTTCGTATTGTGCTTTATTACACCGTTTGCAGCTGCGAGAATCGTACCGGTTGAACGGTAATTCTGTTCCAGACGTATTTCCCTGACATCCGGAAAATCTTTTTCAAAATTTATTATGTTCGTATAATCTGCACCACGCCAGCTGTAAATGCTCTGATCATCATCACCGACAACAGCAACATTTCTGTCTGCAAGCAGGCGCATCATTTCATACTGCTGGTGACTTGTATCCTGGAATTCATCAACCATAATGTATCTGTATCTCTGCCTGTAACTTTCGAGAACTTCCGGGAACTCCCTGAAAAGTTTAATCGGAAGCACAATCAGGTCATCAAAATCAACAGCATTGTAGAGTTTCAGGCCTTCCTGATAGCCGTCATAGAGTTCACGGTAAATTTCGTTTTCCGCATTCCACTGTTTTCTTCCGGTTTTTATGTCCGAAATAAGGATTCCGATTTTGTATATATCCATTGACTCAGGAGAATAGCGAAGTTCACGACCAGTTTCCTTGATGAGGGCATTACGGTCAGTTTCGTCATAAATCGAAAAATTTTCCCGCCACCCAAGTTTTGAAATATCCTGACGAAGCACCCTTACACCGAAGGCATGAAAAGTTGAAATCGTAAGCAGGGGAAGTTTTTTTCCTGTCAGTTCGCGAATTCTCTCGGACATTTCCCTGGCAGCCTTATTCGTAAACGTAAGTGCAAGAATCTGGCTCTGAGGAATTCCTTCGTTAAGCATGTGCGCAATCCTGAAAGTAATTACGCGCGTTTTCCCTGAACCTGCACCGGCAATTATGAGAATAGCACCGTTAACTGTCATTACAGCTTCGTACTGCTCGGGATTGAGTTCATTCTTTAAGTCTGATAAATCTGCAGGCATAGACCCTACCTGCCCTTAATAACAGGCACGGAACCAAGATCAAGAACGAGGCTGTAGGCATTCTTGAGGTTTACACTGTCAAATGCTACACCAACGGCAAAAAACTGTACGTAATAGGTGTCAGAAGCAGACGCAGTTGAATTATAATAATAATCAGCATCTCCTTCGGCAGGCTCGGCATGAGTATCACTGTCCGTTTCTTCATCATCAAAGAAATCAAAACTCATCTTGTTGCCGCCGGTACTTACACTCCGGCACGGAATATAAAAACTTATGTCTGAATAATCGCACTCAGTACCTTCGCCCTTACTAATACTGGTATGATAATTATCAGAATATTTCCAGACGGAAACCGTTTTATCTTCAGTTTTAGGAGTTGTGCCATCGTCTTCATAGATAGGATTTCCATCCTCATCAGTTACATTAACAGTTTCCGTATAAGTCACATATTTAAGATATACAATACCGCTTACACCAGCCACAGTTCCCATGATATTATTACTGTACTTTAAGCAGGCCCTGAATGTTTCAAAATTATCACCCTGATAATCTTCACTGCCTGTTGTAGTTTTGATTCTGAATGTTACAGTTTTATCATCTCCGTTTGCCGGAATAAAATTACCGCGGGATAACTTCAAAATACCAAGTGGCTGGTAAGTGTATGTATCAATCAGTCGTGTTGCTGCAGAAGAACTGTTTGAAGAAGAGTTAACGCTTAGTATTGCATTACGCTGAGTCGTAAGGTCTGAATAATTATTATAGATTTTGTAATATACTTCCGTCCCGGAAAAAGAATCCTCCTGCTCTGTCTCCTTTGTAAGGAATGAACTGTACCATGTCAGGGAATCATCAGACTCATAGGTAACGGAGTTATAGGTAGTCTCAGGTGCATACACATAAATTACCGTATCAAGACCACAGGAAAAAAAAAGCGTACCGGCTGCACAGATAAAAAGAGCACATAAAAATGATTTTATTCTGTATTCAGCGGTACGCATTGTATGTAAATCTGTTATTTATTAATTTCAAGTGCTATGAGGCGTGATTTTGCAAGGTTAGCCCATGAAGCAGCGTTGTCTTTTTCTGCAAGTTTTTCATAAAAAGCCTTTGCTTCTTCAGTCTTTCCAAGCTGTTCATTTGTCCTTCCGGCATTGAACAGTGCACGGTCGATCATTTCAAATTCCTCGTATTCAGCAGCCTTAGAATAATTTTCACATGCCTTCTGAGTATCAGGAGTTTCAATGCTTTCATAAGCAGAAGCAGCATTAAAATAGCACAATGGTGCTGTATATGGACTCTTATCAGCTTCAGCAGCCTTTACCCAGCTTTCTGCAGCCTTATCGAAAGATTTTTTTGCATAGTGAATTTCAGCAGCGAGCATATTAGCACGTACACCTGTTACACCAGATTTTGCTGTATATGGTTCAAGCTGAGAAAGAGCCTCATCAGCAGAGAAAGACTTTACTTCTTCAGCCTTATTTTCTTCTGCAGTTTTCTCATCTGAAGTATCAGCAGGCTTTTCTTCCGTCATTTTCAGGTTAGCTTCAATATTCTGAATGAATGCGAGATCCTTTTCAGTTGATTTGTTTGAACTGGAAATAAGAAAAGCAAGTGCCAGTGCCGCAGCAACAGCCACACACAGACAGATTGAAATGATTTTTGCTTTCTTTGTAAGAAAACCGTTAAGTTTTTCTTCCAGTGAATCATTTTTGTTATTAGTCATTTTATATCCCCTATTTTTAGCGTATATGAAGTTCATTAAGCAAACGACTTACATAAGTACGCTGAATTCCTAATATTTTTCCAGCCTCAGTCTGATTCCATGACGTCTCATTCAGAATCTTTGTGACATAGGCCTTTTTAAAGCTGTTAATTGCCGTCTTAAGCGTTTTATCATCAGGATTACTGTCAGCGATTTCCGAAGCTATCTGATCGTAGTTCACTGCAGAAGAATCCGGAACATCTGAAAAATTAAGTCTCAGGTCTTCATGATGAATAACCGGCGGCTGTGCAAGGACACATGCCCTTTCTATTGTATTTTCGAGCTCCCTTATGTTTCCAGGCCAGTAATAATCAAACAGCAGCCTGAGTGCATTAGGCGAAAACTCGGTAAATTTCTTTTTTGTTTCATTTGCAAATCTCTTGAGGAAGAAAGTTGCAAGCGGTTCAATATCTTCCTTGCGTTCACGTAAAGGAGGAATATTGATAGGCATGACATTCAGGCGGAAATAAAGATCATTTCTGAAAGTTCCTTCCTGAACCATTTTTTCAAGGTCACGGTTAGTCGCAGCAATGATTCTCACATCAGCGGTTACAGTTTCGCTTGAACCGACCTTTTCAAATTTTCTTTCCTGCAGTACGCGCAGAAGCTTAACCTGAAGATCAAGAGGAAGTTCACCGATTTCATCAAGAAACAGCGTTCCTCCGCTGGCAGCTTCAAACCTTCCCTGCCTGTCTGAAACTGCATCCGTAAAAGCACCCTTAACATGCCCGAACAGTTCACTTTCAAGCAGTGACGGAGTGAGTGCAGCACAGTTTACGCGTACAAAAGGCATGTCATGACGCGGACTTTTTTTATGAATCTGCTCGGCAAAAATTTCTTTTCCTACACCGCTTTCTCCGGTTATAAGAATCGTCGTATTCTGCTTTGCAACTTCATCAATTACATGTACCAGATCAAGAATTACAGGACTTTTCGCAACGAATGGATGATATTCGCATCCGTTTGTAATTTTTTCCTGAAGAACCGAAATCCTGTCCTGTGCAGATTTATATGAATTGGCATTTGCATAGGCAATGCCGGCCTGATTTGCAAGAAGTTCCAGAATCTGAAGATCATTATCATCAAATTTGCGGAATTCACTCTTGTTAATAAGTTCAATTACCCCGACACACTGTCCCCTGACTCTCATGGGAACGGCAATCATTGTCCTGCTTACGTATCCGGTTTTATTCTGAACTGTATTTGAAAAACGCGGATCTTTTTCGACATTATTGAGGATAAGAGCTTTGTTATTTTCAGAGACCCAGCCGGCTATACTCTTTTTATCAACGGGAATGTTTTTTGCCTCAGCCCCCTTAGGACCGAGGGCAACGACAAAACGGAGAGTTTCATCTTCTTTATTGACAAGAAGAATTGATGAAGATTCACATTCGACGAGGCGCATTGCTGATTCAAGGATGAATACAAGCAGTGCGCTTACGTCGGAATAATTGGAATTAATCAGTCCGTCAATTTCGATGAGTGTCTTGAGTTTATCTGAACCAATAGAATTCATTTCACCCATTGAAAAAAACTAATTGCCTTCCTGATCTTTAAGAGCATCTCCCAGAGTATAACCTTCGTTATCTTCTCCTGAAGAAGACATATACTGGTTAATTTCCTTGCGGGCCTGAGCCTTCTTGTATTCCTTTACAGAGAATGCAACTTTTTCCTTTTCAACATTTACGTCTACAACGAAAACATTGATTTTGTCACCAACCTTATATTTTTCGCAGGCTTCTTCATAAGAAACTTCTTTATCATCAGTAAGGTTAGCCTTGTTTACGAGTCCTTCAATTCCCTCTGGAGCCCTTACAAAAAGACCGAAGTCTGTAATTGATGTAATTTCACCTTCGAGTGTTGAACCCGGCTTGTAATTCTCTGCGAAACTGATCCATGGATTGTCAGTAAGCTGTTTGATTCCTACCCTGATACGACGTGCATCAGCATCAACTTCAAGCACAACTACTTCAACTTCCTGGTTAACAGTCAGTTCGCTTCCGGCATGCTTAACCTTCTTTTTCCATGAAATGTCTTCAGCATGGAGGAAACCGTCAATTCCGTCTTCAAGTTCAATAAATGCACCTGAAGAAGTAAGTTTAACGACTTTTCCCTTAACCTTAGCACCTTCCGGATATTTTTCAGCAATTGTATTCCATGGATTTTCAGTACACTGCTTGAGACCGAGAGAAACACGTCCGGCCTGAATATCATAACCGAGGATCATACATTTAATTTTATCCCCGATCTTTACCATATCAGAAGCCTTGTTGATTTTCTTTGTCCAGCTGAATTCAGAAATATGTGCAAGACCTTCGATTCCGTCTTCAAGTTCAATGAATGCACCGAAATCAGTAAGTTTTGTAACTGTTCCTTCTACAACATCATCAACATGATATTTTTCTTCGAAGTGTACCCAAGGATCTTCAGAGAAATGCTTGAGTGAAAGATTGATTCTCTTTTCAGCCGCATCAAGGCGGATAACTTTGAGTTCAATCTCCTGGCCCTTCTTTACGAAGTCTTTAGGACGTGTAACATGTCCCCATGACATATCATTTATGTGCAGAAGTCCGTCGAATCCGCCGAGATCGATGAATGCACCGAAACTTGTAAATGATTTTACAGTTCCCTTTACAGTATCACCAATCTGTGTACTCTCGAAGAACTTATCACGGTTAGCATTGATTGCTTCCTCAAGATACTTTCTGCGGTTAACAACGACATTAACTTTATTGTCAGAGTAAAGGCGTTCAATATAAAATTTGGCGCTCATACCAAGGAGCTTTGAAGGATTTTCAACCTTCTGGCTGTCAGACTGACTGATCGGCAGGAATGCATGAATGTCACCGCCAAGATTAACGTCAAAGCCGCCTTTAACTTCTTTTTCAATAATACCGTCTACAGCAACTTTTTCATCAGCAGCCTTGCGGAGATCCTTCCACAACTGTTTTGCCTGAGCCTTAGTAAATGAGATTTCAGGACCATTGCGTCCGTCTTTCTTAATTACAACAACTGAGATTGTCTCCCCGTCTTTCGGCAGTTTTCCTGCGAACTCCTGTACCGGGATCCTTCCTTCTGATTTGTATCCGATATCAACGAATACGTAATCGTCAGTAACCTGAACAACGACACCATCAACAATCTGTCCGTCTTCAACGGTTACAAGACTTTTCAGAGACTCTTCTAATTGTGTCTGAAGAACACCCTTGGAGTTCTGAGATTCTTCAGTTTCCACTTCCATCTGTTCCATATTAAACCCTTTATTTTGAATTTTGCTCAAAATTATCTCACAAACCTGCTCAATCGTCAAGTCTGATGTATCTACATAAAAAGCATCATCTGCGCGCTTTAATGCACCTTCTTTTTTGTTTCTGTCAATCTCATCGCGCTTTATAATTGCCTGTTTAACTTCTTCCAGGGTCATATTCGAGACACCCTGGTCAAAACGTCTCTGAGCCTGAACGTCAATTGAAGCATCAAGATAGAATTTATACTGTGCATCAGGGAAAACGACCGTCGTCATATCCCTTCCCTCACAGATTATGTCGAGGTGACCGGTAATTTCACGCATACGTTCATTTACAAGGTGTCTGACGGCAACAATTGAAGACAGCTGAGCAACCCGTTTGCTTACGGCGTCATCATGCAGATGTGCTTCAACATCTTTACCATTAAGAATAAGGTGTGAATTCTCATAATCGAGACTCTGTTTTTTACAGAAATCAAGAACTTCATCTTCATTTTCAAGTGAAATATCCGTATCATTAAGCGCCATTGTAAGCGCACGGTAAAAACTTCCGCTGTTTAGGTAAGTAATGTTCAGTTTTTTTGCAATCAACGATGCAATGGTAGATTTACCTGTTCCTGCAGGTCCGTCCATGGCAATTATCATTTTTTATCTCCTGATTTAGCATTTCTATTTTTACATAAAGACAAAAGTTCTTCCACCTCTTTAAGGCTTAATTCCCTGAACTCACCGTCCTTTAAGTTTCCCAGCTGAACACAACCTATGCGGACACGCTGAAGCGATCGTATTGCCGCACCTGCATCTTCAAAAACCCTGCGGATTTCCCTGTTTTTCCCCTCAACGAGAACAACCTTCATTTTATGGGAATTCATGACGGCAGCAGACTTTGCCCTGTAAAAAACGCCGTCAACACGAATTCCCTTACAGAATTTTTCAGCAAGCCCTTCAGGAAGCGGATAGCTTGTTTCTACATAATACTCTTTTTCGATTTCATTGCTCGGATGAGAAAGTTTTGAAGCAAAATCTCCGTCATTCGTGAAGATTATTGCCCCGCGGCTGAACATATCAAGACGGCCCACATTATAAAGGCGTTCACTGTATTTTTCTTTCAAAAGGTTAACGGCAACTTCACGTCCCTTTTCATCAGACTGAGAACAGACGAGTCCGGCAGGCTTATTCATAAGAATGTAAAGTTTACGTTCCTCCGGAACCACTATCTGTCCTGAAACACAGACTTCATCAGAAGGACTGACTTTTGTACCAAGTTCAGTAACGACAGTTCCGTTAACCGTTACTTTACCTTCAAGAATAATTTTTTCCGAGGCTCTTCTGCTTGCAACGCCACAATGCGCGAGGAAAACCTGCAGCCTTATCTGTGAATTTACATCAGCGGGCAAGTTCAAACCTCTCGTTTTCTTTTTCATCAAGCTGAGGCAGTTCGGCAATTGAATTCAGGCGGAAAAATTTAAGGAACTCCTTTGTCGTACCGAACTGAACAGGACGTCCGGGTGCATCTTTTCTTCCGACTTCCTTTACCAGCTGACGCTCCGCAAGAAGCCTGATCATGTTATCCGGAGACACTCCGCGGATTGATTCAATTTCAGCCCTCGTAATCGGCTGTTTATAGGCAATAATCGAAAGAACTTCCATTGCAGAGCGGCTTAATTTTCCTTCGTTCTTATTGCCGTAACGTTCTTTCAATGTTTCCCAGAATTCTTTTTTAGGAACCAGCGCCCATCCGCCGGTAATCATGCCAAGTTCAACGCCTGAATTTTCAGCAGCATATTTTTCTTTGAGCAGTTCAATACAGTCCGGAACAATATCCTTCGACAGCTGGGTTATAGCTGCAATAGAATCAACGGTAAGGGGCTCACTCTCAAGAAACAGCACTGATTCAACCAGAGCCGCTTCTTTTTCCAAATTTACATCCATTTTTTATTCCTGATAAAAATATTATGCTGCCTTGTAACGGCAGATTTTTATGTCACCAAACATCCTGTTCTGATAAATCGTTGCCATCTTATCCTTTACAGCCTCGAGAAGAGCCATAAACGCACAGATTACATCGAGTTTGCTACCCTTCCGGATAATCAGGTCGGTAAACATACACTCTTCCCTGTCTTCAAGAAGTTCATTCATAAGGGCAATCTTCTCGTTGACAGAAATCTCTTCATACATGTTGATTATCTTATCATCAGAGTACGAAGAGATAAGATTTTTAAAAATCTTCTGCATCTGTTCAAGAAGATCCCATGTATCAACGCGCTCCCACAAATCCTCTTCTTCAAAAGGAAGGATTCGCTGGATTTTCTTGCGTTCATAACTCCACTCGCTCTCATCCTCTTTTTCTTCCATAAGATTCGAAAGCTTCTTGAATTTCTGATATTCAATAAGTTTAT